>NZ_JAPSMD010001040.1 GCF_027856955.1 Falsiroseomonas oryzae | reverse complement strand
CATCCGGCGCGACGGCCAGCGCGACGATCGGCCGGGCGCCGGCGCGCACCTCCCGCACGGCGCCGTCCGGCGCCACCAGGCGCAGCAGGCCGTCCACGCCGCCGGTCGCCAGCGTGCCGTCCGG
Organism: Falsiroseomonas oryzae; assembly: GCF_027856955.1. Lineage (GTDB taxonomy): Bacteria > Pseudomonadota > Alphaproteobacteria > Acetobacterales > Acetobacteraceae > Falsiroseomonas > Falsiroseomonas oryzae. The sequence goes on along the minus strand of NZ_JAPSMD010001040.1, from coordinate 380 downwards.
CAGGGCGGCGAGCGTGTTCAGCGGGAAGCCGAACTCGGCCAGGATCTTGTCCGTCTCGCCCTCGGGCCAGAGGCGCAGCGTGCCGTCGAAGCCGGCGGTGGCCACCGTGCCGTCGGGGCGGAACGCCACGCCGTTGACGTTGCCGCGATGGCCTTCCAGCACGCGGGCCGTGCCGGTCGCCAAGTCCCAGACCCGCGCGGTGCCGTCCCAGGCCGCCGAGGCCAGGCGCCGCCCGTCGGGGGCCAGGGCCAGGGCGGCGACCGGCTCGGTATGGCCTTCCAGCACGCGGACGGGTTCGCCGGCCGGGCGGGCCGGCCACAGCGCGACGCGCCCGTCCTCGCCGGTGGAGGCGAAGCCGCCATCCGGCAGCGGCGCCAGCG
>NZ_JAPSMD010001039.1 GCF_027856955.1 Falsiroseomonas oryzae | reverse complement strand
GCGGGCTCCGCCATGCCGAGCAGACGCGCCGCCGCGCGGTCCGCGGCCTCCTCATGCGTGTCGCGCGCCGGGCGCAGCCAGCGGGAGGCCGCCGCGCCCGGCGCCCCGCCCCGCGGGATGCGCTCCTGTCCACCCACAAGCGGAATGTTGCAATGTCGGTTGCAAGCGGCAAGGAAAAAGCCGCCCGCGCCGCCGCGCTACCCCGGCAGCCGCGTGAGCAGCACGGCGAGGTCGGCCTGCCGCCGGCAGCCGGTCTTGCGACGGATGGCGGCCAACTGGCTGCGCACCGTCTCCACCGAGACGCCCCTTGCCTTCGCATGGTCCGCCGCCGAACGCCCCGCCGCCAGCGCCGCCGCCAGCCGCGCCTCGGCCGGCGTCAGGCCGAACATCCTGCCGAGCAGCGCGGCATTCGGCGCCGGGCGGCGCGCCCCGTCGGTGACCAGCAGCATCGCGCCGCGGAAGCCCGCCGGCAGGTCGGTCGCCTCGGTGCGCAGCACCGGCACC
>NZ_JAPSMD010001038.1 GCF_027856955.1 Falsiroseomonas oryzae | reverse complement strand
AGGCGCAGCTGCGCGCCGCGCAGCGCCGCGGCCGCCGTGGCGCCGCCCCGCTCCCGCTCCAGCGTGCCGGCGACCAGCAGCGCCGCGGCCAAATCGTCCACCGCCCAATGCGTCGCCAGGATCCCCCGCGTGCCGGCGAAGAAGAAGGCGCGCGCCAGGCCCGCCAGCCCCTCGCCGCCGGCGCCCGCGCCGCCCGGCGTGCTGCCGGTGTTGCAGGCCGAGAGGATCACCAGGTCGGCATCCAGCCGCAGGCCGAGCAGCGTCGAGGCCGGGATGAAGGCGCCCGAGGCGTCCGGCGCCCCGCGCGGCGGCGAGACCATCAGCGACGGTTCGGAGAGGCAGGAGAGCTCGCCGGGCAGCAGGGCGTGGGTCGCGAGGTGGACCACGCGCGCCTCGCCCAGCCCGCCGCGCAGCACCGCGGCCTGGGTGAACTCCGCGCCGAAGCGCACGCCGCCCTGGCCGCCGAGCAGCCGCGCCGCGACGCCGACCTCGGCGCGCGTGGCCG
>NZ_JAPSMD010001037.1 GCF_027856955.1 Falsiroseomonas oryzae | reverse complement strand
CCAGGTCGCCGCCGCGCGCCGCCTGGCCGTGGCGGAGGGTGTCGCGGCCCGCTTCGAGGAAGGCCTGGCCGAGCGCACCGGCCAGCCCGCCGCCGCCTTCGACCTGGTGGTCGCCGCGCAGTGCTGGCACTGGTTCGACCGTCCGCTGGCCGCCGCCGAGGCGCGCCGCGTCCTGAAGCCCGGCGGCGCGCTGCTGATCTGCCACCACGACTGGATGCCGCATCCCGGCACCGTCGCGCATGCCACGGAGTTCCTGATCGAGGCGCACAACCCGCGCTGGCGGCTGGGGCGCGGCAGCGGGATGTATCCGGCCTGGGCGGACGATCTTCGCCTTGCCGGCTTCGCGGACCTCGCCTTTGCCGGCTTCGACCACGAGGCCGTCTATGCGCATGCGGCCTGGCGCGGCCGCGTGCGGGCCTCGGCCGGCATCGGCGGCGCGCTGGGGCCCGGGGCGGTGGCGCGCTTCGATGCGGAGCTCGCCGCGCTGCTGGCCGCCCGCTTCCCGGACG
>NZ_JAPSMD010001036.1 GCF_027856955.1 Falsiroseomonas oryzae | reverse complement strand
GGGCTCCGGCGCCGCGCCCGGGCCCGGTTGAATCGCCGGCGCCGTCGGCGCGATGCGCGCCGCATGTGCCGGGGCGGGCGCAGGGAGGTGCGGCGTCGGGATGCTTGGTACGGCCTCTGGCGGCGCTGCCGCCGGCGTCGGGACCACGGAGCCGGCGACCGTCGCGCCCTGCGCCATCATCGGCTGCGGCGGCGCAGGCGGCAGGGTCATCGTCGGAGCGATTGCGATCCAGCCCGGCAGCTCCGCCGGGGCGGCGTCCTCCACCGCCTCGGGATCCGTCGCCATCGGCTCGGCGCCGTCCGTGGCGACAAGCCCCGCGACCAGCAGCGCGAATGCACCGGGCGGCACCGCAGGATCCGCCGCGCCGGGCGCGATGGGCAGGGACGTCGGGGCGGTGGCGGTCAGCACATCCATGGCAGTCGCCCGTTCCGGAGACGCGGGCCGGCCGCCGCTCGGTGCCGCCCCTTCCGCGGCCCGACAGCGCAAGCGCCGTGCCGCGCCCGGCGGCGC
>NZ_JAPSMD010001035.1 GCF_027856955.1 Falsiroseomonas oryzae | reverse complement strand
CGTCGCCGCCTCCGCCCCCGCCTCGCCCAGCGTCACCGCGACGTCCACCTGCAGCGCGCCGCGCAGGCCCCCGGCATCCGCCGCGCAACCCAGCCGCGCGGCCAGCACCGCCGCCTCGTGCTCGTTCACCACCAGCAGGTCCAGCGCGCGCAGCGCCCCGAGCGGAAGTTCGCCGGGCGGCGCGAGATTCAGCACCACCCGCGCGCCGCGCGCCTTCGCGCGGTGGATCAGCGAAGCGACCTCCGCCGGCGGCACCTCCATCTGCAGCAGCAGGACGACGCCGGGGCCCAGCGCCGCGTCCTCCACCTGCGCCGCGCGGGCGTCCAGGTTGGCGCCGGGCGCCACGGCGATCTGGTTGCGCCCCCGCGGATCGACGCAGATCGCGGCGCAGCCGGTCGGCGCCTCCACCACGCGAAGCCGCGCCAGGTCCACCCCCGCCTCACGCAGCGCGGCGGTCGCGACCTCCGCGAAGCCGTCGCGGCCGACGCAGCCGGCGAAGACCGTGGCGGCGCC
>NZ_JAPSMD010001034.1 GCF_027856955.1 Falsiroseomonas oryzae | reverse complement strand
CCGCGCCCAGGCTGCGTACCACGGCGCCCGTGGCGGTGTCCTCGCCGGCGATCAGCCCGCGCCGCACCACGCCGCCGGCATCGGTGACGAGGTCGGCGGCGACGGCGCGCGGCGTGCCGGCCAGCAGCGCCGGCGGGCGGACGCCGGGCAGGGGAGGTTCCGGCAGCTTCGTCACCCAGAGGATGCCGGGATGCCGCACCAGCACCGCGTCCAGCTGCGCCGCGCCGTCGCCGACGGGACGGTCGCGGTAGAGATCCACGGCGATGGGGCCGGCACCGGCCGCCGCCAGCCGGTCCAGCAGCGTGGCCAGCACCGCATCGGGCAGGGGCCAGCCGAAGCGCCCGATATCCTCCTCCGTCGCGGTCACCAGCGCGATGCGGTCGCTCGGTGGCGCGGTGGCGTGCCAGCGCACCAGCGCGTCATGCGCCACCAAGTCCAGCGGCTCGGTCAGGCCGGCGCCGCGCGCGAGCAGCGCCAGCCCCGTGGCCGCTGCGGCGGCGAGCAGCAGGCGGGCCG
>NZ_JAPSMD010001033.1 GCF_027856955.1 Falsiroseomonas oryzae | reverse complement strand
CTGCCGGTGCCGGCCGCGCCGCAGGCCGATCCGCTGGCCGTGCGCAACGCCGCACGCGCGCTGCGGGAGCGGCGGAACGTGCTGATCCTGCTCGGTGGCCTGGCGCTGCGGGCCGAGGCGCAGGCGCTGGCCTGGCGCGTGGCCCAGGCGACGGGCGCGACCGTGATGGCCGAGATGTCGAACGGCAAGGTGGAGCGCGGGCGCGGGCGGTTGCCGCTGGAGCGGGTGCCCTATCCCGTGGACATGGCGGTGGAGGCGCTGAAGCCCTTCACCACGATCATCCTGGTGAACAGCAAGGCGCCCGTCGGCTTCTTCGCCTATCCGGGCAAGCCGTCCCGCCACCACCGCGAGGACGCCGACATCCTGCTGCTGACGCGCTACGAGGCCGACCCGGTGCATGCGCTGGCCGCGCTGGTGGATGAGCTCGGCGCGCCGCAGGCGGACCTGCCCGATGCCGGCCCGCGCCCGGAGCCCGCGCGCGGCGCGCCGACGCCGGAGGGGCTGGCGCGGACGCTGGCCG
>NZ_JAPSMD010001032.1 GCF_027856955.1 Falsiroseomonas oryzae | reverse complement strand
CGCCGCCCCAGGCCGGGCTTCTGCTGGCGGAGGATCCGGACGCGGCGGTACGGACCGCGCTGGCGCGGCGCGTGGGCAAGCTGGCGCCGGGGCTCAGCGCCGCGGCGCAGGACCGGCTGGCGCGGATCACCGGGGCGATCCTCGGCCGGTTGGTGGCCGATGCGGCGGTGGAGGTGCGCGCCGCGCTGTCGGAAGCCGTGGCGGGGCTGCCGGACGCGCCGCGCGAGCTGATCCTGCGCCTGGCGCGCGACACCGAGATGCCGGTGGCGGGCCCGGTGCTGCGCCTGTCGCCGTTGCTGACGGAGGCCGAGCTGCTGGCGCTGGTGGCGCAGCCGCCCGCCCCCTTCACCCGCCGCCTGGTTGCCGCCCGCCCCCGCCTGACCGAGCCGGTGGCGGAAGCGGTCGCCAACTCCGCCGATTCGCCGGCCATCGTGGCGCTGCTGGGCAACCCCTCCGCGGCGATCCGGGAGGCGACGCTGGACCGGCTGGTGGCCGGGGCGGCGGAGGAGCCGGCCTGGCAG
>NZ_JAPSMD010001031.1 GCF_027856955.1 Falsiroseomonas oryzae | reverse complement strand
GGTGGCGCGCACGCAGCGCCAGGCGCGCCAGCGCCGCCAGGCCGAAGGCCGCGAGCAGGCACAGCGGCGGCAGCAGGATCAGGAAGTAGTGGTCGTAGAACTTGCCCGGGGCGACCACCGCCAGTACCGCCGCGCCGAGCCAGGCGAGCAGCGGCCACAACGTGCGGTGGCGCTCCGGCGCCGCGAGCAGGCCCAGCGCGGCAAGGCCGAGCCACAGCAGATGCGGCAGCGCACCCAGCACGCCGCGCCGGAAGCCCGGCCCGTCCGCCGGCACCGCGCCATAGCCCAGCACGCCGAGGATGTTGGCCTGCATCCAGGCATCCAGATGGCCGCTGGCCCAGTAGCCCGCCGCCATGCCGAGTGTCGGCAGCCCCGCGCCGGCGGCGAAGGCCAGCGCCAGCACGCCGACGCGCCGCGCATCCAGCCGCGCGCGCGCCGTGACGATCATCGCCAGCCACAGCGCCGCGCATTCCACCGCCGCCACCTGCTTGATCCACACCGCGACCCCCGCGGCCAGCCCG
>NZ_JAPSMD010001030.1 GCF_027856955.1 Falsiroseomonas oryzae | reverse complement strand
GAGGCGGAGCACCTGCTGCACGGGGCCGCCGGCCACGCCCGTCTCGGACAGCGCGGCGGCGTCCAGGCTGGTGAGCACGGTGACGGCGAGGATGCGCATGCGATCCGCGCCGGCGGCCTTCTCCGCCGCCTCCCGCGCGGCCGCCACCATGGCGGCGCCGCCGGCGGCATGGATGGTCAGCCAGGCCGGGCGCAGGGGCGCCAGTGCCCGCACCGCGCCGGCCACGGTGTTGGGGATGTCGTGCAGCTTGAGATCGAGGAAGACCGGCCCGTGCGGCGCGATGCGACGCACCGCCGCTCCGCCCTCCGCGGAGAACAGCTCGAGGCCGACCTTCAGCAGCCCGGCATGCGGCGCGACTGCGCGCGCCCAGCCCTCGGCGGTGCCGAGGTCCGGGGCGTCCAGCGCGACGCAGAGCCCGCAGCTTCGCGGCACGGTCAGCGGCGTCCGGCCACCCTCAGCGCCGGCACCACGGCGGCATCGGGCACGCGGCCCATCTCGGCCTCGCGGCGGGCGGCGTCCTCCC
>NZ_JAPSMD010001029.1 GCF_027856955.1 Falsiroseomonas oryzae | reverse complement strand
CGGTGCAGCTCACCGCGCTGCGGCTCTTCGCGCAGGACGAGTCGGAATGGCCGCTGCGCCGCACCCGCGACCTCGCGCCGCGGCCGGAGCACCGCGCCGGCATCGGCCGCGACCTGCCGCCCGGCGCGTGGCGTGCGGTCTGGCGGGCCATCTCGGCGGATGGCCACGAGGTCGGCGGCACGCTGCGATTCCGGCTCGGAGCGCCCGGATGATCCTCGAGTATCTGCAGCCCGACCCCAGCACCCTGGACGCCGCGCTGGTGATGCTGCGCGCGGCGACGCATGCGGCGATGCTGGGCGCCGCGGGCCTGGCGCTGTTCGGGCTCGGCTACGGCGACATGCTGGCGCCCGGGGACCGGGCCAGGCTGCGCCGGTGGCTGGCCGGCGCGGCGCTGCTGGGCAACGCGCTGAACGTGGCGGGGCTGCCGCTGCGCGTTCTGGTGCTGACCGCCGGGGAGACGGCCTTCGATGGCGCGACGCTCGCGGCGGTCATGGCGTCGCGCAACGGCGACGCCTTCTGGATCCG
>NZ_JAPSMD010001028.1 GCF_027856955.1 Falsiroseomonas oryzae | reverse complement strand
CCAGATGCCGCAGGAAGCCACGGATGGCGGCCAGGCGCCGCGCGCGCGTGGCGTTCCCGTCGCCTTCCCGCGCGCGCTCGGCCAGGAAGGCGCGCAGGTCGGCGGGGCGCAGCGCGGCGAGAGCGGCCAGGTCCGGCTCCTCGCCCAGGTGCCGGCCGAGGAAGGCCAGGAACAGCGCCAGGTCGGCCCGGTAGGCCTCCACCGTGTTGTCGCTGGCGCGGCGTTCCTGCGCCAGGGTGGCGAGCCAGCCGGAGAGGGCCTCCGCCCCGCCCATTCAGCTTCAGCGCGCCAGCGCGGCCGCCACGGCGCGGCCGAGGAAGGCCAGGGTCTGCACGGATTGCCGGGCCGGCAGCGCCGCTGTCTCCCGCGCGCCGAGGGCGAGCAGGCAGGGCGTGCCGCACCAGAGCGGCACCTTCACCAGCGCGTCGCGCGCGATCAGCGGCGCGGCCTCGGCGTGCAGCAGCTCGGCGTCCGTCACCTCCGCGCGCACCCGGGCATCGCGGCCCGGCCCGACCAGGCGCGCCACGGCGCCTT
>NZ_JAPSMD010001027.1 GCF_027856955.1 Falsiroseomonas oryzae | reverse complement strand
GCGGGCAGCGTGCGGGCAAGCCGCGCGACCTCCTCCGCGCCGATCGCCACGCCCTCCGCCGCGGCGGCGCGCGTCCAGAGCGCGGCGCGCACCGGCGCGGGCGGCACCGGCATCTCGATGCAGCAGGACATCCGGCGCAGGACGGCCGGGCCGAAGGCGCGCAGGCTGTTCGCCGTCCAGATCACCGGCACCGGCGCGCCTTCCAGAAGCCGGTGGATGTAGGCGCGCGAGCCGGCGGACGGGGCCGGGCGGAAGAGGGCGTCCTCGTCGAAGGGATCGAAGCCGCCACGCGGCCCGTCGCCGGCGAAGAGATCCTCCGCCTCGTCGAAGGTCAGCAGGGCCGGGCCGGCGCCCGAGAGCAGCCGCTGCGCCAGGCGAAGCTCGGCCAGCCGCTCGCCACGCGTCGGCTCGCCGCCGCGCTCATCGGCCTCGCCGACCGCGTGGAGCGGCACGCCCAGCTCCGCGGCCAGGGTGCGCGCCAGCTCCGTCTTGCCGGTGCCGACCGGCCCGTGCAGCAGGAGGTGGATGCCGCGT
>NZ_JAPSMD010001026.1 GCF_027856955.1 Falsiroseomonas oryzae | reverse complement strand
GGATCGCGCGCGGCCGCCAGCGTCGCGGCCAGTTGCGCGCGGTAGAAGCGCAGCGCCGCCATCGCGCCGATGCCCCGCGCCAGTCGGCGCTTCACCGCGCCCAGCCGTGGCGCGCGCGCGAAGACGATCACCGTGTCGCCCCTCATCCCCGGCGTCCCGCATAGAGCCGCGCGATGATGTGCGGCGGCACGCCGAGGAACCAGAGCGCGAGGCAGCCGAGGTTGCGTGCCGAGCGGCGGAGGTAGCCCTCGCGCCGCCAGCGTGCCGCGCTGGTCACCGCCGCGACGTCCAGCCCGCGCAGCCGCGCCCGGCCGAGGCGGCGCACCAGGTCCACATCCTCCATCAGCGGCAGCGGCCGGATGCCGCCCGCCGCGTCCAGCAGGTCGCGGTGCAGCAGCAGCCCCTGGTCGCCATAGGGCAGCGCGAGCGCGCGGCAGCGCCAGGCGACCGCACGTTCCAGCCGCCGCGCGGCCGGGGCGTCGTCGTCGAGGGCGAAGCGGAAGAAGGCGGCGCGGGACGGGTCCGCGATCGCGGC
>NZ_JAPSMD010001025.1 GCF_027856955.1 Falsiroseomonas oryzae | reverse complement strand
CGGGGGCCGCGCGCAGCGCCAAGGGCTGGCCCGGTTGCGCCGCCGCCTCGCGCGCCGCGCGACGCAGCGCGGCAAGGCCATGGGTCAGGGGCGAGGCCGGCAGGCCCAGCACATCGTGCAGCGGCGGATGCACGCGCGGCCGCTGGATCTCGAAGAGGCCGAGCCGCGTCAGCCCGAGCAGCCGCGGCTTCAGCGGATCCTGCGCCAGCGCGACGGCCAGCGGCTCGGCCAGCGCCTCCCGTCGCTTCGGCGACAGCCCGGCGACGTCCAGCAGGATGGCGCCCGCCAGCTGCCGCAACCGGATCTGCCGCGCCGCCTCCGCCACGGCTGTCCGGTTCAGCCGCAGCTGCGCCTCCGCATCGCTGCCACCGGCATGGCTGCCGGCATCCACGTCGATCGCGGTCAGCGCCGGGGTCGGATGCACGGTCAGGCGCCCGCCCCCGGGCAGCGGCACCGCCGGCCCGGCCAGCACGTCGAACTCCGCCTCCAGCGCGTCGTCGAAGGCGCCGCCGCGGTCCAGCCGCACGCGGTCGCCCA
>NZ_JAPSMD010001024.1 GCF_027856955.1 Falsiroseomonas oryzae | reverse complement strand
CGGCCGGCCTATGCCGAGGCGCTGGCGCGGCAGGGCGTGACGCTGCTGCACGCGACGCCCTGGCCGCCGACGGGGCTGTGGTCGCGCCGGCCGGTCGCCACGACGGCCGACCTGCAGGGGCTGCGGCTGCGCAGCTACGACGCCGCCGGCACCGTCACCTTCCGCCGGCTGGGCGCGGCGGTGGAGCAGCTGAGCTTCCAGGACGTGGCGGCGCGGCTGAACGCCGGCACGCTGGATGCGGTGCTGTCCTCCGGCGATGGCGGCGCGGGGCGCCGGCTGTGGGAGCACCTGCCGCACTTCACGGAGATCGGCTACGCGATGCCGGTCAGCCTGACCTTCGCGGCGCCCGCGCGCCTGGCGTCGCTGGGATCGGACGGCCGCGCGGCGCTGGAGTTCGCGGCGCGGCGCACCGAGGACGGGCTGTGGCAACTGCTCGAGACGCGGGAGGCGGCGAACCAGGCGCGGATGCGCGAGAACCGCGTGACCATCGCCGCGCCCGGTGCGGCACTGGCCGCGGCGCTGCGCGCCGCGGGCGCGGC
>NZ_JAPSMD010001023.1 GCF_027856955.1 Falsiroseomonas oryzae | reverse complement strand
GTCACCAGCCCCGCGCCCGCGCGCCGCGCGCCCGCCGCAACCAGGCGCGCCGCACCGGTCATGCCTGCGCCTGCTGCCACGGCGACGTGGCCGCGCACATACTTATGCGCCTCCGCCGACGGCCGCGGGATGCGCCACAGCCATGGCCCGTTGCGCCAGGCACGCGGACCGATGGCGGGCAGCACTCGGGCCGGAAGCCCGATCTCCGCCAGCAGGGTCTCCCCGCACAGCCCGCGCCCGGGGAACAGCAGGTGCCCGGGCTTGCGGCGGAAGAAGGTGACGGTCAGCGCGGCCTGCGGCGCGACGCCGAGCACCGCGCCCGTCGCGCCGTCCACGCCGGAGGGCACGTCCACCGCCAGCAGCGGCGCGCGCACCGCGCGCAGGACCTCCGCGGCCAGCCCGTTCACAGCCTTCGAGAGTCCCGCGCCGAAGACGGCGTCGATCACCAGCGCCGCGCGCGCGGCCTCGGCGGCAGAGAATGCGACCACCGGCCCCTTCAAGCGCGCAGCCGCCAGCGCCGCGTCGCTGCCCGGCCGCGGCG
>NZ_JAPSMD010001022.1 GCF_027856955.1 Falsiroseomonas oryzae | reverse complement strand
GCGCGCCATCGGGGGAGAAGCCGACCGTGCGGGCCGGGCCGCCATAGGCCGTGTCCTCCCACAGCGCGCGCCCGTTGCGGGCGTCCCAGACGCGGATGCCGGCGCGCGCGCCGAGGGCGGCGGCCAGCCGCTCGCCATCGGCCGAGACAGCGAGGTGCTGCACCGGCGCGGGCAGGCCGGGCAGGCGGGCGACGAGCGCGCTGGTGCGCAGGTCGAAGACGTAGATGCAGAAGGCGCCGTCCCAGGCCGAGCCGGTGTAGCCGGCGGCGAAGGCGCGCGTGCCGTCCGGCGTCAGCGCCACCGCATAGAGCTCGCCCTCCGCCTCCGTCCCGATCGGCGGGCGCAACACGCCGCGCGGCGTGCCGTCCGGCAGGTCCCAGAGGCGCAGCGTCTTGTCGTCGGACACGGTGGCGAGCAGCCGGCCCGCCGCATCGGTGGCGAGGCGCGCGACCGGCGCGGTATGCGCCACCGCCTCGATGCGCAGGAAGGGCTGGGTCGGCGGTTCGCCGGCGGCGGGGCGCACGCCGGCGGGCTGCGCCTG
>NZ_JAPSMD010001021.1 GCF_027856955.1 Falsiroseomonas oryzae | reverse complement strand
GCCGCCGCGGCCGCGGCGCGCGCCGCCTGCACCGCCTGCGCCCGCCGCGCGGCGATGTGGCGGGCGTTGATCGTCGCCCAGTCGGGATAGGTGGCTGGCTCGCCCATGCGTGGCATCCTACCACAGCGCCGCCTGCGCCCCCCACACCGCCGCGACGCCGGCGCAGATCGCCAGCCCCAGGTTGCGAGTGGCCAGCTGCACGCCGACCACCGCGGCCGCGCCGATCCAGGCCGGCAGCGACCCCGCCACCAGGGGCGGCGTGACATAGGCCATGAACAGCGCGCCCGGCAGGTGGCGCAGCATCGCCTCCACGAAGGGCGGCGGGCGGATGCTGCGCAGCACGGCATAGCCGCCGGCACGGCAGGCGTAGCTGACCAGCGCCATGCCGAGGATCGCGAGCAGCACGTCCCAGCGCAGGCTCATCGGGCCGCCCGGTCCGCGCGCGTCCCGGCGCCGGGGCGTCCGCGCAACTCGATCCAGGCGCCCAGCGCGGCGCCGGCGAAGGTGCCGGCCAGCAGCGGCAGCGGCACCGGCAGGCCGGCCC
>NZ_JAPSMD010001020.1 GCF_027856955.1 Falsiroseomonas oryzae | reverse complement strand
GCCGTCACCGTCCACCGGCACGCGGCGCGGCGGCACCGGGCGCTGACCGCCCGCGCCCTCGCCCCCGCCCTGCCGCAGGCGCATGAGCCGGGCGAGCCGGCCGGCATCGCGGAGGACACGCTGCTCTGCATCGCCGGCAAGCGCCTCGACACCCGCGGCATCGCCCGGCTGCTGGAGGTGACGCACCACGCCTGCGGCCGCTTCGCGGAGCGCAGCGGACGGGGTGATGCCGCGAGCCTGCATGCCGCGGTCGAGGAGGCCGCCTTCCATGCCGCGGCGGTGCTCGTCGCGCATCTCGACGGCGGGCTGTCCCACCGCCTGCGCGGCGGCACGGCCTCGGTGCTGCTGCCCGCCGGGGAGGGCGCCTTCCTCGGCCGCCTGCGCCTCCTGCCGATCGGGCCGGGTGGGCAGCCCCTGCCGGTGATGGAGGCCGCGACCTGGCTGCACGCGGCGGCGCTCGACGCGGAGCAGGTGCAGGCGCGCGACGTGCTGCTCGCGGGCCTGCCGCCGGAGGTGCTGGTCGCCGCGCTGCCCGAAGCCTGGGCC
>NZ_JAPSMD010001019.1 GCF_027856955.1 Falsiroseomonas oryzae | reverse complement strand
GATGCGGCGATGGCGGCGCGGGAGGTGGAGGTCGCGCGCGACGCCTTCGCGGCCTGGAACGCGGTGCCGGTGGCGCGCCGCGCGGCGGTGCTGCGTCGCGCGGCGGAGCTGCTGGAGCAACGCCGCGGCGCCTTCGTCGCGGCGATCCAGGACGAAGGCTTCCGCACGCTGGACGACGCGCTCTCGGAGCTGCGGGAAGCCGTCGATTTCTGCCGCTTCTATGCCGACGAGGCCGAGCGCGTCATGTCGCCCGCCACGCTGCCCGGGCCGGTGGGGGAGAGCAACCGGCTGACGCTGCACGGGCGCGGCGTGTTCCTCTGCATCTCGCCCTGGAACTTCCCGCTGGCGATCTTCCTGGGCCAGGTGAGCGCCGCGCTGGCGGCGGGGAACGCGGTGGTGGCGAAGCCGGCGCCGCAGACGCCGCGCATCGGCGTGCTCGCCGTCCGGGCGCTGCGCGATGCGGGCGTGCCGGAGGAGGCGCTGCGCCTGGTGCCGGGCGGGCCGGAGACGGGCGCGGCGCTGGTCGCGCACCCTGCCATCCCCGGC
>NZ_JAPSMD010001018.1 GCF_027856955.1 Falsiroseomonas oryzae | reverse complement strand
CACCCGCGCCGCCACGCCGGCCCAGTCCAGGCCCGGCAGCGCCGCCGCGTCGGGGCGACGCGCCGCGGCGGTCTCGAGGAGGTCGGTGAGCGTGCCCGGCGGCGCCATGCGCGGCCATCATGGTCCCGGCTCAGCGGCGCCGCCAGACCTCGACCGGGCCGGTTCCGTCCGCGACCGTTCCGGCCAGCACATAGCCCTCGGCCAGCGCGGCCTCGATCACGGCGCGCGCCTCCGGCCGGACCAGCGGCCAGAAGGCGGGGGCGACGACGATCACGCCCGGCGGCAGGGCCAGCACCCGCGCCAGTTCCGCATCCGCATCCGCGCCCGTGAGCGCCGCGAAATGGCCAGCCAGGTGGCCGGGAAAGGCGAAGCGCGTGGGCGGCGCCTGCCCGGCCAGCACATAGGCCACCGGATGCCAGTTGGCGACGAACAGCACCTCGCCCGGGCGCAGCGACGCGGCAGCGAGGCGCGCGACCTGGCGCGGCGGATCGCCGCCGCGCAGCCCCGCGCCCTGCGCCAGCCGCGGCAGCAGCATGTCCAGCACGG
>NZ_JAPSMD010001017.1 GCF_027856955.1 Falsiroseomonas oryzae | reverse complement strand
GCACCGCGCCCGCCGCCCGCGGTGCATGACGTGCCAGCAGCTCCGGCGCGCCGCCGAAGCCGCCAGTGGCGAGCACGACGGCGTCCGCCGCCGCGCGCCGCCGCGTCCCGGCCTGGGAGAGCAGCGCCGCGCGGTCCTCCAGCCCGACCAGCTCCGTTGAATCCTCCAGCGCGATCCGTGGCTGGCGCGCCACGGCCCGGCGCAGCAGGTCGGACAGTTCGGCGCCGCTCTCGGCGGGCGTGGCGTGCAGGCGCGTCACGGAATGGCCAGGCCAGAGGCTTCCGGTGTGCAGGTGCACCGGCAGGCCGGCGACATCAGCCAGGAACGCAGCCGCCCGGCCGGCCGCGCCCGCCACCGGCGCCAGCACACCGGGATGCGCCGTGCCGCCGGTGAAGGCGCGCACATCCGCGGCGAAGCGCTCCGGCCCGTCCTCCACCCCCGCATCGTGCTGCCAGCGCGTGCCCGCCGCCGCGAACAGGCCACCCGAGAGCGCCAGGGTCGAGGGCTCGGCCAGGTCGCGCTCCACCAGCCGCACCTCGGCGCCGCG
>NZ_JAPSMD010001016.1 GCF_027856955.1 Falsiroseomonas oryzae | reverse complement strand
CGATGGACGGCTATGCCGTGCGCGCCGCCGACGCGACCGCAGGCGCGCGCCTCGCCATGATCGGCGCCGCGCCGGCCGGCCGCCCCTTCGCCGGCACGGTCGGCCCGGGCCAGGCCGTGCGCATCTTCACCGGCGGCTTCGTCCCCCCCGGCGCCGACGCCATCCTGTTGCAGGAGGACGCCGAGGAGGCCGAAGGCCAGGTCGCCGTGAAGGAAGCCGTGCGGCCGGGCCGCTGGATCCGCCGCAAGGGCCTCGACTTCGCCGCGGACGAGACGCTGCTGCCCGCCGGAAGGCGCCTGACGGCGCGCGACGTCGGGCTGGCCGCCGCCGGGAACAATCCGTGGCTCACCGTCCACCGCCGCCCGCGCATCGGCATCCTGGCGACCGGCGACGAGATCGCCCTGCCCGGCGAGCCGATCCCGTCCGGCGGCATCGTGAGCAGCAACGCCCACGCGCTGGCCGCGCTGGTGCGCGCCGCGGGCGGCGAACCGCTCGTGCTGCCGATCGCCCCCGACGACCGCGACGCCATCGCCGCCGCCGCCGCCGCCG
>NZ_JAPSMD010001015.1 GCF_027856955.1 Falsiroseomonas oryzae | reverse complement strand
GACGCCGAGGCGGCGATGCAGCGCCGCGGCCTTGGTCGCCTCCGCCGCCAGCATGCCGACATCGGCGATCGGCCCCCACGCCACCGCGAGCGCCGGGCGCCCCGCCGCGCGGCGCCGCCGTGCCAGCGCCTCGAGCGCGGCGTTGGCGGCGACGTAGTTGGCCTGGCCGGGATTGCCGAAGGCGGTGGTGGCGGAGCCGAACAGCAGGAACAGCGCCAGCGGATCCTCCGCGGTCAGCCGGTCCAGGTTCTCGGCCGCGTCCAGCTTGGGCGCCAGCACGCGGCGGAAGCGCGCGGCATCCATCGAGATCGCGGCGCCGTCGTCCAGCACGCCGGCCGCATGCACCACGCCGCCGATCGGACGCACCGTCCGGATCTTCCCGAGCGTCGCCGCCAGCGCCTCGGCATCGGCCACGTCGCAGGCATGGATCGCCGCCTGGGCGCCGAGCGCGGCCAGGTCGCGCAGCGCCACCGCGTCCTCCTCCGCGCCGCGCCTGCCCAGCAGCGCGAGGTGGCGCACGCCCTGGCGCGCCAGCCACTTCGCGCAGGCG
>NZ_JAPSMD010001014.1 GCF_027856955.1 Falsiroseomonas oryzae | reverse complement strand
CCGGAGGTCGCACCGCCCGATCCCGCCGCGCTGCGCCTCGAACGGCTGGTCGCGCGCCCCGACCCGGACGAGGTGGAGCGCGCCATGGCCGCACTGGTCGCCACCCAGGCCGGCTGGGCGGAGGTGCCGCCCGGCACGCCCACCGCGCCGGGCGACATCGTGGTCTGCGACGTCGCCGCCCGGCTGCTGCCGCCGGAGAACCGAATCCCGCAGCCCGGCATCGCCGGCGCCACCGCCGGTGCGCCCCCCGGCCCCTTGGGCCGCCTGCCGGATGGCTGGGCCTTCGGCGACAATGGCGCCGGCCTCGCCGCCGAGGTGCTGGCCGTCGAGCCCGAGGCGGACCCGCCGCATCTCCGGCTGCGCGTGCACGGCACCGCTTCGCAGGACGGGCAGAGCTACGTGCTGTTCCACGCCGCCGGCCCCATTGCGGCCGGGCCCGGCGCCACCTGGGTCGGCTCCGTCGCCGTGCGTCCCGTAGGCGCCCCGACCGGCCTGCGCGGCGCGAAGCTGCGGCTGGAGGCGCAGCCGGCCTCCGCCACTGGCGCGCTGCGCC
>NZ_JAPSMD010001013.1 GCF_027856955.1 Falsiroseomonas oryzae | reverse complement strand
CCCGGTCTATGCCACCGGCCGGGGCGAGCTGGATGCCGACCTGCGCGGCGCCGGCGCCGGGCTGCGCGCGGTGGCCGCCAGCCTGGGCGGGCATCTCGGCCTGGCGATGCTGGACGCGACGCTGGAGCCGGCGGTGATGGGCCCGGCCCAGCAGGCGCTGCGCGAGCGCTCCATCCCGCTGAACCTGCCCCAGCGGCTGCCGGTGGAATGCGTCGCGCTGCGCGCCGATGCGGCCGACGGCGTGGCGCGCATCGGCACGCTGCTGGTGGATGCGCCGGCGGCGAAGGTGGCGGGCAGCGGCACGGTGAATCTCGGCACCGAGGCGATCCAGCTGCGCCTGCTGCACGACGTGCGCGCGGCCGGCGAATCGGTGCGGGTCGCGGCGGAGCTCGGCGGCACGCTGGCGGCGCCGGCCTATCGCGGCGTGCAGGTGCAGAATCTCGGGCAGCTGGCCGGGCAGCTCGGCAGCCGTCTGGGCGGCGATGTCGGGGCGGTGCTCGGCGCGCTCGCCGCCCGCCCGGGCGCCCGGCCGGAGCCGCTGCCGGAGTGCGGC
>NZ_JAPSMD010001012.1 GCF_027856955.1 Falsiroseomonas oryzae | reverse complement strand
CGCGCAGGAGGCGGCGGAACGCGCGCGTCGCGACCTTGAGGCGCGGGTGGCGCAGGAGACCGAGCGGGCGGAGGCGGCGCGGCGCGCCAGCGAGGCCGCGGCCGCCGGGCTGGCAGAGCTGGATGCCAGCTGGCGCGAGGCGATGGCCGGCATCGCCCTCGATCCCGATGCCACGGCCGAGGCGGCGGAAGCGGCGCTGGATGCCTGGACACGAATTGCCGAGGCCGCGACAGCCTGGCGCGGCGACGCCCGCCGCATCGCCGACATGCGCGCCGCGGTGGATGCCTTCGAGGCCGCGACCCGCGAACTGGCCGCGGAACTCGGCGAGGCGACCGAGGAGCCGGCGATCCTGCTCGTGCCGCGCCTTGTCCGCCGCCTGGGCGTGGCGCGCGACCGCAGCAAGGACGCCGCCGCCCTGGCGCGCCAGCTGCGGGAGCGCCGCGACGCCGCCGAGGCCGCGGATCGCCGCCGCCACGCAGCCACGATCGAGCTGACTGCCCTGCAAGCTGCCGCCGGCGCGCCCGACCCGGCCGCGCTGGAGGAGACGATCCGCC
>NZ_JAPSMD010001011.1 GCF_027856955.1 Falsiroseomonas oryzae | reverse complement strand
CGCTGGAGCGCCAGCTTGCCGAGGCGCGCCGCGCCCTGGACGGCGCCCAGCGGGGCCGGAGCGCCACCGACGCCGAGCTGCGCGATATGCGCGCGGCACTGGCCGCCGAGGAGTCCCGGCTCGCCGCACTGCGGGGCGAGTCCGGGCAGTTGCAGCAATCCGCCGGCCGCACCCGCGGCGAGCTGGGCGAAGCGGAATCGCGCCTCGCCGGGCTGCGCAGCCAGGCGACGGCGGAGGAGCAGCGGCTGGCAGGGCTGCGCACCCAATCGGCCACGCAGGACCAGCGCCTGGCGGAGCTGCGCGACACGACCGCCGGGGCCGAGCGCCGCCTGGCGGAGCTGCGGGAAAACGCCACGCTGCAGGAACGCCGCGTCGCCGCGCTGGAAGAGCGCCGCGGCGCCGAGGAACGGCGGCTCGGCATGTTGCAGGACCAGGCCGCGCAGTCCGAGCGCCGCCTGGGCGAGTTGCGCACCACCGCGACCGCCGAGGAGCGGCGCCTGGCGGAGCTGCGCAGCGGCAGCCAGGCGGAGGACACGCGCCTCGGCGAGCGTCGGCA
>NZ_JAPSMD010001010.1 GCF_027856955.1 Falsiroseomonas oryzae | reverse complement strand
CCCGGCGAGGTGCCGCAGCGGCGGCTGGTGCAGGACCTGCCGCCCGGCGACGGCGATCCCCTCGCGCTGCTGGCCGGCGCGCGGCGGCCGGTGGTGGTGGCGGGGCTGGAGGCGACGGACGCGGATGCATCGCGCGCGCTGCGCCGCCTGGCGGAGGCGCTGGGGGCGCCGGTGCTGGTGACCTACAAGGCGAAGGGCGTGCTGCCCGATACGCATCCGCTGCATGCCGGCATCTTCACCGGCGGCACGCTGGAAGCGCGCTGCGTGAACGAGGCGGATCTGATCGTCACGCTGGGCCTGGACCCGGTGGAGCTGATCGTGCAGCCCTGGCGCTACCGCGCGCCGGTGCTGGACGTGGCGTTGCGTCCGCATCCCGTGCGCTACGTGGATCCGGCTGCGGCGCTGCATGGCCCGCTGGCGGAGTCCATCGCGCGGCTGGCGCAGGCCGCGCGCCCCTCCACCTGGACCGCGGCGGAGATCGCGGCGCATCGCGAGGCGGCACTGGCGGCGCTGGCCTGGGCGGGGCAGGGCGGCGTCGCGCCGCCGGACGTCGTGCGCAT
>NZ_JAPSMD010001009.1 GCF_027856955.1 Falsiroseomonas oryzae | reverse complement strand
CCGCGCGCATCCGCGCCGAATGGGGGCCGCCGCCCTCGGCCGAGCAGATCCGCGCGCGCGAAACGAGCGCCTGGTGCAGGAGGCGATCGCGGCCGCAGAGGCAGCGGGTGCAGAGCCGGAGACGCTGGCGCTCGGCCGCGCCGTGCTGGAGGCGAAGGGTGCGGAGGCGGTGGCGGCGGCGCTGCTGCGCGCCCTCGGCGCCACGCTGCCCGCGCCGGAGGAACTGGAGCCGGCCGAGCCGGAGCCGCGCGCCGCCCCGCGCGAAAGGCGGGACGGTGGCGAGGGCCGGGAGGGCGTGTGGTTCCGGCTCAGCGTCGGGCGCAACCGCAACGCCGATCCGCGCTGGCTGCTGCCCTTCCTCTGCAAGCGCGGCCATGTGACGCGGCAGGAGGTCGGCCGCATCCAGGTGATGGAGCGCGAGACGCGGGTGGAGATCGCGCCCTGGGCGGCCGCGCGCTTCGCCGCCGCCGCCCGGCGCCAGGACGCCGATGACGAGGACATCGACATCGCCCCCGTGCAGGCGCCGCGCGAGGCCGGCGGCGCCCCGCCGCCGAAGCGGCC
>NZ_JAPSMD010001008.1 GCF_027856955.1 Falsiroseomonas oryzae | reverse complement strand
GACCGGCCTGCGCGGCGCGAAGCTGCGGCTGGAGGCGCAGCCGGCCTCCGCCACCGGCGCGCTGCGCCGCAAGGACGCCGCGCTGGCGCTGCGCGACGCCGCCACGGACTTCGCGCTGCCGCGAGGCAGCGGCGGCTTCGCGCGCTGCTACGTCTCCGACAAGACGATCGACCCTGCGACCGCCTTCCTGCGCATGCCGCTGCTCTTCGACCACGCGGCCGGGCCGGTGGACTTCACCCTCGACATCGCCGCGCCGCGCCTGGTGGAAGGGCTGGACCTCGGCCAGGACGCCGTCGTGCCGCTGCCCGAATTCTCCGGCCGCGCCCGGCGCTTCGAGCCCGGCGCGCCGGACCCGGCCGGTCTCGCGCCGCATCTCGTCGGACTTGCCGCGGGGGAGATGCGGGACATCGCGCTGCGCCTGCCGGACGACCTCGAGGATCGCGCCCTGGCCGGGCGCCAGGCCGGCTTCGGCATCCGCGTGCTGGCCGTGCTGCGCCGCCGCCCGGCCGTGCCGACGGAGGAGCTGGCGCGCGCGACCGGCTTCGACAGCCTCGCCGCGCTGCGC
>NZ_JAPSMD010001007.1 GCF_027856955.1 Falsiroseomonas oryzae | reverse complement strand
GACGATCCGCGCCCAGGCCGCGCGCGCCGCGGCCAGCTCGTTCAGGGAGGCAGCGAGCCGCGCGAAGGGCCCGACGATGCGCGGCGTGACCAGCATGGCCAGCAGCAGCCCGATGCCGAGGTCGGTGCCGCCCAGGATCAGCGCCGCGCCGAGCAGCAGCGCGCCACCGCCCGACAGGGTCTGCACCACCACGGTCAGCGTCGCCGCTGCCCGTGCCGCCGCCTGCGCCTGCCGCAGCCGCGCCGCGCTGGTGGCCATCCGCGCGATCCAGCGTTGCTGCAGGGCCGGCAGCATGCCCATCGCGACCACCGGCTCGGCGCAGCGCATCGCGTCCGCCACCATGGCGGAGGTCTCCGCCGCGCCGCGGTTCGATGCGGTCAGCGCGCCAGCCGCGCGCCGCTCGCCCAGCCAGCCGATCAGTGCCGCGGCAGCCGCGCAGGCCAGGCCGAAGGCGGACAGCCGCGGATCCATCACCAGCAGCGCCAGCAGCAGCACCGGCACCGCCAGCGCATCCAGCGCCGCCGCGGCCAGCGTCCCGCTCAGCGCCCGCCGCAGCTCGCCGATGTCGGCC
>NZ_JAPSMD010001006.1 GCF_027856955.1 Falsiroseomonas oryzae | reverse complement strand
GCACAGGGGGGCGGCGCCGGCGTGCCGGAACCGCTGCGCGGCGCGTGGTTCGCCGGCGACTGCGCGGACCCCAGCGCCATGCTCGTGCTGACCGGCCGCGCCGCCGCGCGGGTGGAGGCGGAGGCGCCGGCACGCCTGTTCCGCTTCGCGGAGATGGGCCAGGCCGCCGGCTACACGCTCGGCACCGGCACCGGCGCGGAGGCGCCTCGGCTGATGTTCCGTCCCGCACCGGAAGGTCTCGAGACCATCGAGCCCGAGGCGAAGACGCGCGACGATCGCCTGCCGGGGGAGGCGCGCCCGGCCACCTGGCGGCGCTGCGAGTCGCCGCCCGCGGCGCTGGCCACGCTGCATGGCGAGGGCATCGCCTTCCTTGCCGACCTGGAGCATCTGGAGGCCGCCTGCGGCGCGGGAACGCCCGGTGCCTGTGGCGAGGCGATCCTGCGCCAGGGCGATGTCAGCGGCGACGGGCGCCTTGCGCCGGCCGAGCTGGCGCGGCTGGCGCGCGGCGCGGCCTGGGTGCTGGCGGTGCAGGAAGGCGCGACGCAGGACGTGCTGGCCGGCGCGGTCGGCGCCGGC
>NZ_JAPSMD010001005.1 GCF_027856955.1 Falsiroseomonas oryzae | reverse complement strand
CATAGGCCGCGGCGAGCCGTGCCGGCGCCGCCGCCGCCCGTTGCCACCATCCCAAGGCATCGGCGGGCGGGCCGGCAGCCGGCTGCGGCGCCAGGCGCCACGCCGCGATGCGCCGCGCCACCAGCACCATCGTCACGACCGCCAGCCCGATCAGCAGCAGCATCGCGCCTTCCGCGTTCTCCGGCCGCGCCTGCGCCATGATCCATCCGCCACCGAGCAGGACGGCGAAGACGCCCGCCGTCACGCGCTGCCGGTCCCGGCGGGAGGCACCGTCGAACACGCCGCCCGTCCACAGCACGAACAGCGCCATGACCGTCAGCGCCGTCGCGGCCAGGAACATCAGCGGCCGCTCCACGGCCCGGTCCGGCGCGAAGGCGAGCAGGGAGAACAGCCCCGGCCAGGCGAGCAGCAACAGCAGGGCGGCGAGCGGCCAGGTGAACACCTGCCAGTCGCCGGGCCGGCGCGCCGCCAGCCGCCTGGCGAGCGCATAGCCCGCGCGCGGACAGTCCGGGCCAGGGTCGCGCTCCGCCAGGAAGGCCGCGAGCGGGTCGGCCGCGGCGCGCGCCGGCCACAGCC
>NZ_JAPSMD010001004.1 GCF_027856955.1 Falsiroseomonas oryzae | reverse complement strand
GGCCAGGCGGCGCGCGGCGGCGACCTGGCCCGGGGCGGCGTCCAGCCCGAGCACCTCGCCGCCCCGTGCGGCCAGCGCGCGTGCCACCACGCCGGTGCCGGTGCCGAGGTCCAGCACGCGCATGCCCGGCGCGAACAGGCCCTGCGCCTCCAACAGCTCGAAGAAGCGGGGCGGGAAGCCCTGGCGGTGCGTCGCGTAGTCGTCGCTGGTGGCTGACCAGTCCGGGTTCGTCACGGCATGCCTCCCCGGATCGCCCGCAGGTCCTCGACTGTGTCCACGTCGCGCAGGGTGCGCAGCAGCGCAACGCGCCGGCCGTGGAAATTGGCCAGGGTGTCGGCCAGCGCATGCGCGCTGGACCAGCGCACCCCCGCGAAGGGCCGCGCCGGCCGTCGCGGGCCGAGCCCGACCAGCCAGTAGCCGCCATCCTCGGCCGGGCCGAACACCGCATCCGCCCGCCCCAGCGCAAGGAAGGCGGCGGCCAGGTCGCTGCGCGCCAGGCCTGGGATGTCGCTGCCGACCAGCACCGCGCGCCGATGCCGCGCCAGCGCCCGCTGCATCCGCCGGCCGAGGTCGCCGC
>NZ_JAPSMD010001003.1 GCF_027856955.1 Falsiroseomonas oryzae | reverse complement strand
CAGGGCGGCGGCGCGCCGCCGCGGCACCGGGCGACGCCATATGGAGTCGGCACATCGGCCAAGCCTAGCGCCGCCGCCGCCCGGCGTCGCGCGCTGGCTGTATCCAAGATGCGCAGCCCGCCGGGCGCGGCGGCGCCACCGTCCCCCCGAAAGGACTACCAAAACATCAGTAAAGTCGCAATAATGGGAGGGATCGACGCCGCGGCTGGTCCGCGGCCGTCCTTCGCAGGGAAGGAGCTGCCATGCATCGCCGTCTTCTGCTCGCCCTCGGCCTCGCCGGCCTGCCGGCCGCCGCCTTCGCCCAGCCCCGGATGACCGACGCGCAGCGCCGGCAGTTCCACGACGAGGTGCTGAGCCGCGACTTCGCGGCGCTGCCGCCCGGCGCGCAGCAGCGCGTGACGGAGGCGTTCCGCGCTGGCACGCCCGACCTGTCCGCCGATGCCGTGCGCGATCGCTGGAACGCCATGACGCCGGGCCAGCGCGGCGAGGTGCTGGTGATGCATGAACGCCGGCGCGGGCGCGGCGCGGGCGGCAGCCGCGGGCCGGGCTACGGGCCAGGGCCGGGCTATGGCCCGGGCCC
>NZ_JAPSMD010001002.1 GCF_027856955.1 Falsiroseomonas oryzae | reverse complement strand
GACGCCCGGCGCGCTGTGGGACCACAGCGGCCTGGCCGCCGCGCGCTTCGGCGCGCCGCGCGGCGGGGCAGTGCTGGTCCGCCCGGACCAGCACGTGGCCGCGCGATTCGCCACGCCCGATCCTGCCGCGATCCGCACCGCGCTGGATCGCGCGCTGGCGCGCCTGCCCGCGGAGCAGCCCGCATGACGCTCGACACGACGCCGCGCATCGCCGATCCCGACACGCTCTTCGCCCTGCTGGTCGAGGCGCATCGCGGGCTGGATGCGGAGGCGTCCCGCCGGCTGGATGCGCGGCTGGTGCTGCTTCTGGCCAACCACATCGGCGACATGGAGGTGCTGCGGCAGGCCATCGCGCTGGCGCGCGAGGCCGGCTGAGCTACGCCACCCGGCGGGTCAGCGCGCGCTCCAGCTCGGCGAAGGCATCGCCCAGCGCCGCCTCCATGGCGGCGGCCTGCGCCGGCGCATCGGCGTCGCGCGCCATCGGGGCACGGCCGCGCACCTCCACGGTGCGGATGACGCGCGACGTCGCGCCTTCCTCGCGCAGCAGCACGCCGGCCAGGCCGGCGCGCGCTTCCTCGGCC
>NZ_JAPSMD010001001.1 GCF_027856955.1 Falsiroseomonas oryzae | reverse complement strand
CGCCAGCAGGCGACCGCCGCGGGCGCGGACCCAGTCCTGCGCCAGCAGGGCCAGCGCCAGGCTGTGCGGCCCGCCGGAGACGCCGGCGACCAGCGCGGGCGCCGGGCCGAAGGGGCCAAGCGGCGCCATGAGGAGATCGAAGTCGGAGGGACCGAGGAGCGTGACGCGCTCGGTCAGGGGGCGCGCCGCGGCGTCAGCGGCGACCGGGCGACCCGCCGGCCTAGCGGCACTGGGCGCGACGCCGCGCATCGGCCGCGCGCTCCGCCACCGGGCCCGAGAGGGTCGGGTTCGCGCTGCGCAACTCGTTCAGGATGGTGCAGGCGTCGCGGTTGTTGTTCAGGCCGATCAGCGAGTTGGCGATGCCGATCGAGGCTTCCGGCGCGCGGGAGCCGCGCGGGTTGCGGCGGCGCGCATCGTCGTAGGCCACGGCCGCATTGGCGAAGTCCCGCCGGCCGAGCAGCGCATCGCCCAGCAGGATGTAGGCATCCGGCACCCGCGCCGGGTCGCGGCTGGCGATCACCTCGCGCGCCGCGGTCTCGGCGGCGGTGAAGTCGCGGCGGCCGAGCGCCGCCTGCCCATCCGC
>NZ_JAPSMD010001000.1 GCF_027856955.1 Falsiroseomonas oryzae | reverse complement strand
CCTGGTCGGTGGGCGAGGCGCTGGCCGGCGGGCCGCGCGACCTGCCGCCGGCGACGCGGCCGGGGGCAGGGGCGCGGTGGCGGGTCGCGCATCTCTCCGACATCCACCTGGTCGGCGAGCCCTACGGCTTCCGGCTGGAATGCGGCCGCGACGGGCCGCGCGGCAATGCGCGCTGCAACGCGGCGCTGGCGGCGCTGGAGGCGGCGAATGCGCGCGCGCCGCTCGACCTGGTGCTGGTGACCGGCGACATCACGGATGCCGGGCGCAACGCCGAATGGGTGGAATTCGCCGCGGCGCTGGCGGCGCATCCGGCGCTGGCCGCGCGCATGCTGATCCTGCCGGGCAACCACGACCTCAACATCGTCGATCGTGCCGATCCGGCACGGCTTGAACTGCCGTCCTCGCCCGGGCCCTGGCTGCGGCGGCTGCGGATGCTCTCCGCCATGGCGGCGCTGCAGGGCGACCGGGTGCGGGTGATGGCGCCGGACCGGCGGCGCGTCGGGCCGACGCTGTCCGGCTTCCTGGCCGAGGGCGGGCGCGCGGCGGCGATGGCGGCCTTCCTGGACGGCGGGCGCGCCCCGCGC
>NZ_JAPSMD010000999.1 GCF_027856955.1 Falsiroseomonas oryzae | reverse complement strand
CCGGCCGGCGGGGTTGACAGCGCCCCGGCCGCGGACGCCTAAAGCGCCGCCCGCGCGGGGCGGCCCCGGCCGCCCCGACGCCGCGCGACGAGCCCGTAGCTCAGCCGGTAGAGCACGTGACTTTTAATCATGGGGTCCTGGGTTCGAGTCCCAGCGGGCTCATCCTTCTCGCCGCCTTTCGTGCGGCAGGGACGATCGGCTTGTCCGCGCCCTGATCCTGTCGACCGGTTGCGACACAAAGGTCCCGCTCACTCCAGCCTCGCGCCCGAGGCACGCGCCAGTTCGGACCAGCGCGTGGTCTCCGCGGCGATCTCGCGGGCCAGCGCGTCCGGTGTGACCGGCGCGGCGGCGATCAGGCCGGCGGCCGCCAGTTGCTCCCGAACGGCGGAATCCGCGACGGCGCCCGCCACCGCCGCGTTCAGCGCCTGCACCACCGCAGGCGGCGTGCCGGCCGGTGCCACGACGAAGATCGACGGCGCCAGGTCGAAGCCGGGCAGCGTCTCGGCCGCGGCCGGCACGTCCGGCACCGTCGACACCCGCGCCGCCGTGGTCACCGCCAGCAGGCGCAGCTGGCCGGCGCCGACC
>NZ_JAPSMD010000998.1 GCF_027856955.1 Falsiroseomonas oryzae | reverse complement strand
GGTCGCGGGCGCCGATCGCAGGCGCGGTCGGGCGGGCGGCGGGCGTCGGGCATGCCCCGGGCCCGGGCGGAAATGGCCGGGAAAGGGGCGTGTCGCGCGCGCTCCGCGCCGGCGGGGGCGGGGTCGCGGCACCTGGCGAAACGCGAAACGGACGAGTTGCCCGCCCCATGCCAGGACTGAGGCCCGATCCCGGTCGTCGCCCGCCGCACGCTGCGGTCGGATGCGGGCCCGGGCGGCCACGCGAACCAATACACCCCTGCCGACGGCGTCGCCGCCGGGGCGGGTCACCATAGTTGGACGGCTCCGGCTTCACAAGGCGGCGGCATCGGCCCCTTCCGCCGCCCTCACGGGACGTTCAACCCCGGTTGCAGCCTGTCCTGGCAAGTCGCGGACTCCGTGTGGTATCCCAGGCAGTGCCGGGACCGCGGGGGTGGTCCCTGGGCAGGGGGATCCGTCGCCATGTTCCGCCGCCGCGGCCTGGCGAGCCTGGTGCTCGCCTTCGCCGCGCTTCCGCCGCCGCGCCTGGCGGCCGCCGGCACCGCCGCCAGCCTGGCTACCGCCGGCGACGGGGCGCGGCTGACCGTAAC
>NZ_JAPSMD010000997.1 GCF_027856955.1 Falsiroseomonas oryzae | reverse complement strand
CAGCACCTCCGCCGCCGCGACGGACCAGGCGCGGGTGGCAGCGGCCCGGTCGATCCGGGCTTCCAGCGCCGCGCGGTGCGCCGGGTCGGCGACCAGCCGGGCGAGCAGTTCCACCAGCGCCGGCTCGTCGCCGGGCGGGAAGAAGGCGGCGCCCGGGGCGCCGGCTTCCAGCAACCCGCTATGCGCCGGCACCACGCACAGCTTCCCCATCGCCAGGCTCTCGCTGACCGGGAGGCCCCAGCCCTCGTGGAAGGAGTTGTAGAGGGTGAACAGGCAGCGTGCCGTCAGCCCCGCCAGCGCCAGGTCCGAGACGCCGGACAGCACCGTCACCTTGCGCCGCAGCAGCGGCGAGCGCTCCAGCAGGCCCAGCGCCGCCTCCGCGCCCCAGCCCGGGCGGCCGACGCAGACCAGCCGCGGCAGCAGTTCGGCCGGCAGGCGGCGGGACAGCGCGATCCAGGCCTGGAACACCATCAGGTGGTTCTTGCGGCTTTCCAGCGTCGCGACGAACAGCACGAAGGGCTCGTCCGGGTCGAGGTCGAGCGCCGCCGCGGCGGTCTCCGCGGGGGCGGCGGGCGGCGGCGGCTCGGCGG
>NZ_JAPSMD010000996.1 GCF_027856955.1 Falsiroseomonas oryzae | reverse complement strand
CGCCGCCTTCTCCTTCAACGGCAACAAGATCGTCACCACCGGCGGCGGCGGTGCGCTGGCGAGCGACGACGCGGCGCTGCTGGCGCGGGCGCGCGCCCTGGCCGCGCAGGCGCGGGAGCCGGCAGCGCATTACCAGCACGAGACGACCGGCTATGCCTATGGCCTCTCCTCCGTGCTCGCCGCCGTCGGACTGGCGCAGCTGCCGACGCTGGCGGAGCGCGTCGCGCGGCGGCGCGAGATCTTCGCCGCCTATGTCGCCGGTCTCGGGGACCTGCCCGGCCTCTCCTTCATCGCCGAGCCGAACTGGGGGCGGGCCAATCGCTGGCTCAGCGTGGCGCTGATCGAGCCCATCGCCTTCGGCGCCGACCGCGAGGCCGTGCGGCGCGCGCTGGATGCCGCCGGGGTGGAGAGCCGCCCGGCCTGGAAGCCCCTGCACCTTCAGCCCGCCTTCCGCCACGCCGCCTGCGTCGGCGGCGAGGCCGCGGCGCTGCTGTTCGAGCGCGGCCTGTGCCTGCCCTCCGGCAGCGCGATGAGCGCCGCCGAGCAGGCGCGCGTGATCGAGACGGTGCGCAGCTGTGCGCGGCGGTGAG
>NZ_JAPSMD010000995.1 GCF_027856955.1 Falsiroseomonas oryzae | reverse complement strand
CCGGCCGCGCGCAGTGCCAGCCCGGCGCCGCCCGGCCTGATCGCGATCTCGGCCTGATCCAGCGCCAGGACGCGCGGCGTGCCGGGCAGCGTGATGCGGGCGCGCTCGATGCGCAGCGTCTCCACCGCCAGCCGCGGCGCGCGGCCGCCGCGTGGGTCCCCGGCCGCGCCGCCGAGGCCGAAGGGCAGGCCCTGGGCGAGATCGATGTTGGTGTCGGATAGCGTCACCTCGCGGATCTCGACCCGGCCGGACAGCAGCGGCAGCCAGGCGAAGGCGACGTCCAGCCGCCCGACGCGCGCGACACGCGGCGCCGCGCTGTCGGCCACGTCGCCGATGGTCGCGCCCGTCACACTGACCATGGGCGAGAGGGAGGGGCGCAGCGACACCTTGCCGATGGTGACGGCACGCCCGCTGGCGCGTTCCAGCGCGGCCTCGATGCGCGACGTGAAGCTGCCGCGCTCCAGCGCGGCCAGCAGCGCGGCGGTGCCGCCCACCGCCGCCAGCGCCAGCACGACAGCCAGGCCAAGCAGCCGCGGCAGCCAGCGCCGCGTCACGGCACGGCCGCGCGCATCGTCGCGAACAGTGCCAGCACC
>NZ_JAPSMD010000994.1 GCF_027856955.1 Falsiroseomonas oryzae | reverse complement strand
GGGCGAGGACGCCCGGCCCGGAGGCGCCCGGCCGCGCCGCCTGGCGCTGGCCGCCGCCGCGCTGCTCGGGCTCGGCGGCTGCACCCTGATGCCGAACCTGCCCCCGCTCCCCGGCGCCGACCTGTTCTCCTCGCCGCCGACCTACCGCGGCCACGCGGTCGTGAACGAGGACCTGGAGCAGCTCACCATCGGCGTCTCGTCGCGCAACGACGTGCAGTCGCTGCTCGGCTCCCCGACCGCCAGCGGCACCTTCGACGATTCGGACTGGTTCTATATCAGCTCCATCACCCGCCAGCGCCCCGGCCGCGCCCTGGCGGTCGAGGACCAGCAGATCGTGCAGATCCGCTTCGGCGGCGACGGCACGGTGCAGGAGATCCGCCGTCTCGGCCCGAATGACGGGCGGGACATCCAGGTCGTGTCGCGCGTCACGCCATCTCCGGGCAACGAGCGGACGCTGATGCAGCAGCTCTTCGGCAATATCGGCCGCGTCGGGCCGGGCCTGGGCGCGCAGCAGAACGCCATGCCCGGCGCGCCCGGCGCCCGGTAGCCGCGCGCGGCGGTTCAGGCCGCCCGGGGGACCGCGCGCGGGCGCA
>NZ_JAPSMD010000993.1 GCF_027856955.1 Falsiroseomonas oryzae | reverse complement strand
TCCGGCTCGGCCCCGGCGCGCCGGCGTTCCGCGTGGGCGAGGCGCTGCCCGACCAGGCGTGGCCGGAGCGCGCGCCGCTGCTCTGCGACCTGCTGGCCGGCGTGCAGCCGCCCGGCGCGGAGGGCTTCACCAGCGCCTGCAAGGCCGGCCTCGCGGCGTTCCGGTGAAGGGAGAGGCGCCATGCGCTACGCAATGGCGATCATCCTCGGCCTCCTGCTCTCCGCGTCCGCCTCGGCCTGCCCGTTGGTGCTGGAGCCGGTGGCGGTGCGGCTCGGCGAGGATCCGGAGGAGGTGTCGGGTGTCCTGCTGCTGCCGCATGGCTGGACGTCCGGCGACGACGCGGCGGTACTGGCCGGCGGCGGCGCCTTCCGGCACGGCTGCGACGACCCGCTCGCCGCGGGGCTGCTCGATGCCGGCATGCTGCTGATCGCGCTCGATCGCCCGGCCGGCGGCGATGTCGCGCCGGAGCGCGCGGCGAGCGCCGTCACCGTGCTCCGCGAGGGCTTCGGCGCGGCGACGGTCGTCGTCTTCTGGCCGGCGCCCGCGCAGTTGGCGGCCTCGGCATGCCGGCCCCTGCTCGACGGCCTCGGCGTGGCG
>NZ_JAPSMD010000992.1 GCF_027856955.1 Falsiroseomonas oryzae | reverse complement strand
CGCGTCGGGCTGCCCGCCTCCTCCTCGGCGAGGCTCGCGGCGAGCTCCGCGCGGCCCTTGGCCAGCGCCTCGATCCAGGCGGTCCCGCCGCGGCCGGGCGCTTCCACGAGGACGCGCATCAGCGCGCGAGCGACCTCGAAGGGAACCGGCGAGGGACGGGCCTGCAGCAGTTCCAGCATCCGCGCCGCGTCGAAGGGCCGCCACCGCGTCGCGAGCAGCAGCGGCAGCAACTGGAGCACGCCGCGCTGCGCCGAGGCGGCACCCGCTCCGAGCGGCGGCAGGCCGCGAAGGGCGAGCGCGGCGTCGAGCGCCGCGGTGGGCCGGTCGGCGATGATCACGGTGTGTCCCGTCGCGCCGCCGGCGGCGAGCCAGTCGGCCACCACCTCGGCCGCGGCGGTCTCGGTCTCGGCATGGAGCAGCGCGAAGCTGCCATCGCCATGCAATTCGCCCGACATGTCCTGCCGCAGCGCGCCCTGGACGGCGCCGAGATCGCCGAGCGCAGGCGAGAGCGGTTCCGCCCGTTCCCGCACCTCGGTGCCGGCGCGCTCCAGCGCGTCCACCAGTCGCGCGATGCCGGGCGGCAGGCCGGCATCGCGCGAC
>NZ_JAPSMD010000991.1 GCF_027856955.1 Falsiroseomonas oryzae | reverse complement strand
CGGCAGAGGTCGCGCTGGAGCTGCGCGGGCGCGGCGCGGGCATGCGCGCCGTCGCGGCGACGCTCTCGGGGGAGGCGGGGCTGGCGATGGTGGAAGGCCGGCTGGCTCGCGCCGTGGTGCAGCAGGTCGGCCCGGACCTGGTGCGGCTGCTGCTGCCGGCGGGCGCGCCGCCGGACGGGCTCGCGATCCGCTGCCTGGCGCTGCGGCTCTCGGCGCAGGATGGCCTGGCGCAGAGCCAGGCGCTGCTACTGGAAGGGCCGGAGGGCAGGGTGGAGGGCAGCCTCGCGCTCAACCTGCGCGACGAGACGCTGGCGGCACGGCTGCTGCCCGATATCCGCGTGATGGGTGTCGCGGTGCGCGCGCCGGTCACAATCGGCGGCACCTTCGCGGCGCCGCAGGTCGGTGTGGAGCCGGGGGCGGCGATGGCGCAGGTGCTGTCCGACGCGGTCGCCAACCGTCTCTGGCGCAGCAGCACGGTGGAGTGGATGCGCGGCGCGGCCGGCGCACCGCCACGCGGCGAGTGCGCGGACCAGCTGCGCCTGGCGCGGATGGGCCGCGAGGGGCGGCAGCCCGCGCCGGCCGCCGCCGTGATCCCCATCGTGCC
>NZ_JAPSMD010000990.1 GCF_027856955.1 Falsiroseomonas oryzae | reverse complement strand
CGCCGGCCAGGCGGTCTCGGCCGCTGCGGGCGCGGACCAGGCCAGCGGCAACGTGCAGGCCGTGGCTGCCGGCGCCGAGCAGCTGACCGCCGCCGTGGCCGAGATCACCCGCCAGGTCGGCGAGGCCGCCGCGGGCGTGCGCCGCGCGGTGGAGGATACCCGCCGCAGTGACGCGACGGTGCAGGGCCTCGCGGAGGCAGCGAGCCGCATCGGGGAGGTGGTGCAGCTGATCAGCGACATCGCGGGCCAGACCAACCTGCTGGCGCTGAACGCGACGATCGAGGCGGCGCGCGCCGGGGAGGCCGGCAAGGGCTTCGCGGTCGTGGCAGGCGAGGTGAAGGCGCTGGCCGCGCAGACCGCCAAGGCGACCGAGGAGATCGGCCGCCAGATCGGCGCCATCCAGTCCGCCACCGCCGATGCGGTCGGGGCCATTCGCGGCGTCGCAACCCAGGTCGAATCCGTGGACCGCATCGCCGCGGCGATCGCCGCCGCGGTGGAGGAGCAGGGCGCCGCCACGCGGGAGATCGCCCGCAGCGTCGCCGATGCGGCGCGCGGCACCGGCGCGGTCTCGACCGCGATCGGGGCCGTGCGGGCCGAGGCCGAG
>NZ_JAPSMD010000989.1 GCF_027856955.1 Falsiroseomonas oryzae | reverse complement strand
GCGGGGCAGGCTGGGCGGCGGCTGCCGGGCCGGCGCTGCTGGCCGCGGTGCTCGCCGCGCACGCTGCCACCGTGCGCACGCCCGCGCATGGCGTGCTCACCCACCCCGACTTCTCCCCCGCCTTCATGCAGGACCTGGTGGAGCTGGCGCGCCGCGCCGACCGCACCATCATTTCGGACGACATGGTCCTCACGCTGCGCGCGGGGAAGGAGGTGCCGTGGGAGCCCTCGATCTTCGCGGAGCTCGGCGGCATGGGGCGCTGGGACGAGCGGCTGATCGTGGACATGATCCGCGATGGCCGCTTCGCCTTCGCGGTCACCGTCGGCGACCGCGGCAGCCCGATCTTCGAGAGCCGCTACAACCCCGCCGTGCTGGAGGCGATGGAGGCGGCGTTCCCCCGCCGCATCCAGCGCGACTGGCTGCTCATCCGCCTGCCGGCCGGCAGCGACTGGACGCCGCGGCCGTAGGCGCCGCGGCCCGGCCATGGCGAAAGCGCCGGGACTGGCATGGCCCATCCGCAGGCGCGTCGCGGCCGGGCCGGCTGCCCTACTGCCGCTGGCCGCCACCGCCCGTGATGGGCTGGCCGGTTGCGGCCGTGCCGCCCGTGGC
>NZ_JAPSMD010000988.1 GCF_027856955.1 Falsiroseomonas oryzae | reverse complement strand
GCCGCACCGCGCAGCACCAGCCGCGGCGTCGGCCCGAGCAGCGCCGCCAGCGCCGCGACGGAGGAGCGGAACCCCGTCGGCTCCACCGTGAGCGCCACGCGCGGCGCGGCGAGCGCGCCGCTGACCTCGCCCTCGGCCTGCAGCGCGTCCCAGCCGGCGATGTCGTCGGGGATCAGGCCGGCGTAGGCAGTGGAAGCCGGGAGCGCGGCGCGCAGGCGCAGCGCGGAGCGCGTTCCCTCCAGGTCCAGCCGGCCCTCCGCCTCCACCACGCCGGCATCGCCGGCCAGCCGCAGCGCGCGAAGGTCTACCAGCCCGTCCGCCATCCGCCCCGCATCCAGGCGCAGCGCGACAGGGCCGGCGAGGCGGGCGAGGGGGCCTTCCACCAGGCCGGAGGCATCCACGCGGCCCTCCAGCGTCGCGCCCAGGCGCTGGGTGTCCGGCGCGGAGACGGTGCCGCTCACCTGCGCCTCCAGTCCCGGCCCGGCCGCAGCCGAAAGCGTGACATCCGCACGCTCCGCCGGCCCGTCCAGCGTGAGGTCGAGCGCGAGCGGGCGGTCGCCGAGCCCGGCCAGGCGCGACAGTGCGCCACCGGGGTCGCCGCGCAGCGTGGCG
>NZ_JAPSMD010000987.1 GCF_027856955.1 Falsiroseomonas oryzae | reverse complement strand
CGCGCAGCAGCGGGGCCATGCCTGGCAGAAGGCCGCGCCGGCGACGCTGGCGGATTTCCTGGCGCTGCGACTGTTCCTGGCGCGGCAGTTCGCCGAGGCGCCGGCCGCGCCCGCCGCGCCCCCTGCCACCGAGGTCGCGGCCATCTGGCTCGAAGCGTGGGAGGAGAGCTGGCGGCAGGGCCTGACGGAGCGGCTGGCCGCCGCCGCGGCGACCCCCGCCCCGGCGCGCCCGGCGCAGGCGCAACTGGTGTTCTGCATCGACGTCCGCTCGGAGGTGCTGCGCCGGCAGTTGGAACGCCTGGGGCCCTGGGAGACGCTCGGCTTCGCCGGCTTCTTCGGCGCCGCCGTCGCGGTGCAGCCCTTCGGTTCGGACCAGGCCTATGCCTCCTGCCCAGTGCTGCTGCAGCCTCGCCATGTGGTGCCGGAGGTGCCGGCGCCCGGCGCAGAGGCCGCTGCGGCGCAGCGCCTGACGGGGCTCGGCCGGCTGCGGCGCGCGAAGGACGGGCTGCGCGCCCTGAAGGACAGCGTCGCCGGCGCCTTCGGCTTCGTGGAGGCCACCGGCGCCGCCTTCGGCGCGGCCATGGTGGCCCGCACCGTCGCGCCGGAGGGCTTC
>NZ_JAPSMD010000986.1 GCF_027856955.1 Falsiroseomonas oryzae | reverse complement strand
GGCGCGCGGATCGCGACCACGCTCGACCGCGACCTGCAGCGCGCGGCGGAACGGCTCGCCTTCGACGCGCTGCGCGACCTGCCGGAGCGCGCGGCGCTGGCGATGGTGATCGCCGACATCGCGACGCGGGAGACGCGCGTGCTGGTCGCCGGCGCCTTCGGCGAGGCTTCGCGCGCCGGCATGCTGGACCTGACGCGCGCGGTGCGCTCGCCCGGCTCCGCGCTGAAGCCCTTCCTCTACGCCGCCGCCTTCGAGCAGGGCGTGGCGCGGCCGGACAGCGTGCTGGCCGACCTGCCGCTGCGCTACGGCGCCTATGCGCCGGAGAATTTCGACCGCGGCTTCGCCGGGCGCGTGACCGCGGCCGATGCGCTGCGCCAGTCGCTGAACCTGCCGGCGGTGGCGCTGCTGCACGAGGTCGGGCCGATCCGCTTCGCCGCGCTGCTCAAGGCGTCCGGTGCGCCGCCGCGGCTGCCGGCCGGCGCGGAGCCCTCGCTGCCGCTGGCCCTCGGCGGGGCGGGGATGACGCTGCGCGGGATGGTCTCGCTCTACGCGATGCTCGGCGATGGCGGGCGGGCGGCGCCCATCGTGACGCAGCCCGCCGAGGCGGCGGAGCGCCCGGTG
>NZ_JAPSMD010000985.1 GCF_027856955.1 Falsiroseomonas oryzae | reverse complement strand
CGCTGGACCCGCGCGAGGCGGCGCGGCGCTTCGGCGAGGACGGGCCGAGCCTGGCCGCCCGCGCGCGCGGCGAGGACGCCCGCCGCGTGACGCCGGAGCGGGAGGCGAAGTCGATCTCCGCCGAGACGACGTTCGACACCGACCTGCGCAGCCAGGCGGAGCTGGAGCAGCCGCTGTGGCGGCTGTGCGAGAAGCTGGCGCGCCGCCTGCGGGAGAAGGACCTGGCGGCCGGCGGCGTGGTGCTGAAGCTCAAGACCGCGGGCTTCGAGACGCGCAGCCGCCACGCCCGGCTCGCCCGCCCGACTCGCCTGCCGGAGACGCTGTTCCGCGCCGCGCAGCCGCTGCTGGCGAAGGAGGCGACGGGCGCCGCCTTCCGGCTGATCGGCATCGGCGCCCAGCCGCTGGCGCCCGGCACGGAAGCCGACCTGCCCGACCTCGCCGACCCGGATTCGGCGCGGCGCGCGGCCAAGTGGCAGGCGGTGGAGCAACTGCGCGCCCGATTCGGCACCGCCGCCGTGGTCAGCGGCCGGGGGCTCGGCGCGAAGAAGTAGCCGCCGTCAGGATGCGGCGCAGGGCTCGCCGGTGGGCGGCAGCGCCCCGCGCAGCATCGCGCCCTGCGGG
>NZ_JAPSMD010000984.1 GCF_027856955.1 Falsiroseomonas oryzae | reverse complement strand
GCCGCGGCTGTTCGTGCAGGCCTGGGGCGGCGAATGGGTGGGCGTCGCCCTGCCCGCTTCGCCGCTGGCGCTGGCCGCCGACCCGCGCTTCGGCACGGCGGTCGTGGTGCTGGACGGGCAGCGCGTCGCCGTGCTGCGCGGCGCCGCCGCCCCGGCGATCCATCCGCTGCCGGCGCTGCACAATCCGCTGCATGCGCTGATGACGGCGGAGGACCGCGTGCTGGTCGCCGACGTCGCCGGCGCGCCCGGCACGACGATGCCCACGCGCTTCACCGAGTTCCTGCTGACCCCGGCGGGCCCGGAGGCGGAGCGCGGCTTCGCGGTCCGCGGCTTCGACGGCCGCGCGCTGTGGCACGGCGCGGACGGGCGGGTGATGGCCTCCACGGCGGCCGGCGCCAACCCGCTCTACGCGCAGGAACCGCGCTTCGCGACCGACGGCGTGGTGGAGACCTTCGCGCTGGATTCCGGCGTCTTCGCCTGCGTCTGGCATCGCATCTTCCTCGACGCCTGCGTCCCGCCCGGCACGACGCTGGTGGTGGAGGCGCGCACCGCCGACACGCTGCCGCCGCGCGACCTGCAGCGCGACCCGCGCCCGCCGGCGGATCGTGCCGCGCCGGTGCCGGCC
>NZ_JAPSMD010000983.1 GCF_027856955.1 Falsiroseomonas oryzae | reverse complement strand
TAGCCGGCCTGCCAGCCCGCGCCGGCCGCCAGCAGCAGCGCGGCGAGCGCCGGCCCCAGCGTGGCGCCGATGCCCCAGCAGGCATGCAGCCAGTTCAGGTGGCGGGGTGCGAAATGCGTGGCGGAGTAGGCGTTCAGCGCCGCGTCCACCGCTCCGCCGCCCATGCCGGCCAGCAGCGCCAGCGCCACGAAGACCGGGAAGGGCGGCGCCAGGGCATGGCCGGTGGCCGCCAGCGCCGTCGCCGCGACGGAGGCCGCCAGCACGCCACCGATGCCGAGCCGGACGATGATGCGCCCGGCGAAGAGCCCGGCCAGGATGTAGCCAGCCGAGAGCCCTGCCAGAACAAGGCCCAGCCTGGCATTGGGCAGGCCATAGGCGCGCGAGACCTCCGGCCACAGCGTTCCGGGCAGCGGGTCGGGCAGGCCGAGGCCGATGAAGGCAAGATAGGCGAGGACGAGAAGGGGCACGCCGCCGCCTAGCGCATTTTCGCGCGGAGCGTAGGGGCCCCGGCCCCGAAGGCGTCGCGCGCGCGAGGCGCGGCGGCGGGCGTAGGCCGCGTCGAAGGCCGCCCGCCGCCGTTCCTCACGGCCTCAGTGGCCGTGCCCGCCGCCGTGGCCGCGCGCGCCGG
>NZ_JAPSMD010000982.1 GCF_027856955.1 Falsiroseomonas oryzae | reverse complement strand
GAGGCCGGCGGCGACTGTGCCGCCGCCGGCGCGAAGGGTGCGAGGCCGAGCAGGGCGAGCGCCTGCCGGCGGGTGCGGGCCGCGAGGGTCGTCATGCGTCCATCTGCCTCCACGGCCCGCCCCGGGTCAACGCTGGCGACGCGCCGCCGCCTCGGCGCGGGCCATGGCGACGATCGGCTCGAAGAAGGCGTGATCGCGCACGGCGTAGCCCGCGCCCGTGCCGCGCTCGATCTCGCGGTAGATGTCGGGATGCGCCGCCGGCAGGGCCAGGTGGAAGGCGCGCATGTCGGCCCGGAAGGCCTCCGGCAGGTCGCGGCGCACGCCAATCGGCCCGTTCGGGATCGGGCGGGACCGCCAGATGATGCGGATGTCGGACATGCGCAGCATCTCCTTGTCCACCATGGCCCGCAGGTTGCCGCGGCTGAAGCCCTGGCTCTCCTCGCCGATGCCGGAGGCCCAGGTCACGCCGCCGTCGTATTGCCGGTTCAGCACGGCGATCACCGCCTGCTCGTGCCCGCCGGCGAAGCCGGTGCGGCTGAAGAAGGTGTCGATGTTGATGCCGGCCTCGCGCAGCTCGCTGCGCGGCACCAGGAAGCCGGAGGTGGAGTTCGGGTCGGCCCAGGCCAGG
>NZ_JAPSMD010000981.1 GCF_027856955.1 Falsiroseomonas oryzae | reverse complement strand
GGCCGTGGAGGCAGATGGACGCATGACGACCCTCGCGGCCCGCACCCGCCGGCAGGCGCTCGCCCTGCTCGGCCTCGCACCCTTCGCGCCGGCGGCGGCACAGTCGCCGCCGGCCTCGCACCCCATGCCGCCGGCCGGCCGGCGGCCCTGGGCCGACCAGGTGCGGGAGCTGCGGATCGGCCTGCTGAGCGACGAGAACCAGGCCGACCGGATGGCGCGCACCCGCGCCTATCGCGACCTGCTCTCAACGCATTTCGGCGTGCCCGCGCGCATCTACGAGGCCGCCGACTATGCCGGCGTGATGCAGGGCTTCGCCGCGCGCCAGCTCGAGATCTCCAACATGGGCGCGCTGGTGTATGCGCGCATCTGGCTGGACACCAACGGCAACATCGAGCCGCTGGTCGTCGCGCTGGCCGAGGATGGCTCCGCCAGCTACTTCGCCATGATGTACGTGCGCGCGGACAGCAACATCCGCAGCCTGGAGGAGATGCGCGGGCGCAGCCTGGCCTGGGCCGACCCGAACTCCACCTCCGGCTTCCTGGTGCCGCGCAGCGAGCTGCGCGAGGCCGGCATCAACATCGACACCTTCTTCAGCCGCACCGGCTTCGCCGGCGGGCACGAGCAGGCG
>NZ_JAPSMD010000980.1 GCF_027856955.1 Falsiroseomonas oryzae | reverse complement strand
CTCCGGCTGGAAGCCGAGGTTGAGGGCGACGGCATCGGCCGCGATGTGGAGCGGACCGGCGGGCGTCGTCGCCAGAAGGGCAAGGCCGTGCGGCCCCCACCCCGACCCTCCCCCGCTAGCGGGGGAGGGAGAAACCTGTCGCGGCATCGCGCCCCAGATCACCGGGACGCCGGCGCGGCGCAGCACGGCGAGGTAGCGCGCGCCGTCCCAGGCCAGGTCGGGCGCGCTGGCGGCCAGGCGCAGCGCGGTGCGCCAGCTGCGGAAGCCGGGCTTCGGCGCGGCTTCCAGCACGGCGGCGACCTCGACGCCGCCCTCCACCAGCTCGCAGGCCAGCTGCAGGTTGAGCGGGCCGTTGCCGGCGATCACCACGCGCCGCCCCGGCGAGACGCGGTTGGCGCGCGCCAGTGTCTGCAACGCGCCCGTCGTCATCACGCCGGGCAGCGTCCAGCCGGGGATCGGCACCGGGCGCTCATGCGAGCCGGGCGCGAGGACGAGCCGGCGCGGGCGGATCACCAGGTTGCGGCCTTCGGCGATGGCGGCGATCTCGTCCGGTGCGAAGGCGCCCCACACCGTCGCGCTGTGGCGGAAGGCGACGCCGGCGGCCGCGGCCCGGGCGCGCAGCGCGGCGG
>NZ_JAPSMD010000979.1 GCF_027856955.1 Falsiroseomonas oryzae | reverse complement strand
ACGGCGATCTCGATCATGCCGCGAGCCTCCCGGCGGTGGCGCCGAGGCGCGGCTGCGCGGCGGCCTGGAAGCGCGCGCCGAACTCCGCCAGCCTCGCGTCGCTGCCGCGCGGCGCGATGAGCGTGAGGCCGGCGGGCAGCCCGTCCGGCCGGAACGGTCCGGGCACGGCGAGGGCCGCGAGGTCCAGCAGGTTGACGAAGTTGGTGTAGGTGCCGAGCCGCGCATTGGGCCCGAGCGGATCGGCCGCCAGCTCGGCCAGGGTCGGGAAGCAGGGCGCGGAGGGCACGGCCAGCGCGTCCACCCGGTTCCACATCGTCTCGGTGCGGCGCCGCAGCTCGGCCAGACGATAGAGGCCGCGGAAGGCGTCGGTCGCGGAGAAGCGGGCGGCGCCGGCCAGGATGCCGCGCGTCACCGGATGCACCGCATCGGGCTTCGCCGCGGCGAAGTCGCCGACGGCGGCGGCGCGTTCCGCGACCCAGGGGCCGTCGTAGAGCAGCTGCGCGACCTCTTGGAAGGCGTCGAGCTCCACCTCCTCGATGGCGACGCCGAGGCCGGCGAGGCGTGCGCGCGCCGCGGCCCAGGCGGCGCGGCCGGCCTCGTCGTCCAGCTCCGGCCGGCGGGGCACGCCGA
>NZ_JAPSMD010000978.1 GCF_027856955.1 Falsiroseomonas oryzae | reverse complement strand
AGGCGCGCCGCATCCCCTTCCGAGCGCGCCAGGACAAGGCGGAAGCTGCCCAGGGTGGCGCGCGCCAGGCCGGGTGCCCGGCGCCAGCGCGCGGCGCTGCGCGGGCTCATCCGGGCATTGACCAGCGCCATCGGCACGCCGCGCCGCGCCGCGGCGGCCAACAGGTTCGGCCAGAGCTCGCTTTCCACGAAGGCGCCGGCATCGGGCCGCCAGCCCTCCAGGAATCGCTCCACCCAGGCCGGGACGTCCAGCGGCGCGAAGCGGTGGATCACGCGCGGGGCGAGCGGCACCGGCAGCCGGCGCGCCAGCAGCTCGGCCGAGGTCACGGTGCCCGTGGTGACGAGCAGGTGCAGCGACGGATCACGCGCGGCCATCGCGTCCAGCACCGGCAGGACGGACAGCGTCTCGCCCACGCTGGCCGCGTGCAGCCAGAACAGGCGGCCGGGCGGTCGGGCGGCGCCTTCCCCGCGGCGTTCCGGCAGGCGGTCCGCGATCTCCTTGCCGCGCCGGGCCCGACGGGCGAGGTGCAGCGGCAGCAACGGCGCGATCAGCGTCGCGCCGAGCCGCCAGGCCGCGGCGCCGAGGCTCATCGGACGATGCCCGCTTCCCGGTCGGCCGCGCCGCAGGCCG
>NZ_JAPSMD010000977.1 GCF_027856955.1 Falsiroseomonas oryzae | reverse complement strand
GCCGCGGCGACGATGGCGCGCGGCAGCAGGCCGCCATCTGGCGGGCTGGCGGCGGATTGCGCATCCAGCAGGCCGGCGGCGTGCAGGCAACGCGCCAGGGCGCGCATCTCCGCGAATTCGCGCGGCAGCGCGGCGCCGCGCAGCAGCCGCATCAGCAGCGCGCGTGTCAGCCGGGCGGCGGCTTCCAGCCGCTCCAGGTAGCGGCCGAGCCAGTACAGCTCGTCCGCGACGCGGCTCGGCAGCTCGCCCGAGGAACGGCGGATCGGCAGGCTGGCGGCGCGCGGCGGCGGCGGCCCGACGATGTCGGTGCTGTCCTCCGCCATCACCCAGACATCCTTGGCGGCGCCGCGGCTGGCGGGCGGGCCGGCGATGCCTTCCTCCGCGACGTCGGAGAGCACATGCGCCAGGCCGCCGGGCATGGCGTGCCAGGTGCCGCCGGGATCGCGCACCAGGAAGACGCGCAGCACCACCGGCGCGGGGGCGAGCCTTTCGCCCACCAGGCAGGGCGCGGCGGAGGGCGGCACCGGGCGCGTCGCGGCGAAGCGCCAGGGCTCGGCGGCGCCCCGGCCGGAGAAGGCCTCGAGCGGGCCGAGTGCGACGGTCTCGCCCGGGTCGAAGGCGGAGCGCAGCTTCC
>NZ_JAPSMD010000976.1 GCF_027856955.1 Falsiroseomonas oryzae | reverse complement strand
GCGGCGTCGA
Organism: Falsiroseomonas oryzae; assembly: GCF_027856955.1. Classification (GTDB taxonomy): domain Bacteria; phylum Pseudomonadota; class Alphaproteobacteria; order Acetobacterales; family Acetobacteraceae; genus Falsiroseomonas; species Falsiroseomonas oryzae. Next base: position 624 of record NZ_JAPSMD010000976.1, on the reverse strand, counting down.
AGGCGGCGGCGAGCATGGCGCGCTCCGCCTCCTCCGCCGCCTCGTCCGGCTCGGCCTGCTCGGCCCGCAGCACGCCGGGCAGGGCGAGGATCGCCTCGGCCCGCGGCGGCGGCGCGCCGAGCCGCGCGGCGACGGCCGTAGCCAGCGCGATGGCCTGGTCCAGCGCCGCCGGGTCGGGGGTCAGGCGCGGCGCGCGCTCCTCGCGCTTCACGGTCAGCGTCGCGCTGACATTGCCGCGTTTGAGGCGCTTGCTGGCGGCCTCGCGCAGCGCGGGTTCCAGCGCGTCCAGCCCGTTCGGCAGGCGCAGCCGCAGGTCGAGGCCGCGCCCGTTGACGCTGCGCACCTCCCAGACGAAGGAGGTGCCGTCCGGCAGCGTCCCGCTCTCGCGGGCGAAGCCGGTCATGGAGGCGAGCGTGGTCATGCGCCGGTTGTCCTCCGGGGCGGGACGGAGGGCAAGCATGGCGGCATATCCGTGGAGCAGCGTGGCGATCACCGGGGCGTCCTCCGGCCTCGGCCGGGCGCTTGCCGAGGCCTGCGCGGGGCCGGGCGTCACGCTGCACCTCTCGGGCCGCGACGCCGCCCGGCTGGCGGGCACGGCGGAGGCCTGCCGGGCGCGCGGCGCGA
>NZ_JAPSMD010000975.1 GCF_027856955.1 Falsiroseomonas oryzae | reverse complement strand
AGCTCACGGCCGCCTATGGCGTGCCGCGCGCCAAGGTGGCGGTGCTGCCGAACGGCGTCGACCTCGACCGCTTCCGCCCGCTGCCGCCCGACCCCGCGCGGCGCGCGGCGCTGGGGCTTGAAGGGCGGCGCGTGATCCTGGCGCCGACCCGGCTGGTGCCGCGCAAGGGCGTGGACCGGTTGATCGCCGCGATGCCCGCCGTCCGCGCCCGGATGCCGGAGGCGCTGCTGCTGGTGGCGGGCGAGGGACCGCAACGTGGCGGACTGGACGCGCTGGCCGCGACATGCGGCGGGCACGACGCGATCCGCTTCGCTGGCGCGGTGCCGCCTGCGGAGATGCCGGCGCTCTACGCGGTGGCGGAGATCGTGGCGCTGCCGAACCGCGCCGATCCGGGGGAGAGCGACGGCGTGCCGCTGGTCTTCCTCGAGGCGAATGCCTGCGGCCGGCCGGTGATCGGCGGCCGCGCCGGCGGCACGCCGGAGGTGGTGACGGACGGCGTCAACGGCCTGCTGGTGGACGGCGAGGACAGCGATGCGATCGCGGCAGCCGTGCTGCGCGTGCTGGACGATCCCGCCCTGGCTGCGCGCCTGGCGGCGGGCGGACTGGCCGCGGCGCGCGACGCCGGCTGGCCGGCG
>NZ_JAPSMD010000974.1 GCF_027856955.1 Falsiroseomonas oryzae | reverse complement strand
GGCGCCTTCGCGCCCCAGGGCGCGATCTCCCCCGTCTCCGCCGGCGCGCCGAAGTAGCATCAGGCCTCCGGCCGGATCCGGAAGCGCGGCCAGCCGGCTGCGCGGTCGCCGAGCGCAGGCGGCAGCAGGGCGACCAGCCGCAGCCACCAGCCCAGCGCCGCCGGGAAGACGGTGCGCGGCTGGCCGCGCAGCAGCGCGCGGTGCGTGCGCCCGGCCGCATCCTCCAGGCTCATGGCAAGCGGCCGCGGGCCGAGGAAGCGGTCGCCCATCGCGCTGTCGAAGAAGCCCGGGCAGACCACGCAGACGCGCAGGCCGGACCGGGCATGCGCCGCGCGCAGCGCCTCGCCCCAGGCCAGCAGCCCCGCCTTGCCGGCACAGTAGCCCGGGCTGTCCGGCAGCCCGCGGAAGGCGGCGACCGAGGCGACCAGCCCCACCGTCCCCCGTCCGCGCGCCAGCATCCCCGGCAGCAGCGGCGACACCAGGTGCATCGCGCCGAGCAGGTTCACCTCCACCTGCCGTGCGGCCGCCGCGCCGGGCTCCGGCGCGCCGTCCGGCGTGGTGCCGGCGGAGGTGCCGGCATTGGCGACCACCAGATCGACCGGGCCCTCCGCCTCGAAGGCCGCCAGCGCGGCCGCCAGCG
>NZ_JAPSMD010000973.1 GCF_027856955.1 Falsiroseomonas oryzae | reverse complement strand
GGGCGCGACCGGCGCGCCGTTGCGGCGCGGGCCGTCCAGCCCCTCGGCCCAGGCGATGGTGTCGGCGCCGCGGTCGGGCGGCGTCGGCGCATGCACCACGCCGAGTACGGGCAGCCCGTCGCGCAGCAGGCCGACCGCGACCGCGGTGCCGCGGTGCCCATCCAGGAAATCGCTCGTGCCGTCATGCGGGTCCACGAGCCAGCAGAGCCCGCCGGCGCCTGTCGCACGGCCGGTCTCCTCCCCGACCCAGCAGGCCTCCGGCAGCAGCGCGGTGAGGGCGGCGCGCAACTCGGCCTCGACCTCCGTATCCACCGGGGCCTTCCCGCCCGCGCCCCGGGGGCCGCCGGGACGGGAGAACTCCGTGGCGATGCGGCGGCCCGCCCCCTCCGCCGCAGCGACGACGGCAGGGAGCAGCGCATCGGGAGATCGGGTCATGCGGAGATTCCTGCGCGGGTTCAGTTCGGAACGGCATTGAGGCGGCGCAAACGGGCTACCGTGCGCCCTCGCGCTCGGCAGCCAGCGTGTCCGGGCAGGCGAGGCCGAGGGCGAGCCGGGCGGCGGCCATCGGCGGGCAGCAGGCGAGGGCGAGCCGCGTCCGGCGGTCGGCGCCCGCCGGGAACGGGACCGTGGCGAGCCCGGC
>NZ_JAPSMD010000972.1 GCF_027856955.1 Falsiroseomonas oryzae | reverse complement strand
GCCACCTGGCGGGTCGTCGCGGATGGCACGACCGGCTGCGCCGATCCCGCCGTGCTGCGGCAGTTGCGCGCGGAGCCAGAGCCCGACGCGGCGGCGCTGCGCCGGCTGGCCGCGGCGCGGGCTGCGGGCGGCTGCGTGACCGTCTTCAGGTCCCTGCCCTGGCGGGTCCTGGATAGCCAGGGCGAGATCCTGCGCCTGGGCCCCGCGGACGGCGGCGCTGAAGGCGCACGCCGCGCGCCCGGGCCGCTCTATTTCTGGCGCAACGAGGTGGCGGAGGACCGCGGGATCTAAGGAGGCGCGCGCCTCAGCCGCCGGCGCGGCGGATCGCGTCCAGATGCAGCTGCCCCTTCGCGCCCCAGCCGCGCGTGCCCTCCGGCACGACCGGCCGGAACGCCTCGTAGAGCCGGAAGCCGACGCGGTTCAGCTCCTCCGGCGGGAAGGTCCCGGCCAGGTCGCGCATCGCGGTCCGTACCTCAGCCAGCCGCGCACCGAAGGCCCGCTCGACATAGCGTTGCACCGGCTCATGCGCGGCGGGCGCGCCATCCGCGCCGGCGGCGCGGAGCGTGCCGTCGGGCGCTTCGGTCACCGCCACCTCGCGGCCCAGCAGCGGCACGGCGCGGCGCGGCGGCACCGCAGCCTGCCG
>NZ_JAPSMD010000971.1 GCF_027856955.1 Falsiroseomonas oryzae | reverse complement strand
GGCGGCCAGCGCCAGGCGGCGCGGCCGGGCGCCTCCGGGCCGGGCGTCCTCGCCCGGCGCGCGCGGCGTTGCGTGGACCGGCGACAAGTTGACCATCTGGCAGCGGCGCTCCATCTGCGCCGGATGCCACTGCGGCGCCGCCCGGTCAATGTGGCGCGCCCCTGCCCCGGAGTTCGCCATGGGCCTGCTCGGCCTCTTCGCCCGGAAGCCGCATGAGCGGGCCGGATTCGCGCTCTACGGCGCCGCCGTCGCGGCGGCGCGCCAGCCCGTCTTCTTCGAGGCGCTCGGCGTGCCGGACACGCTGGACGGGCGGTTCGACCTGGTCTCGCTGCACGCCGGGCTGCTGGTGTGCCGCATCTCCCGCGACGACGACCCGCGCGCCAAGGACCTGGCCCAGGCGGTGTTCGATGCGATGTTCGCGGACATGGACGTCAACCTGCGCGAGATGGGGGTGGGCGACCTGGCCGTGGGCAAGCGGGTGAAGCGCATGTGGGAAGCGTTCCACGGCCGGGCGACCGCCTACGACGCGGCACTGCGCGCCGGCGACCTCGCGGGCCTCGCCGAGGCGCTGGGCCGCAATGTCTGGCGCGGCGAGGCGCCGGCGGGCGCGCCGGAGAGGCTGGCTCGGGTCGCCGCCGCCGCCGA
>NZ_JAPSMD010000970.1 GCF_027856955.1 Falsiroseomonas oryzae | reverse complement strand
CGGCCTGCCCTCGGTCAGCGTGCCGGTCTTGTCGAAGGCGACCAGGTCCACGGACCTGGCGCGCTCAATCGCCTCGGCGTCGCGGATCAGGATGCCCGCCCGCGCGGCGGCGCCGGTGCCGGCCATGATGGCGGCGGGCGTCGCCAGGCCGAGCGCGCAGGGGCAGGCGATCACCAGCACCGCGACGGCGTGCAGGATCGCCGCCTCCGCCCCCGCGCCGGCGACCAGCCAGCCGAGCAGCGTCAGCGCGGCCAGCGCGACGACGACGGGCACGAAGACCGCGCTGACGCGGTCCACCAGCTTCTGCACCGGCGCGCGGGAAGCCTGCGCCGCGGCAACCAGCGCCGCGACGCGGGCCAGGGTGGTGTCGCCGCCGACCGCGGTGGCGCGCAGCACCAGCCTGCCATCCAGCACCACCGTCCCGGTCGAGACCTTGGCGCCGGGCTGCTTCTCCACGGGACGGGATTCGCCGGTCAGCGCGCTCTCGTCCACGCCGGCCTCGCCGGTCTCGATCGTCCCGTCCACCGGGATTCGCTCGCCGGGCCGGACCGCCACGCGGTCGCCGACCACGAGCGCGGCGGCGGGCACCTCGTGCTCCGCGCCGTCGGCGTCCAGCCGGCGCGCGGTGCGCGGGCGCAGCGCCAGC
>NZ_JAPSMD010000969.1 GCF_027856955.1 Falsiroseomonas oryzae | reverse complement strand
CGCGTGCCGGGCGCTGGCGCGGCGCGCGGATGCGGTGGTGGTGGCGAAGGACGGGCTGGACGACGCCTTCGGCGGTGCCGCCCGCTGCACCCGCGTGCGCAACTACGCCGTCGATCCCGGCATCGCGCCGCGGTCCCATGTGCCGGGACCTTTGCGGCTGCTGCACCTCGGCGCGCTCGGTGCGGCGCGCGGCGCCTTCGCCATGCTGGACGCGCTGGCGCGCCTGCCGGAGGGGACGCGCCTGGTGCTGGTCGGCCGTTTCACCGACGGCAGCGAGGCCGCCTTCGAGGCGCGGGCGCGGCAGCTCGGCATCGCGGCGCGAATCGAGCGGCATGGCTGGCTGCCGCATCAGGAGGCGCTGCAGATCGCCGCGGGCTGCGACATCTCCCTGGTGCTGTTCCAGCCCGGCGTCGAGAACCACCGGCTGGCGCTGCCGCACAAGCTGTTCGATGCGATGCTGCTCGGCCTGCCGGTGATCGTCCCGGCCTTCGCCGAGGAGGTGGCGGCGGTGGTGGCGGAGGCCGGCTGCGGCATCGCGCTGGACACCGCCGACCCCGCGCGCATCGCGGAGGCCGTGACGAAGCTGGCCGACCCGGCGCGCCGCGCGGAGTTCGGCGCGCGGGGCCGCGCCGCGGCGCTGGGCCGCTT
>NZ_JAPSMD010000968.1 GCF_027856955.1 Falsiroseomonas oryzae | reverse complement strand
CGCCGAGCTCGCCGCCACGCGGCGCGACGGCGCGACGCCCGACGAACCCGCCGCCGGCTTCCACGCCGCGGTGCGCGAGATGGCGGCGCTGGCCGACCGGTTGATCCTGCTCGGCGAGGGCGAGCGCGCGCGGCTGGCCCGGATCGGCGCGCCGGTCGGGCATGGCGTGGTGGTGCCGAACCCCGTGGATGCGGCGCTCTATGCCGGCGCCGACGCCGCGCTGTTCCGCCAGGCCATCGGGCTCGACGACTTCGTGCTCTGCGTCGGCCGCATCGAGCCGCGCAAGAACCAGGCGATGCTGGCCCATGCGCTGCGCGGCACCGGACTGCCGCTGGTGCTGATCGGCCATGCCGAGAACCACGCCTATCTGGCCGCGGTGCACCGCCACGGCGGCGCGGAGCTGCGGGTGCTGGACCGGCTGGAGCCGGATTCGCCGCTGCTCGCCTCGGCCTATGCCGCCGCGCGGGTGGTGGTGCTCCCGAGCTGGGCGGAAGGCGCGCCGCTTGTCGCGCTGGAAGCCGCGGCGGCCGGCGCGTCTCTGGTGCTGTCCGACGCGGCGGCGGCGGAGCTGCCCGACGGCCTTGCGCGGCGTTGCGACCCGGGCGACGCGGCCAGCATCCGCCGCGCCGTGCAGGAGGCCTGGGAAACGCGGC
>NZ_JAPSMD010000967.1 GCF_027856955.1 Falsiroseomonas oryzae | reverse complement strand
CAGGGCGCGGCGCCGCTGGTCTTCGACTCGGCCACCGGCCTGCTCTCGCGCGGCACGGGGCAGGAGCCCGGCTTCGCCGCCGCGCGCAGCGGCGCCGGCGGCAAGCTCGGCCTGGCGGCGGATTGGCGCAACTCGAATCGCCCGCGCCTCGGCCAGGTCGCTTTGCCCCTGGGCGCAGGCGAGTTCGCCCGCAGCCTTGCGCTGCTGGACGAGGATCGCGGCATCCTGCTCGGCACCGACAACCACCTGCGCCTCTACGACGCCGGCGGCCGCCCGCTGGCCGCGCTGCCCCTGCCCGGCGCCGCCTGGGGCCTGGCGCTGGCCGGAGAGGTCGCGGTCGCGGCCCTCGGCGACGGCACGCTGCGCTGGTACCGCCTCGGCGCGAACGGCATCGCGGAGCAGGCCGCGCTGTTCATCCATGCCGAGACGCTGCGCTGGGTGCTCTGGACGCCCGAAGGCCCCTTCGACCACGCCCCGAATGGCGGGCAGGAGCTGGTCGGGCTGCACCTCAATCGCGGCCGCAACCAGACGCCGGAATGGGCCAGCTTCCGCCAGGCCTATCGCGCGCTCTACGCGCCGGCCGCGGTGCGCGCGCGCATCGCCGGGGACGAGGCGCCGCTGCGCGCCCGGGTGGCGGGCCTCGGCGATCCCCGCG
>NZ_JAPSMD010000966.1 GCF_027856955.1 Falsiroseomonas oryzae | reverse complement strand
CGCGCTGGGCCTGCCCGGCGTGGTGCGCGCGGCGGAGGAGGCCGGCGGGCCGACCATGATCCAGGGCCTGCCGAGCCTGGTGACGGCGCTGCTGCAGGCGCCGGGCGCGGCCGCCGCCTTCCGCCGCGTCCGGCGCTGCCAATGCGCCGGCACGCAGCTGCTGGCCAGCGACATCCAGGCGCTGCGCGCGGTCCTGCCGCCGGACTGCAACCTGCGCAACGTCTACGGCCTGACCGAAAGCTCCGGCGTGCTGAGCTGGGACGTGCCGCCGGACTGGCAGCCGCAGGGCCCGCGCGTGCCGGCGGGCCTGCCGGTGCCGGGCCAGCGGATCGAGCTGGTCGATGAGTCCGGCGCGGCCGTACCGCCGGGCGAGGTGGGCGAGATCGTGGTCTCGGGTCCGCTCGTTGCCCTTGGCGAATGGCGGGACGGTCGCCTGGTGCCCTCGCCGCGCATTGCGCCCGCGCCCGACCGCCCTGGCGAGCGCGTGCTGCACACCGGCGACCTCGGGCGCATCCGCCCGGACGGGCTCTACGAGGTGGTCGGCCGCGCCGACCGCCAGGTGAAGATCGGCGGCCGCCGGGTCGAGCTCGAGGAGATCGAGGACCGGCTGCGCCGCGCCCCCGGCGTCGCCGCCGCCGCCGTCCTCGCCGACCGC
>NZ_JAPSMD010000965.1 GCF_027856955.1 Falsiroseomonas oryzae | reverse complement strand
CTGGCGCAGCGCGACCGACACCGCCTATCGCGCCGGCGACCGGGCCTACCGCGCGGGCGCGGAGTACGGCCGCAGCGCCGCCGGCCTGGTCGAGCAGCAGCCGCTGCTGCTCGGCGCCGTCGGTTTGGCGCTGGGCGCCGCGCTGGGGGCGCTGCTGCCGCCGAGCGAGGCCGAGGACCGGCTGATGGGCGAAAGCCGCGACCGCATGGCCAACCGGCTCTCCGGACTGGCCAGCGAGGCCTACCAGGATGCGCGCGCCAAGGCGGAGCAGCATCTCGGCCAGGCGCAGGAGCATCTGGGCGAGGCCTATGGCCGCACCCGGGAACGGGTCGCGGGCGCGGGCCTCTCGCCGACCGAAGGCGTGAGCGCACTGGGCGAGGTGGCGCGCGACCTGCGCCACGCCGTCGAGCGCACGGCGCAGGACATGGCCGGAGCAGCGCGGGAGGCGACGAAGCCGGCGAATGGCGGCGAGGCGTCCAACCGCGACACGCCACGCGAAGGCGGCACGCCGCCGACCGGCGGCTCCTCCACCGGCATCCCGCCGACTCGCACGGGCCCGGAGAGCGGCGGGCCGGTCTAGCCGCCGTTGCGCCTCTGCCTCCCCCGCCAATCGGGGGAGGGTCGGGGTGGGGGTGCTGGCGCCGGCCTGCGGCGCCCCGCCCCTACCT
>NZ_JAPSMD010000964.1 GCF_027856955.1 Falsiroseomonas oryzae | reverse complement strand
TCTCGCCCGCCAGCGCCTCCAGCGCCGCGCGCTCGCCGCCATCGCCGATCACCAGCAGCCGCAGCGCCAGGCCCTCGGCGCGCAGCAGCGCGCAGGCGTGCAGCAGGCGGGCGATGTTCTTCTCCGGCCGCAGCGCGGCGACGGTGCCGATCAGCGGCCCCTCCCCCGGCACCGCCACCTCGGCGCGTGGTCCGTCCGGGCGGAAGCGGGCGAGGTCGAGCCCGTTCGGGATGTGGTGCAGCCGCGCCGGCGGCAGGTGCCAGTCGTCGCGCGCGGCGCGCAGCAGCACGGTGGAGGGCAGCGCCACCTCGCTCCAGCGCAGCGCGAGGCGCCGGGTCAGCATGCGGCGCGGCTTCTGGCCGGCGGCCTCGTCCGGGCCGAAGCCGTCCTCGGTGTGCAGGTGGCGCAGGCGGGGCGGCACGAGGTTGGCCAGCGCCCATTCGATGCTGCCCCAGTTGCTGGTGACCAGCGTGGCCGGCCGCAGGCGGCGGAGCAGGCTGCGCACCCGCCAGGCCGCGCGGAGCGGATCCAGGCCCTTCGGCACCGGCGCCGGCAGCAGCGCATAGGGCACCTGCGGGCCGAGCCGCTCGGCGCAGCCGGTGCGCCCGTCCAGCGCGGCGATCACGTGCCGCCAGCGGGGGCCGAAGCGGTTGGCCAGCGCGGCGAAG
>NZ_JAPSMD010000963.1 GCF_027856955.1 Falsiroseomonas oryzae | reverse complement strand
TGGCCGACCGCATCCTCGTGCTGGGCGGCACGCCCGCCGTCCCGGCGGAGATCGCCCCCCCGGCCGGGCCGCCGCCACGGCCTGCGCGCGACCCCGCGCTGCTGGCCGCGCAGGGCGAGCTGCTCGACCGCCTGGCAGAGGCGGCGTGATGCACGGGCTGCTCGCCGCCACCGGCCTAATCGCGCTGTGGCAGGGCTTCGTGTGGCTGACGCAGGTGCCGCCCTTCCTGCTGCCCTCCCCCTGGCGCGTGGCGCAGGCGCTGGCGGCGCGCTGGGACAGCATCGCGAGCCACGCGCTGGTGACGGGGGCGGAGATGCTCGCCGGCCTCGCGCTCGGCGCGCTGCTGGGCTGCGGCATGGCGCTGACGCTGGCCGCCTGGCGGGGCGGGCGGCGCTGGCTGCTGCCGCTGCTGCTGGTCTCCCAGGCGATCCCGGTCTTCGCCATCGCGCCGCTGCTGACGCTCTGGTTCGGCTTCGGCATGGCAAGCAAGGTCGTCATGGCGACGCTCATCATCTTCTTCCCCGTCGCCACCGCCTTCTATGACGGGCTGCGCCGCACCGATCCCGGCCTGCTGGAGCTGGCGGCGACGATGGACGCGTCGCGCGCCGCGGTGCTGTGGCGCGTCCGCGTGCCGGCCGCGCTGCCGGCGCTCGCCTCCGGCCTGCGCGTC
>NZ_JAPSMD010000962.1 GCF_027856955.1 Falsiroseomonas oryzae | reverse complement strand
CCGCCCGATCCCGCCGCCCTGCCGCCTGCGCTGGCGCGCCTGGCCACGGCGCGCGAGGTCGCGCTGGTCGGCAACGGGTCCGGCCCGCTCGGCCGCGGCCAGGCCGCCGAGATCGAGGCGCATGACTGCGTCACACGCCTGAACTACCCGGTGCTGGACGGCTTCGCCGCCGATGTCGGCCGGCGCACCGACGTGATGCTGTTCAACCAGGCCAAGCGCGCGGAGTTGCCGCAGCTGGTGCAGCGGGAGCCCGGCTACGCCGCGCTGCCCGCACTCTCGCTCGCGGCCTGGGCGCCCAAGGACCAGCCCGATCCGCCCGCCCTGCCCGCGCCCTTCGCGCCGCTCGTCGGGCAGGTCGGCTACCGCCGCGGCACCGCCGGCTTCCAGGCCATCCTGCTGATCGCCCTGCTGCTGCACCGGCCGGTCACGCTCTACGGCTTCGACTTCTTCAGAGCCGGCCAGCCCGGCCACTACTACGGTCCCGCCACCGCCGCGCTGGGCCACGAACTGGCCTATGAGCGATGGTTCTGCACGACCTTCCTGCCCCTGCTGCACCCCGCGCTGCGAATCGCGGCGTGACCGCGCCGCTACGCGGCGGCCTGACCGCGCCGCTGTGCGGCGGCCTGACCGCGCCGCTGTGCGGCGGCGTGACCGCGCCGCTGTGCGGCGAC
>NZ_JAPSMD010000961.1 GCF_027856955.1 Falsiroseomonas oryzae | reverse complement strand
TGGTCGGCGAGGAGCCGCCGCTGCTGCTGGCCGCCGCGCTGGCCCAGCGCGGCGCGCGGCGGGAAGCGCTGGCCTGCCTGCTGAACCGCATGCCCGGCACGCTCGGCTACGCGGCGATGGCCGCCGCGATCGGCCTGGGCTGCGGGTTCCGCGCCGCCAGGCTGCGCTTTGCCGATCCCTGGGACGCGCCGAACGCCGCATGACAGGCCAGGCGCCGCCGCCACATGGTGGCGCATGGACCGACGCATCTGGCTGCTGACCTGGGCGCAGTTCGCCTCCGCCACCGGCGCCTATGCCTTCACCGGCATGCTGGCGCCGCTGGCCGCGGATCTCGGCGTCTCGCTCGCCACCGCGGGGCAACTCGCCGCGGCCTATGCGATCACCTACGCCATCGCCGGCGCGCCGGCGGCGGCGCTGACCGCGCGCTGGGACCGGCGCGACCTGCTGGTGCTCGGCCTGGCGCTGGTCGGCGCGCTGAACCTGGCGACGGCCTTCGCGCCGGACTTCGCCACGGCGCTGGCGCTGCGGGTGGCGACCGGGCTGGCGGTGACGGTCGTCTTGCCGGGCGTCGCGGCCTCCATGATCGCGCCGCCGCAGCAGCGGGCGAAGGCGATGGCGACGGTATTGGCCGGGCTCACCCTCGCCTTCTCCTTCGGCATCCCGCTGGGGTCGGCGATC
>NZ_JAPSMD010000960.1 GCF_027856955.1 Falsiroseomonas oryzae | reverse complement strand
CGCCCGCGCCGCCGGTGGAGGTCAGCACCGCCACGCGGCGCCCGCGCGCGCGCCGCCCGGCGGCCAGGGCGGCGGGGATGTCCAGCAGGTCGGAGAAGCGCTCGGCGCGGATGATGCCGAGCTGGCGGAACAGCGCGCCGTAGAGCCGGTCCTCCCCCGACAGCGCCCCGGTGTGGGAGATCGCGGCGCTGGCGCCGGCCTCGGACCGGCCGACCTTGAAGGCGACGATCCGCTTGCCCGCCGCGGTCGCGCGCCGCGCCGCAGCGCGGAACGCGTCCGGCCGGCGCAGGCCTTCCAGATATAGCGCGATGACGTCCGTGGCGGCGTCGTCCGCGAGGTGGTCGAGCATGTCGGCGATGTCGAGGTCGCCCTCGTTGCCGGTGGAGACCAGCCGAGCGAAGCCGATGCCCCGCGCCGCGCCGCGCGACAGCACCGCGCCGAGGATCCCGCCGGATTGCGAGACCAGCGAGATGCGCCCGGGCGGCAGGTCCTCGATCTCCAGCGCGCCGGAGGCCGAGAGCACGATGCGGTCCGCCAGGTTCACCAGCCCGATGGTGTTCGGCCCCAGCAGCCGCATCGATCCGCAGGCCGCGCGCAGCGCCGCCTGGCGCGCGACGCCGTCGCCGCCGGTCTCGGCATAGCCGCCGGCCAGCACGATGGCCGCGCCGCAGCCGCGCGCC
>NZ_JAPSMD010000959.1 GCF_027856955.1 Falsiroseomonas oryzae | reverse complement strand
GGCCGGCGCGCTCCGCCGCCGCGGCGCCACGCAGCGCCTCCACCACGCCCGCGCCGGGCGCGGCCAGTGCCGGCGGTGCGGCCAGGACCGTGGCGGAAAGGAGAGCGCGGCGAGGGAGGCGCATGGCTCACTCCACGCCGAGCAGTTCCACGTCGAACACCAGCGTGGCGTTCGGCGGGATGACGCCGCCGGCGCCCCGCGCGCCATAGCCGAACTCCGGCGGGATGGTCAGGCGACGATGGCCGCCGACGCGCATGCCCGCGACGCCGCGGTCCCAGCCCGCGATCACCTGGCCGGCGCCGAGCCGGAAGCCGAAGGCCTCGCCGCGGTCGCGGGAGCTGTCGAACTTGCGGCCCTTCGTCTCCGGCGCGGCAGGGTCGAACAGCCAGCCGGTGTAATGGACGGAGACCTGCTTGCCGGACAGCGCCATCGTGCCGGTACCCTCCGTGATGTCGGTCATCTGCAGCAGCATGGGCAAGCGTTCCTTGGGTTGGGGCGGAAGGTTCCGCTGTTCGCCCTCAGGCTAGCCCGCGGCGCGGCTCAGGCGAAGGCCCAGCGCAGGGTGCGCGCCATGCCCAGCGTGCCGGCGCGGACCAGCGGGCGGGGCGGGGCGGGCAGGCCGTGCATCCGGCGCGCCCAGTCCGGCAGCAGGTCCACGCCGGCCTGCGCGGTCAGCGCCT
>NZ_JAPSMD010000958.1 GCF_027856955.1 Falsiroseomonas oryzae | reverse complement strand
GCCGGCCTGGCGCCCAGCGCGGCCACCTGCCAGCGCAGCCAGCGGCGGAGGAAGTCGGGCAGGCGCTCGCGGTGCGGGGCGGCGCCGGTGGTCGGCGCGGCTGGCGTCATGCCGCGCCCGGCGAGCGAGGTGTCGAGCACGAGGAGGGCGCGGACCGGGCGTCCGGCCTCGGCCATCCAGCGGGCGAGCAGGTGGCCAATGGCGCCGCCATAGGAGTAGCCGAGCAGGATGGGCGGCCGGCCCTGGTCGAAGGCGGCGAGCGCCTGGGGCAGCACGGCGCGGGCGTCGCTCTCGATCTCGCTGCCGGCGCGGGCCAGGGCGCGCCAGGAGGGGTAGCGGGCGACGACGAAGTCGATGCCCGGGCAGCCGTCGCGCAGCCGGGCGAGGGTGTCGCAGTCGCCGCCCATGCCGGGCAGCAGCAGCACGCGCGGGCCCTGGCGCGGGGCGGGGGCGGCGGCGAGGGCGGCGGACATCTCGGCGGCGGTCATGTCGGGGTGGAGCGCCTCGAAGACGCCGGCATGGCCGGTGAGGCGCTCGATCTCGAGGGCGAGGCGGAGGAAGCCGAGGCTGTCGCCGCCGGCCTCGCGGAAGGACAGGCTGGTCTCGGCGCCGCGGCCGAGGGCGGTGCGCCAGGCGCGGGCGACTTGGCGGTCGGTGGCGGCGCCGGGGCCTGGCGCGGGCAGG
>NZ_JAPSMD010000957.1 GCF_027856955.1 Falsiroseomonas oryzae | reverse complement strand
GCCGCGCGCGCGGAGGCCTCGGCCTCGGGCCACTGGTTCAGCGCGGCATGCGCCATGGACCGCGCGAGCGGCAGCGGCACGCCCTGGCCGGCGCGGCGCAGCTGCTCGGTGCTCAATACCTCCAGCGCACGCTGCGGATTGCCGATCGCGGCGAGGGCCGCGGCGTAGGCCAGCGCCAGCGCCGGCTCGTTCGGCGCGGCGGCATGCGCGCCGTCCAGCACCACCCGCGCGGCGTCAGAGCGCGGGCCGCGCGACGTCACCGTGGCGACCAGACGACCCAAAGCTTCCTGGTTGGCGGGCTGGCGGCGCAGCACCTCGCCCAGCAGGCGTTCCGCCTCGGCGGCGTTGCCCTGGGCGGTGGCGACGCGTGCCAGCCCGATACGCGCGCCGATGCTGTCGGGGAAGCTGCGCAGCACCCGCTCGAAGGCGGCCCTTGCACCCTGCGTGTCGAAGCGCGCCAGGCGCAGCAGGCCGTCCAGCGTGCCGGCGGCCTCGGTGTTGCGCTGGTCGCCCTCCAGCCGGTCGAGCTCGGCCTGCGCGGCAGCCATGTCGCCGCGCGCCAGCGCTGCCACCGCCAGCATCTCCCGCGCGCCGGCCTGGCTGGGCAGCAGGCGGAGCGAATCCTGCGCCGCCTGGGCGGTGCCGGCGGCGTCGCCGGCCGAGAGCCGTGCCGCAGCCAGGCGGG
>NZ_JAPSMD010000956.1 GCF_027856955.1 Falsiroseomonas oryzae | reverse complement strand
GTCCGCCGCAACCGGCCGAGCGCGGCGACGCCGAAGGCCCAGTCCCGCCAGCTGCCGACCAGCCGCGCCCCGGGCGCCGCCGCCATGCCTGCCAGCAGCGAGGCCGCCAGGATGCTGCCCGGCGATGCCATGTGCTGCGTCACCAGCCACGCCCCGGCCGCGGCCATCGCCAGCAGCAGCACCTGCTGCGTGAAGCTGGCGAGCCCGCCCAGCGCCCGCGCACGCCGCTGCGCCGCGTCCTGCGCTTCCAGCATCGCCAGGTAGCCGGGCTGCCAGCGGCGCAGTACGGCGGGCAGCATGCCCAGGCAGTCCAGCAGCTCCGACTGGCGCAGCCGCCCGGTCAGGTCGGCCGTGACACGCGCCTGCATCGCGCCGGCCTGCTGCACCGGCCCGCGCGTGGTGCGGTCCGCCAGCGCGCCGAGCAGCGCGAGCAGCACGCAGAAGCCCAGCGCCACCCAGCCATACAGCGGGTGCAGCAGGAACAGCACGAACAGCGCCGCCGGCAGGGCGACGAGGTCGAGCGCATCCGACAGCGTCGTGCCGCCCAGCAGCCGACGCGCCTCGCCCGCATCGGACAGCGCGAGCAGCCCGGCGCCGCGGTCGCCGGCCAGCGCACGGCGCAGCGCCGCGCCGATCGACTGGAACTGCAGCCTGCGCGCCAGCCGTTCCGCCGTCGCGGCCAGCA
>NZ_JAPSMD010000955.1 GCF_027856955.1 Falsiroseomonas oryzae | reverse complement strand
CGGCGCCGGCGGCCAGGTCGCGCAGCCAGGCGGCGGCGGCGGCGTCGCCCGGGCTGCCGGCGCGGCGCTCGCCGAAGGCGTCGTAGGCCGCGAAGAAGGCCGCGGCATTCATTCCACGCGCGCCCCGGAGACCTCGACCAGGCGGCGGAAGCGCGCGACCTCGTCCACCCAGGCGGCAGCATAGGCGGCCGGCGTGGGCGAGAGCGTGATGTCGCCGCCCTCCCGCGTCAGGCTCTCGCGGAAGGCGGCGTCCTCCGTCACCAGGCGGTTCACCGCGGCATGGATGCGCGCGACCAGGGCGGGCGGCATGTTGGCGGGGCCGACGATGGAACTGCCGCTGGTGATGATCGGGCCCTCCGGCACGGTTTCCGCGAGCGTCGGCACCTCCGGCAGGGCGGGGATGCGGCGCGCCGCGGTGGAGAGCAGCACGCGCACCGTGCCGTGCTGCAGGCGCGGGATGACGATGTTGGAGATGGCGAAGGCGAAGTCCACCTCGCCGGTCTCGACGGCCAGCGTCGCCTGGTTGGCGCCGCGATAGGGGACATGGGTCCCCTCCGCGCCGATCGCCTTCAGCATCGCGGCGGCCGCCATGTGCGCCGGCGTGCCGACGCCGCCCGAGCCGTAGCGCAGCCCACCCGCGGGGGCCGCGCGCGCGGCCGCGATCAGCGCGGCGATGTCGCGCCAGGGC
>NZ_JAPSMD010000954.1 GCF_027856955.1 Falsiroseomonas oryzae | reverse complement strand
GCCACCGGCACCACAACTCCGGGCGCCACCGGCACCACTACCCCCGGGACCGGCGCGCAGGGCGGCGGCCAGTCCACCGCGCCGCCGGCCGCGACCACCCAGCACACCGAGCCGCGCACCGGCGCCGCCCCGGTGCCGGGCGCCAATTCCTTCACCGAGGGCCAGGCGCGCGCGCGGATGACCGATGCGGGCTTCACCGACGTGCAGGGCCTGCGTCTCGACGACCAGGGCGTCTGGCGCGGTCGCGCCACCCGCAACGGCCAGCAGACCGGCGTGGCGCTCGACTACCAGGGCAACGTCGTCGCCACCGGCCAGTAGGCCGGCCGACGCCAACCGATTTCAGGAGACCATCATGGCCACACGCAGCATTGCCCGGCTCTACGACAGTTCCGACCACGCCCGCGCGGCGGTGCGGGACCTCGAAGCGGCCGGCTTCGCCCATGACGACATCAGCTACATGGCCGGGCAGGGTGCCACCGGCACCGACACGACGACGGACACCACCACGACGCGCCGTGCGGGTACGGGCGCCGAAACCGGTGCGGCCACCGGCGCCACGCTGGGCACCGTGATCGGCGGCGGCGCCGGGCTGCTTGCCGGGCTCGGTGCCCTGGCCATTCCGGGCGTTGGCCCGGTGGTGGCGGCCGGCTGGCTCATCGCGACGCTGACCGGCGCAGGCGCCGGCGCGGCG
>NZ_JAPSMD010000953.1 GCF_027856955.1 Falsiroseomonas oryzae | reverse complement strand
CTGCCGGCACTCCCTGCCCCCGCCCCGGCAAGCCTTGCCGTGCCCGCCGGCCGCGGCGCTGGCACGCCGGTTGCCCGTTGCGAGCCGCAACGCGGCGGCCGGCGCCGTCGCCAGGGCGCGGCATGCCGACGCGCATGGAGGAGAGCTTGGCGCAGAAACCTTGCCCGACGATGAGGGGAGCGTGGCGACGGCATGGCATCGCGGTCGCGCTGCTGCTCGGCGCCCTCGTGTCCTGGGCGGCGCCGGGCATGGCGCAGGTGCGCATCAAGGACATCGCCGACGTGGAAGGCGTGCGCGACAACCAGCTGGTGGGCTACGGGCTGGTGATCGGGCTGAACGGCACGGGCGACCGGCTGCGCTCGGCGCCTTTCACCCGCCAGTCGCTGATCGGCGTGCTGGAACGGCTGGGCGTCAACACGCGCGACCAGGAACGCCAGCTGGACACGCGCAACATCGCCGCCGTGATGGTGACGGCCAACCTGCCCGCCTTCTCCCGCGCCGGCAGCCGGATCGACGTCGCCGTCTCGGCGCTGGGCGACGCGACCAACATCACCGGCGGCACGCTGCTGGTCACGCCGCTGCTGGGTGCGGATGGCGAGGTCTATGCGGTGGCGCAGGGCGCGGTGGCCACCGGCGCCGTCGCGGCGCGCGGCGCCGCCGGCAGCGTGACGCGCGGCGTGCCGACGGCCGG
>NZ_JAPSMD010000952.1 GCF_027856955.1 Falsiroseomonas oryzae | reverse complement strand
GGCTGCGCGGGCGGGCGTTGGCCGCGGACTGGCTGGCGCTGGGCGCGGGCGACCCGCTGGCCGAGGCGCCGGAGGTGGCGGGCGCGCGCATCTCCGCCTGGCTCGGGCACTGGGACTTCCTGGCCGCGACGGCGGAGGACGCCTTCCGCAAGCAGCTGATGCAGCGCATGGCGCAGGACGCCCGCCATGTCGTGGCGGGCCTGCCGGCCGAAGCCGCGCATCGCGGCGCGCTGGTGGCGCTGAAGGGCGGCATGGCCGCGGCGGTGGCGCTGGAGGACGAGACCTGGCTGGCGCGCTGCGTGCGTTTCCTGCCGCAGGAGCTCGACCGCCAGTTCCACCCGGATGGCGGCCATGTGGAGCGCAGCCCGGCGCAGCTTCTGGCGGCGATCCAGGACCTGATCGAGATCCGCAACCTGCTGCACGGCGCCGGGGTGGAGGCGCCGCCGACGCTGGCCGCGGTGCTGGACCGTGCCGCGCCGGCGCTGCGCCTGCTGCGCCATGCCGATGGCGGGCTGGCGCTGTTCAACGGCACGCGGGAGGAGGCGCCGGCGATCCTGGATCTGGTGCTGACCCAGGCGCAGTCGCGCGGCCGCGCGCCCGCCGCGCTGCCGGACACCGGCTTCCACCGCCTGGCCGCCGGCCGCACGCTGGTGCTGGCCGATTGCGGCGCGCCGCCCGCGGCGAGGCGCGACGCGGCCTCCGGC
>NZ_JAPSMD010000951.1 GCF_027856955.1 Falsiroseomonas oryzae | reverse complement strand
GGGCAGGGCGTGCTCCTCCAGCACGAGGGGGCCGAACATGCGGCGCCGCCGCGCCAGCACGGCGGCGGCGCGGGCGTCGAAGGCGGCGCCTTCCTCCCAGCGCAGGCGTTCGGGAAAGCGGCGCTCCAGCGTGGCGAGGTCGAGCGGCGCGGCCATGCGGATGCGCGCATCGGTGCCGGCGAGCTCCAGATCCGCCACGGCGAGCAGCGGCGCCTTGGCCAGCGGATCGTTGGCGGCGAGCCGCGCGCCCTGCCCGGAGGCGAGGCGGAAGGCGCCGTCCATCGTGCCGCGCTTCGCCGCGATGCGGTCGGGGAAGCCTGCGGCCAGCAAGGGCCCGGCCTCGCCGCCCGGCAGCGCGGTGCCGTGCAGCTTCAGGCGCCGCCGGTGCAGCGTGGCGGCGCGGCGGATGCGGTGGATGGTCGCGCGGTCGGCGTTGGGATGATCCGCGCCGTGCAGCAGTTCGAGCCGCGCGTTGATGTCGGCCGGGGCGTCCCGATCCCGTATGGGGTCGCGCTCCTCCAGCAGCGCGGCGAGGTCGGCGGCGAGTGCCTTCTCGCCTTCGTCCGCCGCGGCCAGCAGCAGGCGCGCGAGCCGGGGATGCGTGCCCATGCGCGCCATGCCGCGGCCCATCGGCGTGATGCGGCCCGCGTCGTCCAGCGCGTCGAGTTCGCGCAGCAGGGCGCGGCCGGCGGCCAGCGCGCCGGCGGGCG
>NZ_JAPSMD010000950.1 GCF_027856955.1 Falsiroseomonas oryzae | reverse complement strand
GGCGAAGTGCGGGGCGGTGCGGGGGTCGCCACGGCGGGCGGCCCGGCGGGTGGCGGCCCCTCCCCACGCGGCGGCGTCAGGTCCGGCAACCGCGCCGCTGGCGGTTCCGGGATCGCGGTGACGGGGTGCGGCTCGGGGATCGCCGCAGGTGGCTCGGGGGCTGCGGCGCGTTCGGGAAGCATCGCCTCGGGCGGCTCGGGAATTGGCGCGGGAGGCTCGGGGGCTGCGGCGAGTTCGGGCAGCAGCGGCTCGGGCGGCTCGGGAATTGGCGCGCGCGGCTCGGGGGCTGCGGCGCGTTCGGGAAGCACCGCCTCGGGCGGCTCGGGAATTGGCGCGGGCGGCTCGGGGGCCGCGGCGCGTTCGGGAAGCATCGCCTCGGGCGGCTCGGGAATCGGCGCGGGCGGTTCAGCGACCGCCGCGAAACCGGGCAGTTCCGGACCCGGCGGCTCGGGAAACGGCGTGATAGGCTCGGGAGCTGCGGCGAGCTCGGGCAGCACCGCCTCGGGCGGCTCCGGGATCGGCGCGGGCGGCTCCGGGGCCGCGGCGAGTTCGGGCAGCAGCGGCTCGGGGATCGGCTGGACGGGCTGCGGGTCGGGCGCTGCGCCGGGAATGGCCGCAAGGTCGGGCAACCGAGGCGCAGGCGGCTCCGGGATGGGTTCGAGCAGCTCCGCCGCGGCGGCAGGGTCCGGCCTGCGCGGCTCGGACCACGC
>NZ_JAPSMD010000949.1 GCF_027856955.1 Falsiroseomonas oryzae | reverse complement strand
GCCCTTGGCGGGCCGGTGGGCGCGCTGGCAGGTGCGGGGATCGGCGCGGCGGCCGGTGCCGCGACCGGCGCGGCGACGGATCCGAGCGACGTGAACCTGGGCCGCCCGCTGTGGAGCGACCCGGAGGTGCGCGTGCCCGGCGTCGAGACCGGCAGCAACGCCCGCTCCGGTGGTCGCAGCGGCGGCGGCGCGGTGGCCAGCAGCGAGACCCGCGAGTTGCAGCGCGCCCTCAGCCAGCGCGGCTTCGACCCCGGCCCTGCGGACGGTGTCTACGGCGCACGCACGCGCCAGGCCGTGATGGACTACCAGCGCCAGAACAACATGAACGCGACGGGTCGCCCGGATCGCCAGATGCTGAGCGACCTCGGCGTGTCCGCGGGCAGTGCGCGCGCGACGGGCACCACCGGCGCGCGTGCCACCTCGGAACGGGACCGCGCCTACATGGGCGGCGGCGCGGTGGTCGGCCAGGGCGGCAGCACGGGCACCGGCGCCGACACGCGCGGCCAGGCGGGCAGCACGGGCATGACGGGCTCCGGCAGCGGGAATGCCAGCAACGCCGATCCGATGGTGCGCGGCACGGCGCCGGGCACCACGGGTGCGCCGATGGGCACCGGCAGCAACACCGGAACGCAGCGCGGCGCCGGCGGCGGCACCTTCAACGCGCCGCAGGTCGGCGGCAGCGGCGCGCCGGGCAACATGGGCAGCGGCTCGATG
>NZ_JAPSMD010000948.1 GCF_027856955.1 Falsiroseomonas oryzae | reverse complement strand
GCCTGCGGCCGCCCGGCCTGCACCAGCATGCCATGGCGCAGCACCAGCACCCGGTCGGCCGCGCGCAGCAGCACCGGCCGATGCGAGGTGAACAGCACCGTCGCGCCGCGCTCGCGCAGCGCGGCGAGCAGCGCCAGCACTGTCGCTTCGCCTTCCGCGTCGAGCCAGGCCGAGGGCTCGTCCAGCAGCACCAGCCTCGGCTCGCCGTACACCGCGCGGGCCAGCGCGATGCGCTGCCGCTGGCCCAGCGAGAGCGGCGTGTCGGGCCCGATCCGCGTGGCATAGCCGTAGGGCAGGCGCGCGACGGTGCGCTCCGCCCCGGCCAGCCGCGCGGCGCGGATCACCGCGCGCATGTCCGGCGTGCCGAGCCGCGCGATCGCCTCCGCCACCGTGCCCTCGGTCAGCACGGGCTCCTGCGGCAGCATGCCGAGATGGCGCGCAATGTCCTCCCGGTCCCATTGCCAGGTCGCATGGCCGTCCAGGAAGGCGGCGCCGGCCGCCGGCCGCGCTGCGCCGGCGATCATGCGCAGCAGCGTGGACTTGCCGGAGCCGACCGCGCCGGCGATCGCCACCACGTCGCCGGGCGCGGCCACCAGCGACACCTCGCGCAGCAGCGGCCGCGGTTCCTTCGGGACCAGCACCGTCAGCCGTTCCAGCACCAGCCGGCCCTCCGGGCAGGGGAAGGCGCGCCCGGCCGCCGGTGGCGGCGCGGCG
>NZ_JAPSMD010000947.1 GCF_027856955.1 Falsiroseomonas oryzae | reverse complement strand
GTCGGCGCCTTCCGCGCGCAGCCGCGCCAGCCCGGCCGCCACGCCTTCCGCATGCGCCAGCCGCGCGCCGCGCGCGATGGCCACGCGGGCAGCGGCGCCCAGCTCGCCTTCCAGTGATCCGACGATGAGAAGGCGCGCCATATCAGCTGCCGCCCCGGTCGGCCTTGACGATCTCCGTCATCGTCACGCCCAAGCGGTTATCGTCCACCATCACCACCTCGCCGCGCGCGACCAGACGGTTGTTGACGTAGATGTCCACCGCCTCGCCCAGCTTGCGGTCCAATTCCACCACCGCGCCGCGGCCGAGCTTCAGCAGCTGGGAGACCTGCATCGTCGCGCGGCCCAGCACGGCGCTGAGCTGCACGGGGATGTCATAGACCGCGTCCAGGTCGCGCTGGCCCGGCGTACCCCCGCCGGCCGGCGCCTCGGTCGCCGGCACCGGTTCGAAGCCGTCCTCGGTGCTCATGCCTGATCTGCCTCTTCCATAGCGAACCCAGCGTCGCGCAGTGCCGCGCGCACTGCGGCGCGCCGCTCCGCCAGCGAGACCAGCTGCGCGCCGTCGCGCCATGCCAGCCGCGCATCGCCCGGCGGCAGCGTCGCGTCGCCCAGCACCGCCGGCCCGTCCGGCAGCCGCGCCGCAACGCCTTCCACCAGCACCGGGGCGACATGCAGCGTCGCCTCCGGCCGGTCGGCGACCGCGGGCAGCAGCGCGGTAG
>NZ_JAPSMD010000946.1 GCF_027856955.1 Falsiroseomonas oryzae | reverse complement strand
TCTTCGCCAGAACCTTGGTGATCGCCGCCGTCAGCGACGTCTTCCCATGGTCCACGTGACCGATCGTCCCAATGTTGCAGTGCGGCTTCGTCCGCTCAAACTTCGCCTTTGCCATCGTCGTGCTTCCTGGGGCCCTGTTCCCGACGCCTGATCCGACCTGAGCCGTCGCCCTGCCCTGCTGGGCTCCGCACCCGGCTGCGCGCGCGGGGTGGAGCGGGTGACGGGAATCGAACCCGCACAGCCAGCTTGGAAGGCTGGGACTCTACCATTGAGCTACACCCGCGAACCCGCACGCGCTTCGGTGGTGGGGCGCGCCGTCAGTGACGGCCTGCGACGCAGGCACCCGGAGGCCGGGCGTGCCGTGACGGGAATGGAGGGGGTTGGATTCGAACCAACGTAGGCGAAGCCAACGGATTTACAGTCCGTCCCCTTTAGCCACTCGGGCACCCCTCCAGGGATCCGCCGCGGCCCGCGGACAACGGGCGCGCGGGACTAGCCCCATGGCAGCGCGAATGTCAACGTCGCGCGCGGTGCTGGACAGGGCCGGCGCGACGCGCAGGATGGCGCCCATGCATCGCCCCCCGCCCCGCCGTCCCGGCCCGCCCGGCTCCCGCCCGCCCCAGGGACGCGGCGGCAAGGCACCGTTCGCCGGCGGCAAGGCGCCGCGCCCGGAAGGCGGCAAGCCATTCGAGGCGCGCGGCCGGCTTTCGAAGGTCG
>NZ_JAPSMD010000945.1 GCF_027856955.1 Falsiroseomonas oryzae | reverse complement strand
CCACGGCGGAGGCCTGCGCCCGGGCCCTGCTGGCGGCCGGGGCCGGGGCCGTGGACGTCCTCGCCGCCGCCCGGGTGCCCGACCCGCGCCTGGAGCGCGCCTGAGCCCGGCCCGTCTTGACGCGTGCGGCGCGCGGGGCGACCTGACGGCCATGGCCAAGGTCGAGATCTACGTCCAGGACTTCTGCCCCTACTGCGCGCGGGCGGTCGACCTGTTCCAGAGGAAAGGCGTGCCCTTCGAGGAGAAATACGCCCCCAACGGCTCTGCCGCGCGGGAGGAAGCGATCGCGCGCTCTGGCGGGCGCACCACGGTGCCGCAGATCTTCGTGGACGGCCGGCACATCGGCGGCTGCGACGACCTGTTGGCGCTGGACCGGCGGGGCGGGCTCGATCCGCTGCTGGCGGGGTGACCACGGCCCTGGCACTCTGCCGGGCAGAGTGCCACATGACATATGGCTGCCACAGGGTGCGGCCAGGATGACGGAATGATCCGCTACAAGCTGCGCTGCGGCGCCGGGCACGAATTCGAGAGCTGGTTCCAGGACAGCGCCGGCTTCGAGAAGCTGGCCAAGGCCGGGCTGGTGGAGTGCGCGGCCTGCGGCAGCACGCAGGTGGAGAAGGCGCTGATGGCGCCGGCCGTGGTCTCCAGCCGCAAGAAGGCCAAGGCGCCGGCCCCGCCGCCGCCGCCCGCCGCCGAGGCCCCCGCCGCGCCCCCGCCCGCGGCCG
>NZ_JAPSMD010000944.1 GCF_027856955.1 Falsiroseomonas oryzae | reverse complement strand
TGCCGCTGGAGCCGGAGGCGGAATGGGTCGCGGCGCGCGTGGCCGCGGCCGCGGCGGCGGTGGAGGCTGCGCAGGCGGCCGCGGCGGAGGTCGCCGCCGAAAGCACGCGGCTGGAGGCGGATCGCGCCCAGCTCGCGCGCGGCGAGACGGTGCCGACGCGCGAGGTGATCGCCGCCGCGCGCGCGCAACGCGACCACGCCTGGCGCCTCCTGCGGCGCGCGCTGGAGGGCGACCCATCGGCCGCGGAATCGCGCGAAGGGCTGCCGGATGGGCCCCTGCCCGACCTGTTCGAGACGCTGCGCGACACGGCGGACCGGCTGGCCGATACGCGTGCCGACGATGCCGGCCGCGTCACCGCCTATGCCGAGAAGACGGCGCGCCTCGGCTGGCTGGCGGCGCGCCGGGGGGATGTGGCGGCGGAGTTGCAGTCGGCGGAGGCCCGGCTGCGGGAGGCCGAGGCGGCATGGACGGCGCTGTGGTCGCCGGCGGGACTCCAGCCACAGGGCGCGGCGGCGATGCAGGCCTGGCGCCGCCAGCGCGCCGAGGTGCTTCGCCTGGCGGCCGCGGAGGCCGAGGCTATGCGACGCCGCGACGACCTCGCGACACGCATCGCGGAGGCGCGCGCCGGCGTGCTGGCGCTGCTGCCGGAGGCGTCGTCGCTTCCGACCCTCGCCGCCCTGCTGGACCGGGCGGAGGATGACTGCGCCGCGCAGGAGGCGGCGGAAC
>NZ_JAPSMD010000943.1 GCF_027856955.1 Falsiroseomonas oryzae | reverse complement strand
GGCCTGGGCGACCTCGGCCTCCGCGGCGGTCCACGCGTTCCTCCAGGCGGCCCAGGCACCGAGCACCATGAGCAGCACCGGCAGGGCGACGAGCGCGGCGAGTAGGGCGCCTGTGGCGCGGTCGCCGGGCTTCGCGGGACGGGCGCGGGCGGCGACCGGCGGCGCGTCGGCGAGGGGAGGCGGGACCGCCGCCGCCCTGTGGGCGATATGCTGATGCATGCCTCCGGCACCCTCTTGAAGCCGGTGTGGCGCCGAAGGGGGACCGCCGGCGGCGAGCGGCAGATTGTATTGTGATTAATTTCGAACATTACAATGTTTGTCAAATGGCAAAAGTCACATGAGGTTGGCTGCAAGCCCCGGCCGCCCAGGCCGCGCGAGGCAAGCGCCGACAGGGCAGCCGAGCGGCGGTGCTTCCGCGGTCCGGGACATGAAGGACCGCTTTCCGCCCAATCCAGACACCGCTGTCATTCCAGGCCCGGCCCTTCGACCTCCCGCCCCGCCGCCACCAGATGCGCGCGATACGCCACATGCGCGCGCGCATGCAGCCGCGTCTGCCAGGGGAAGTCGGCCTCCTCCGCCAGCACAGCCAGCCCGGGCTGCGCCGCCAGCACCGCGCGCAGCAGCGGCTCCGCCGCGCCCTGCGCCTCGCCGCGCTGCGAATGGCCGCCGAGCCAGCGTTCCACCGGCGTCGCGCGCGTCGCCCAGTCATAGGGCGTCGCCAGCAGCAGCCGCCC
>NZ_JAPSMD010000942.1 GCF_027856955.1 Falsiroseomonas oryzae | reverse complement strand
CGGGGCGGGGCTGGCCGCGTCCAGCGCGCGGTCGATGGCATCGCGCAG
This sequence comes from Falsiroseomonas oryzae, assembly GCF_027856955.1. Lineage (GTDB taxonomy): Bacteria > Pseudomonadota > Alphaproteobacteria > Acetobacterales > Acetobacteraceae > Falsiroseomonas > Falsiroseomonas oryzae. The sequence continues at coordinate 686 of NZ_JAPSMD010000942.1, read as the reverse complement.
CGCGGCCAGGTCGCCGGACAGGCGGGCGCGCTCCGCGGCGACCGCCACGATGGCGGCGACCGCCTGTACCAGGCTGCGCGCGGATCGCGGGGTGCGCGATGCATCCTGGGCCGCGGGAACCGCGGCGGCGGCCCAGGGACCGGCTGCGGATATCGGGATGGGCATCTGCAGGGGGTTCCGTCGCGACACGCGCTGGGCGCGCGGAATCACATCCCACTGCCGGAATGAATGAAGGGTTAACGCAGAGCGGCCCGAGCCATGCCCTGGACGGAAAATGGTTAACGGCGAGTCCTGGCGCCCGCCCCCGCGCGCATGAAAAACCCCGGCCGCCGCAGCGGCCGGGGTTCCCGCAGCCTCCCCGGGAGGGAGAGGGCGCTACTTGATGCTGACCGCCTGGCGGCCGCGCTGGCCGTCGCGCACATCGAGGGCGACCTTCTCGCCCTGCTGCACGTCCACCTTGCCCGCGCGCTGCAGCACGGAGGAGTGCAGGAACACGTCCTGCCCGCCATCGTCCGGGGTGACGAAGCCGAAGCCGCGGACCTGGTCGAACCACTTGACCGTGCCGTTGACGGCATAGGTCGGGCCGCCCTCGTCCCGGGCGAAGTCGCGCCGGGGGGGACGGTCGCCGAAGCCGCCGCCGCGCGGGGCACCGAAGCCACCGCCGCCGCCGCCACCGAAGCCGCCGC
>NZ_JAPSMD010000941.1 GCF_027856955.1 Falsiroseomonas oryzae | reverse complement strand
CCGGCCGCCAGCCTGCCGCTGGTGGTGCTCGACCCCGGCCACGGCGGCCGCGACCCCGGCGCGATCGGCACGCAGCGCACGCAGGAGAAGACGGTGGTGCTGGCCACCGCGCAGGAGCTGCGGCGCCTGCTGGAGGCCTCCGGCCGTTGCCGCGTCGCGATGACGCGCACCGGCGACCGTTTCGTGCCGCTCGGGGACCGCGTGGAGTTCGCCCGCCGCCGGGACGCCGCGCTGTTCGTCTCGCTGCACGCGGACAGCGCGCCGGGCGCGCGCGGCGCCAGCGTCTATACCCTCGGCGCCGGCTCCGACGCCTTCTCCAACGCGCTGGCCAGGCGGGAGAACGACTCCGACCGCGCCGGCGGGCTGCGCATGCCCTCCGTCCCGCCGGAGGTGCAGGCGATCCTGATGTCGCTGATGCGGGCGGAGACGCGGGCCGGCAGTGCGCGGATGGCCCGGATGGTGGTGCAGGAACTGGGCGAGGACGTGCCCCTGCTGCCCAATACCCACCGCCAGGCCGGCTTCGTGGTGCTCAAGGCGCCGGAGATCCCCTCCGTCCTGGTGGAGCTGGGCTTCCTCTCCCACCCGCAGGACGAGGCGGCGCTGCGCCGGGCCGACCACCGCGCGAAACTGGCCCGCGCCCTGTCCCGGGCGGTGACGGGCTGGCTGGCGCGGGCCCATATGCCGGAGGCGCTGGCCGTCGGGCCGGGCTGAGCGGCAGGCCGCGGCGCCCGTCCTGGC
>NZ_JAPSMD010000940.1 GCF_027856955.1 Falsiroseomonas oryzae | reverse complement strand
AGGGGCTGACCTAGCTAAGGCTAGGACTGGGGTTCTGAAGCTTGTCCTAGGCCAGTCCAGTTGGCGAGGGTGGAGAGCAGACGGCGGGGTGGGGCGTAGTTGAAGCGCCATTCGCATTCGGCGAGGAAGAGGTGGAAGCTTTGCCGCGGGATGCCGTTGTAGCGGCGCAAGTGGCGCTTGGCTTGGCTCCAGAAGTTCTCGATGCCATTGATGTGGGCGCGACCTTGGGCGTAGCCGCGACCCTTGTCGACGCGGACATGGCGGAATTCCGAGACGTCGAGCGCGTCGTAGCTGAAGTAGCCGTCGCTGTAGACGAGCGCGTCGGGGGCGACGCGCTGGCGGATGATCGGCATCAGCGTCGCCCCGCGGACATTCGGGATCATCACCGCGTGCACCTGGCCGCGCCGCTTCAGCAGCCCGAAGACCGGCACCTTGCTGGCGGCGCCGCGACCGGGCGGGCCCTTTTTGCGGCGGGCGCCGAAGTAGCTCTCGTCGACCTCGACCTCGCCGCCGAAGGGCTGCGCCTCGCGGGTGCGGGCGAGGATCACCTCGCGGAGCTTGCAATAGAAGAGGATCGCGCTGTTGCGGTGGATGCCGAGCAGCTCGGCCGCGGTCCGCGCCGGCGTGCCGGCGACGAAGTACTCCAGCAGCCGTTGCTGAACCGAACGCGACAGCCGGCTCCGACGGCGCCTAACCATCTCTCCAACCTAGCCTTTCCACCCTTAGCTAGGTCAGCCCCT
>NZ_JAPSMD010000939.1 GCF_027856955.1 Falsiroseomonas oryzae | reverse complement strand
AGCCGCGTGCGCCGGCTGCCCGGCATCGCGCCAGGGTCCGCGAAGGCCAGCCGCAGGAAGGCATCCACCACCGCCGCGTCGTCCGGTTCCAGCGCCGGCTGGCCCGGCCCCTCGGCGACGTCCCCGGGCCGCAGCCGCCGCATCGCCGCCAGCGCGGCGCGCTGCGCCTCCGCCCGTGTCATGCCGGGCGCGATGCCGGGCTGGTAGAGCAGGCGCAGCAGCCAGCGATCCAGCCCGGTCAGGTCGCAATAGGGGCTCGTGTCGTTGAACACCGACCAGCCGATCGCGGGATCGTCGCCCAGCAGCCCGAGCAGCTGCGACAGCTCCTCCACGATCGCGGCCCAGACCATCGCCGGGTCGCGGTCGGTGCGCACCAGCACGAGGCCGCCGGTGATCTCGTGCCCGCCCTCGCGCGGGAAGCCCGGGCTGAGCAGCCCGCCGGTCTCCGGCGTCAGCCCGGCCAGCAGGTGCTCCATCGCGCCTCGCCCGGCGAACATCCGCCGGACCGGCGCGGCCTCCGCGCTGCTGCGCAGGAAGCGCGCGGGATCGGGGCTCAGCACCAGCGGCACGTTGGCCTGGGCCATGCCGCCCACGCCGATGGCCTGCCCGGTCAGCCGCGCCAGCTCCGCCGCGTGCCGCGCGACCCAGGGCGCGTAGCGCGGCGCATCCTCGCCCAGCACGGCGATGCGCATCGGCATGCGGAAGCGCTGCAGCCGTGTGCGGGCCGGCGCGCCGGTGCCGGCGTCGCCG
>NZ_JAPSMD010000938.1 GCF_027856955.1 Falsiroseomonas oryzae | reverse complement strand
GCGGCCGCGTCGCGCGCCAGGCTGAGCAGCGCCAGGTCCAGCCGCCCGCGATCGAGCCGCGCCGTCCATACGCCGTCCGCCGGCTCCAGCTCGAAGCCGAAGCGCCCGCCGAGCGCCACGCGGAGCAGCGGAAGCACCTGCGCCACCGCGGCGGCGGGCGAGACCGCGGCCGGGTCCTCCGCCTCGCGGCGGGCCGCATCCAGGAAGCCGCGTACCGTCTGGTCCAGCCGCCGCATCGCTTCCATCGCGCGGTCGAGCTGGCGGCGCGGCGCCCCCTCGGCCGCGCTGCGGCCCAGCAGCTCCAGGTTGGAAGCGAGCACCATCAGCGCGTTGTTCACCTCGTGCTGTACGGCCGGCGCGGTGCGGCGCAGGCGGTCATGGCGCAACAGGACGAGGTCGGACGGGGCGAGCGGCCCGGTTTCGGACGGTTTCTCGGGCAAGCGGCGCGGCTCCTTCATCCCCCGGCGGCGGCGCGCGCCTCGGTGCCGAGGCCTTCCAGTATCTCGCGGGCCAGGCGCGCCGGCAGGGTGCCGCCCCTGACCTCCAACATCGCAGCGCCGTCATCGTTGCCCAGCCAGATGCCGATGACGAGAGGACCCGCCAATCCGACGAACCAGGCGTCCCGGAAATCCTGCGTGGTGCCGGTCTTGCCGGCGACCGGCCGGCCGCCCGGCGGCTGGGCCGCCCGCCCGGTGCCGCGCGCGACCGCCGCCTCCAGCATCCGGCGGATGGCCGCGGCATGCTCGGGCGAGG
>NZ_JAPSMD010000937.1 GCF_027856955.1 Falsiroseomonas oryzae | reverse complement strand
GCGGCCAGCGCCACGAGCGCGCGCGTCACGGCCTGATCGCCCTCCCCACGGCGACGCGCCGCGCGCTTCGCCCGCTGGCGGCGCGGCCAGCGCCGCAGCCAGGTGACGAGGTTCAGCAGCCAGTGCAGCAGCAGGAACGCGATCGCCAGGAACAGCAGCGCCAGGGCGAAGGGTACCACCAGCTCCAGGTCGGCGACGCGGACCTCCACCACGCCGCCGAGATTGGCCATGTAGAGGATGCCCGCGACGCCGAGGGCGAGCAGGGCGAGATAGGCAAGGGCATGACGCATCCGGCCGCGCTCCTCAGCCCGCGGCCATCTGGCGGATCGCCGCGCGCGCGGCGACCAGCGCCTCGGCCTGCGCGATCCAGCCGCGCATCGCCTCGCGCGCGGCGGGCGACAGGCGCGACAGGATGCGCACAGCGCCCTCCAGGTCGCCCGCCTCCAGCGCGCGACGCGCCCGCTCGAGCTCGATCGCGGCGGCGTCGCCCAGCACCATCTCCTCGCCGCGGCGGACGGTGAGCAGGCCGGACAGGCGCGTGACCGCCGAATCCATCACGCCGGAGCCGGCGGCCGGCTCGCTGCTGCCGCGGGCGTTGCGCACCGCCTCCTCGAAGGAGAGGCGCAGCGCCGCCTCGGTGGGCGGGGCGGCGTTGGCGAAGCGCGCCAGCGCCTCCGGCGGGTTCTGCAGCCCGGCCAGCGCCGGGCCGAGCGGACGGCCGCCTTCCAGGGCGGCGCGCACCGCATCCAGCGCG
>NZ_JAPSMD010000936.1 GCF_027856955.1 Falsiroseomonas oryzae | reverse complement strand
CGCCGCGCGCGGCGGTGCTGCGCGACGGGCAACGCCGGCTGCTGGACGCTGCGCTGCTGGTGCCGGGCGACGTGGTGCTGGTGGAGGCCGGCGATCGCGTGCCGGCCGACCTGCGGCTGCTGGAGGCGCGCGGCCTGCGCGCCGGCGAAGCGCTGCTGACCGGCGAATCGGTGCCGGTGGACAAGGCGACCGACCCGGTGGCGGAGGCCGCCACGCCCGGCGACCGCGCGTGCCTGCTGTTCTCCGGCACGCTGGTGGTGGCGGGGCAGGGGCGCGGTGTGGTGGTGGCGACGGGGGCGGCGACCGAGATCGGCCGCGTCGGCACGCTGCTCTCCCGCGTCGAGCGGCTGGAGACGCCGCTGCTGCGCCAGATGGACCGCTTCGCCCGGCGCGCGACGGCGGTGATCCTTGCCGTCTCGGCCAGCGCCTTCGCCGTCGCGGTCGCCACCGGACGCGGCGCGGCGGAGGCCTTCATGGCGGTGGTCGGGCTGGCCGTCGCCGCCATCCCCGAAGGCCTGCCGGCGGTGCTGACCGTCGCCCTGGCGATCGGAGTGCGGCGCATGGCCGCGCGCCACGCCATCGTGCGCCTGCTGCCGGCGGTGGAGACGCTGGGCCAGGTGGGCACCATCTGCTCCGACAAGACCGGCACCCTCACGCGCAACGAGATGGTCGCCGGCGTCGTGGTGACGCCGGCCGGCGCGCTGCGCATCGCGGGCGACGGCTACGGGCCGGAGGCGCGCATCGCCGCGGCGGA
>NZ_JAPSMD010000935.1 GCF_027856955.1 Falsiroseomonas oryzae | reverse complement strand
TCCGCCGCGGCCGCCGCCGGCCGCGCGCCCTCCGGCCCCGCCCGCCGCATCACCGCGCGCAGCCGCGCCAGCAGCTCGCGCGGCTCGAAGGGCTTGGTGACGTAGTCGTCGGCGCCGGATTCCAGCCCGACCACGCGGTCCACCAGGTCGCTCGCCGCAGTCAGCATGATGATGCCGACGGTCGGCGACTGCGCCCGCAGCCAGCGCGCCAGGGAGAACCCGTCCTCCCCCGGCAGGCCGATATCCACCAGCGCGGCGTCGGGCATGGCCTGCGCCACCGCGGCGCGGAAGGCGGCGCCGTCGCCCACGCCCTCCACCGCGAAGCCCTGGCCCGCCAGATAAGCGCAGACCGTCTCCCGCTGGAACGGGTCGTCCTCCACCACCAGCAGCGCGGTCATGCCACCGGCCATGTCCAAGGGCTCCTGTTGCGGGCGCAGAATCGCAGCGCCCGGCGCGGACGTCAAACGACCCCCGCGAAACACGTGAAACAGAACTGCGGCATCGCGCGACATGCGGCGAAACACGAACCGGGGCAAACTCGCGCCATGCTGCCGACCCTGGATCCGGGCCCCGCCGGCGCCGCCAGCCTGGAAGCGGAGGCGCTGGCCCACCTGGCCGGCCCCTTCGCCGTCTTCGCCGCGGATGGCCGGCTGGCCTCGGCCAATCCCGCCTTCGACCTGCTGCTGCCGCAAGACGACCCGGCGCGCGGGCCGGGCGCCACGCTGGCCGGCGTGCTGGCCGCGATCGGCCGGCGCGGCGCGG
>NZ_JAPSMD010000934.1 GCF_027856955.1 Falsiroseomonas oryzae | reverse complement strand
CGCGCCGCCGCCCGCGCCCGCGCCGAGACCGCGCTGGCCGAGGTGAAGGCCGACCCGTCGCGCCTCGCCGCGCTCGCCGGCGCCATCTCCGACTGCCCGTCGCGCGAGCAGGGCGGCGATCTCGGCCTGGTGACCTCCGGCAGCACCGTCCCGGAGTTCGAGGCCGCGCTGCGCGCGACCGCGGCCGGCGCGGTGCACGACGCCGTGGTGGAGAGCCGCTACGGCTTCCATGTCGTCCGCGTGCTGGAGCGCGCCGAGGGCCGGGACCTGCCCTTCGATGCGGTGCAGGACCGCATCGCGGGCTGGCTGCGCGAGTCCGCCTGGCGCCGCGCCGCGCACCAGTTCATGGCGCTGCTGGCCTCCCGCGCGCAGGTGGAGGGCATCGTCCTCTCCGCCGGCGCCGACGGGCCGCTGGTGCAGTAGGCGCGCCATGACGGCGCCGGCGGTTCCGGGCTTCGGCGTGGCGCCGCTGGCGCAGGCGCTGATCGCCGATCCCGTCGCCTTCCTCTCGGCCGAGCATGCGCGGCAGCTCGTCCTGCTGGCGCATCTCGAGCGGCTGGCGCGCGCCCCGGCGGCGCGCGGCGCCCGCGTGATGGCGCAGGCGCTGCTGCGCTGGCTCACGCAGGAACTGCCGCTGCACATCGCCGACGAGGAGCATTCGCTCTACCCGCGCCTCCGCCCGCACGACGCCGCCGGCGCGCTGGAGCGGCTCGCCGCCGAGCACCAGCGGGACGCCCGGCTGGCCGCCGCGACCGTCACGTCG
>NZ_JAPSMD010000933.1 GCF_027856955.1 Falsiroseomonas oryzae | reverse complement strand
GCCGCCTGGCTGCGGCAGGAACGCGAGATCCTGGCGCTGCGCACGCGCGACTGGCGCGAGGCGCTGGCGCTTGCCGCGCCGGGCGCGGCGCAGGCGCCGCTGGCGCTGGCCGCGGCCGAGCAGGAGAGCGATGCGGGCAAGGCGCAGGAGCTGGAGCGGCAGGCCTTCCAGGCCGATAAGGGCTTCGCCCCGGCGGCGCTGGCCTATGCGCAGCGGCTGAAGACGCAGGGCCACGGCCGCCGCTCGCGCGAGGCGCTGGTGGATTCGTGGCGCGCGCGGCCGCATCCGGACGTGGCGGAGGCCTACATCGCCAGCGAGACCGACCCGCTGCTGCGGGTGAAGGCGGCCGAGATGCTGGTGCAGGGCAATGCCACGCATCCCGAGAGCCGGCTGCTGATCGGCCGCCTGTCCATCGCCGCGGGCCTGACGGGCCGGGCGCGGCAGGAGCTGGAGGCGCTGATCGCCTCCGGTTCCGCCGACCGCCGCGCCTATGTCGCGCTCTGCGACCTCGAGGAGGCGGAGGGCGGCGACACGGCGGAAAGCCGCGCGGCGCAGTCCCGGTGGCTGCGCCAGGCGGCGACTGCCGCCCCCGAGCCGCGTTGGCGCTGCTCGGCCTGCGGGACGAACCATGCGGCCTGGATGCAGATCTGCTCCAACTGCCAGGCCGCGGGCACCATCGCCTGGACCAGCCCGCAGCAGGCGGTGGCGGCGCTGCCGGCGGGCTAGCGCCGCCGCGAGCCGGCGCCCCGCCGCGTGGCGGGTGC
>NZ_JAPSMD010000932.1 GCF_027856955.1 Falsiroseomonas oryzae | reverse complement strand
CGCCTGCAGGATGGCGTCCGAGGCCGCCTCCTCGGCGCGCCAGCCCGCCCGTGCCGCGGCGATGGGCGCGTATTCGGGCGGGTGCCGCCGTGGCAGCGGCCGCTCGCCCGCCGGCGCGACGTGCAGCCGGGTCCAGTCGTAGCGGGCGAAGGCCGGCATATCCGCGGTCACCAGGCTGTACGGGATCCACAGCGCCATCGCCGCGAAGGCCGCGCCGGCCGCGACGGCAATGCGCGTGCCCTCCGGCACGCCGGCCTCGGCGAGCCGCTCCAGCCGCCAGGCCACCACCAGCGCCCAGACCGCCACGGCCGGCGTCATCAGGCGCCAGGGGAACTGCACGCGCTGCAACGGCGGCAGCGCCCACCAGAGGGGCCAGGACAGCGGGGTCATCAGCAGGCAAAGGCCCAGGAACAGGACGGCGGTCGCGACGAAGAACGGGTCCCGCTCCGCCGGCGCCTGCCGCCGCCCCGTCCAGGCCAGGGCGGCCAGCACGGCGAGGCTCACCAGCAGCCCGGCATTCATGAACACGAAATGCACGACCGGCTTGGAGGGCGTCCAGGCATCCAGCAGGAAATGCCCGGACCAGGTGGTCAGTCCGCCGGTGTCCCACCCATCGGCGTTGATCTCCGGCAGCAGGAGCAGCGCGGGTACCAGATAGGCGCCGGCCATCGCGGCACCCAGCAGGCAGCCGGCCAGCACCGTCGCCGCGCGCAGCAGCCCGGCGCGCCCCGCGCCCGCCGCCACCCAGGCCCAGGCCGGCACCACGCCGCCG
>NZ_JAPSMD010000931.1 GCF_027856955.1 Falsiroseomonas oryzae | reverse complement strand
GGCGACGGCAGCCCGGTCCGCCCGCGCGCAGGGGGCCTGGCGGCCGGACCGTCCGCTGCGCCTCGTCGTCGGCTTCGCGCCGGGCGGCACGGCCGACCTCGTCGCGCGCCTCGCGGCGCCGGAGATGGCGAAGGTCCTGGGCCAGAACGTCGTGGTGGAGAACCGCGCCGGCGCCTCGGGCAACCTGGCGTCCCAGGCGGTGATCGCCGCGCCGGCGGATGGCCTCACGCTGGGCTTCGCGGGGCTGCAGCTCGTGACCAATCCCGGGCTGATCCCGCAGCTCGGCTACGATCCGGCGCGCGACGTGCAGATGGTCGGCCAGCTCACCGCGCTGCCGGTCGTGGTGATGGCCAGCGCGCGATCGGGGCTGCGCAGCATCGCCGAAGCGATCGAGCGTTCGCGCGGCCCGGGGGTGACGATCGGCACCGCGGGCGTCGGCACCTCCTCGCATCTCGGGGCGGAGCTGCTGTTCCGGGCGGTGGGCGGGCGCTTCGAGGCGGTGCAGTACCGCGGCGGCGCGCCGGCCTTCCAGGCGCTGCTGGCGGGCGATGTCGAGATGATGTTCGACCTGGTCGCCGGCTACCAGGCGCCCGCCGCCGCGGAAGGCCGCGTGCGCCTGCTCGGCGTGATGCAGGAGCGCCGCGCCGAGGGCCTGCCGGACGTGCCGAGCTTCGGCGAGGCGGGGCTGCCGCCGGCGGCGATGATGCGGTCCTGGCAGGGGCTGTTCCTGCGCGCCGGCACCCCGGCCGCCGCGCTCGCGGCGCTGCACGCCGC
>NZ_JAPSMD010000930.1 GCF_027856955.1 Falsiroseomonas oryzae | reverse complement strand
CCGCGCGCGAAGGCCGCCGCCGCGCGCGACAGCCCGCTCGCCGCCTCAGACTGGTCGCCGCGCTCGGCATCGATCATGGCCACGCTGCGCGTCAGCCGCGCCGAGACGATCGGCAGCGTGATCCGGTTGGCCTGCGCCAACGCGGAGGCCGAGCGCAGCGCCTCCTCGGCCTCCGCCTGCCGGCCGAGCCCGCGCAGCGCGACGCCGCGGTAGCGCCGTGCCTCGACCAGGGCCAGCAGGGCGGACCGGGTCTGCGGGCTCGACATCGCCTCCGCGCCGCCCAGCTGCTCGCCGAGCGAGCGCGGCCCCTGCCGCGCGGCCAGGATCGAAGGCGGCAGCTGCCGCTCGAAGCCGGCCGCAGCACGGTCCAACAGCGCCAGTGCCTCGGCATGCCGGCCGAGGTTGAGCAGGTGCAGCGCGCGGTAATGCGCGAGCCGCGCGGAGAGCCCTTCCTCCGCGCCCGGTCGCGCGGCCAGCTCATCGGCCCGCGCCAGCGCAGCCTCCGCCGCCGGGAAGCGCCCCTGGTTCGAGAGCTGCAGCGAGAGCAGCGCCAGCGTGGTGGCCAGCGCCGGGTTGTCGGCGCCCAGCGCACGCTCCTGCACACCGAGCGCGGCGCGATAGGCGGTCTCGGCGGCGGCGGCGTTCTCCGCCTGGTTCGCCCGGCTGCCGGCCGCCATGAGCGCCTGATAGGTGCCGATGTCGTTCGAGCCGAAGGCGCGCGCCGCCAGGCGGTCGGCCAGCAGCGCCTCCGCGCCGGACGCCGGGGCGCCGGCGCCCTCGGCCCG
>NZ_JAPSMD010000929.1 GCF_027856955.1 Falsiroseomonas oryzae | reverse complement strand
CAGCAGGCTGGCGCCGATCGGCGTGCCGGCCTCCGCCGCGGCATAGGCGGCGGTGAGCGCGGCGTTACGGATCTCGCCGCCGGTCACGTCGCAGGACGCCGCCAGCGCGCGCAGGTCGAGCCCGGGCGCGAGCTGGCCCGCCGGGAGGTGCGCGCGCCACAGCGCCAGGCGCTGCGCGGGGCCGGGACGGCGGAAGGGGATGCTGAGGTCGAAGCGGCGCAGGAAGGCCTCGTCCATGCCGTCGGCCAGGTTGGTCGCCAGCAGCGCCACGCCCTCGAAGCGCTCCAGGCGCTGCAGCAGGTAGTTCACCTCGATGTTGGCGTAGCGGTCATGCGCGTCCTGCACCGCCGTGCGCTTGCCGAACAGCGAATCCGCCTCGTCGAAGAACAGCAGCGCGGCGAAGCCCTCGGCGGCAGCGAAGAGCTCGGCCAGGTTCTTCTCCGTCTCGCCAATGTATTTCGAGACGATGCGCGAGAGGTCGGCGGCCAGCAGCGGCAGGCCGAGGCGCAGCGCGACCGCCTCCGCCGCCAGCGTCTTGCCGGTGCCGGGCTCGCCGGTCAGCAGCGCGACCAGCGCGCTGCCGCCGCTGTCCATCCCCCAGGTCTCGCGGACCGTGGCACGGTGGCGGACGCGGCGTACCAGTTCCTCCAGCGGCGCGGCGGTGACGGGGTCCAGCACAAGGCGATCCCAGGCGACGGCGGGCTCGCGCAGCGCGGCCAGGCGCGCGGCGCGCGGCGGCGCCACTTCCATCCGCGCAGCCAGCAGCGCGGCGGGTTCCGGCCGCTC
>NZ_JAPSMD010000928.1 GCF_027856955.1 Falsiroseomonas oryzae | reverse complement strand
CGGCGCGACGCGCGCGATCTGCGGCATGGCGGCGGGCGGCGCGGCCTGGGCGCGCGCCAGCAGGCCGTCGGTGTCGGATTCGATGCCGCCCGACAGCCAGAGGAACAGCCCGCCCAGCACCGCGGCAACCGCGCTGCCCATCACCCACACCGGCACGCGCGCCCGCGCCGGCCGGTAGGGCGCTGCCACGCCGCGCCAGCGCGGCGACAGCGCCGGGTCGGGGGTCGTGCTGCGCTGGCGCATGATGATGGCGTGCAGCTCCTCCCGCACGCGGTCCAGCTCCGCAGGGCCGCGCGGCGAGAGGCGGTAGCGGCCCTGGAAGCCGAGGGCGAGGCAGAGATACATCAGTTCCAGCACCTGCAGGTTGGTGCCGGGCGCCTGCTGGACCTGCTGCAGCACCTGGAAGAAGCGCTCGCCGGCATGCACCTGCTGGTGGAAGGTGCTGCCGAGCGAGCGGCTGGCCCAGGCGCCCTGGCTGCCCCAGGGCGTGTTGAGCACCACGTCGTCCAGCGCGGCGCAGAGCGCGTAATGGGCGGGGCGCAGCTGCTCCATCGGGATGTTGGCGGCGCGCGCCTCCTGCTCGAAGCGGCGCATGGCGGCGACGGCGCGTTCGCGCAGCTCGCCGGGATCGGGCTGGCTGACGGTGTTGCGCAGCCGGCCCATCAGCTGCAGCAGCGGCTGCGCGGCGGCGAGCAGCGGCGCGTCGCCAAGATGCGGCAGCGCGATAGTGGCGTCGATCACCGCGGCCGCGGCGGCAGGCGCGGCGGGCGGTTGCGTCTGCGCGCCGAAGCCGCCCG
>NZ_JAPSMD010000927.1 GCF_027856955.1 Falsiroseomonas oryzae | reverse complement strand
CGCCCTACTCGCCGCGCTCGTCGCCCTGCCGGTGCTGCTCATGGTGCTCGGTGCCTGGGCCGCCTGGAGGAACGCGTGGACCGCCGCGGAGGCCGAGGTCGCCCAGGCCGCCGAGGCCGTCGCCGAGTACGGGCTGCGCGTGCTGGGCGCGCACGCCGCCGCCGCGGGCCGCGTGGACGCCCTGCTCCGCGGCCTGCCCGACGAGGCGGTCCATGCCCGCGAGGCCGAGCTCCACCGGGAGCTGCGAGCGCTGGTCGCCGAGATGCCGCAGGCCGAGGCGGCCTACGTGATCGACCGCGACGGCGCCGTGCTGCTCAGCGCCAACATCTTCCCGGTGCCCCGCGCGGCGTGGCCCGCCGCCGACCGCGACTTCTTCCTGGACCTCCGCGCCGACGGCGCGCCCGCTGCGCATGTCAGCCGGGTCCACACCGGCCGCCTCGACGACTCGGTCTTCTTCGCCGTCAGCCGCCGCCGGACCGGCACGGGCAACGCGGACCTGCCGCCCGGCGCCTTCGAAGGGGTGGTGAACCTCTCGGTCTACCCGAACCGCCTCGCCGAGGGGCTGCGCCGGATCATGCCGCGCGAGTCCGACGTCGCTGTGCTGATCCGCGCCGACGGCGAGGTCCTCGCGCGCAGCACCGGCCTGGGCGCGCCGGTGCGGCTGCCGCCGGCTGGCCCCTTCGCCCAGGGCATCGCCGGCGGCGCCGAGCGGGCGGCCTTCATGGGCACGTCGGTGGTGGACGGCGTGCGCCGCCTGTACGCGGTGCGGCGGATCGAGGGCTGGCCGGTCTACGCGCAGGCCGCGCGG
>NZ_JAPSMD010000926.1 GCF_027856955.1 Falsiroseomonas oryzae | reverse complement strand
GTGGTGGATGACGGCCTCGCCACCGGCGCCACCGCGCGCGCCGCGCTGCATGCCCTGCGCCGCCGCGGCCCCGCCCGGCTGGTGCTGGCGGTGCCCGTCGGCACGCCGGAGACGGTGGCCGCGCTGGCCGGGGAGGCGGACGAGGTGGTCTGCCTGCGCCAGGGCGACATCCCCTTCGGCGTCGGCGGCTGCTACGACGATTTCCACCAGCTGGACGATGCCGAGGTCATCGCCCTGCTCGACGCGGCAAGGCGGGACTGATCCCGGGCGCTACCGCCCCGCCAGCTGCCGCTGGCCGGCGGAGAGGTTCGCGGCATCCGCCGCGATGCGCGTGCCCTGCGCCTCCAGCAGGGCTTCCAGCAGGCTGCGCTGCCGTGTGCCGTGCAGCGCGGCGCCGGCCTGCTCCGGCCGGATGGTAACGTTCACCAGCACCGGCACTCCGCGCCCGCCGCCCAGGCTGTTCCAGGCCTGCTCGGCCCGGCTGCGCACGCCGCCGCCGGTCGTCCGGCCGTTCAGCCAGGCGGCCAGCGCGACCGTGTTGCCGCTGTCGCGCGATTGCCGGGCCTGCCAGGTGGCGCCGCCGGCGCGCAGGCTGAAGGTCACGTCCTGGTCGCCGGCCCCGAAGCGGGCGCGTTCCGCGGAAACCATCATCCAGGTCACCTGCGCCGGGAACACCACCGCCTCCGCGGTGACGCGAAGGTCGCCGCAGGCCAGCTCGGCCGCGCCTGCCGTCGGCGCGCAGCCATCCACCGCGGCCAGGCGCAGCGCCACGCGCTCCGGCGCGCGGTTCGCGGCCTCCTGCAGGAGC
>NZ_JAPSMD010000925.1 GCF_027856955.1 Falsiroseomonas oryzae | reverse complement strand
CCGGGCGGGCGCAGGGCGGCCTCCAGCGCGCGCAGCAGCTCGGCCCGGCGCCCATCGTCGCGCAGCACCTCGATCAGCCGTTGCAGATCCGACGCGGCGGCGGGCTGCGTGGCGGCCGGGGCGGGCTGCGGCGCCTGCGCGAAGGCCGGGGCGGCAAGCAGCAGGCAGCAGGCGAGCAGTCGGAGCAAGGACATGACCCCGCGGTGAATACCGCCGACCCATGGCGGTCAACCCTGGCGATGGTGAGGCAGTGTTGCGACGCAGCACGGCCCGACACAGGATGCGGCGGTGAACGCCGCCGGCCCGTCCCTGATCACATTGATGCTGGCGCTGCTGGCCGCCCACCTGGCGGGGATGGGGGCCTTCCTGACCGTACCGGTGCTGGCCCCGGCGATCGCGGCCGAAACCGGCCTGCCGGCCAGCCTGGCCGGGCTGCACACCGCGCTGGTCTATGCCGGCGCGCTGGTCACCGGGCCGCTGACCGGGCCGCTCATCCGCCGGCATGGCGGGGTGCGCGTCCTGCAGGCGGGGCTTCTGCTCATGGGCGTCGGCATCGCCCTGGCCGCGCTGGGCTCGCCCTGGGCGCTGGCCCTTTCGGCCCTGGTCGCCGGGATGGGACACGGTCCGGTCACCCCGGCGGGCAGCCATCTGATCGCATCCCGCACGCCGCCGCGGCGGCGCGCCCTGGTGTTCAGCCTGAAGCAGGCGGGCGTGCCCGGCGGGGCGATGCTGGTCGCCGCCGCGGCGCCGGCGATCGCGCTGGCCGCCGGCTGGCAGGCCGGGGTGCTGGCCATGGCGGCCGTCGCCTTGG
>NZ_JAPSMD010000924.1 GCF_027856955.1 Falsiroseomonas oryzae | reverse complement strand
CACCAGCCGCCGCTGCGGCACCTCGCCGGGCGCGCGACGCGCCGCCTCGCCGGTGAGGTCCAGGTGCACCGCCCGCCGCGCCTCCTGCGCCAGGTCGAGCAGCGCCACGACTTCTGCCGCCGGCGCGGGCCCGTCCGCGCGCGCATAGCCCGCCGCGAAAGCCGAGCTCGCCAGGCGGTGATCGAAATACTGGTGCGTCAGCCAGGAGAGCTGGCGCGGCGCGAAGCCGTCGGAGACGAGCAGCACGGGCGCACGCTCCAGGCTGGCGCAGGCCAGGCCGTTCAGCGCATTCGCCACCCCCGGCCCCTTGGTGGTGAGCACCACGCCCGGCGCCCCGGTCAGCTCGGCTTCCGCGATCGCGCCCATCGCCGCGGCGCCCTCGTGCTTCGCCAGCACGAAGCCAAGCCCGTGGCGCGCCATCCCCTCCAGCAGGTCGAGCGAGGAGCCGCCGCCGGGCACGCCCCAGATGCGCCGGGTGCCGCGCCGGGCCAGGTCGGCCAGCAGCGCCTCCGCGACGGTCCGCGGCGCCGTCCCGGCCGGGGTGGTGCCATCCGGCATCGCGCGTCCTCCCGAGATTCTGTGCAGGTTTATGCAACGCGAGACCGCCTGCGTCACCCCGGCCGGCTTGCCAGGGCGCACCGCGCGGCCTTGCATGCGGCCGCGGACGGAGGACGGACCATGCAGGATTTCGCGGGCAGGCGCGTGCTGGTGGCCGGCGGCAGCCGGGGGATCGGGCGCGCCATCGCGCTGGGCTTCGCGCGGCGCGGCGCGGCGGTGTCGATCTGCGCGCGCGGCACCGCCCCGCAAAATCCTG
>NZ_JAPSMD010000923.1 GCF_027856955.1 Falsiroseomonas oryzae | reverse complement strand
CGGCGCGCGGGCAGCGGAGACGCCGGCCGAGGCCCGTCCGGCAGCGGAGCCCGTCCTGCCCGCGCGCACCGATCGCCTAGCGGACTCCGCGCCCGCCGAGCCGTCGCGGGCGGCCAATAGCGGGTTCGAGCAGCCGGTGGGAACACAGCTGCGGACCGAGGCGGCGGCGCCGACCCCGCAGCCCGCCCAGCCTGTGGTCGCGGAAGCCGGCCCGGTGCAGGTGACGGCCGATGCCGTCGCGACGACCGCCGCGCGGGACACTGAAGCGCTACCCGCCGCCCGCCTGGAGAGCGACGGCGAAGCCGCCGCGTTCCAGCCCGCGCCGCGCGACATGGCGGGGGCGACGCAGCCCCGCCGGGACGACGCCGGCGGGACGCACGACGTCGATGGTGCCCGGCCCGGGCTGGCGGACACGCCGCCGGCCGTGGAGAACTCCGGTGGCAGCCCTGGCCGGTACCTGCCTGGACGGGATCTCGCCGAGGCGACGCCACAGCCTGCGGGGGGCAGCCGCGGCGAGGACGGCTCGCGCGTACCCGAAGTTGCCCAGGTTCCGCCGCTCTCCGGGGGCAACCCCGAGGCCAATCCGGGGCGCGATGCCGCGCCCGGGCGCGTGGATGACGCGCCGGGCCGCGACGTGGCCGACGCTGCCCCGCACGTCCCCAAGGACCCGCCCGGCAAGGCCGGGGCCGCGGCAGACCATGTGCCGCCTGGCCGTGCGGTCGCGGAGGCCGCGCCGAACGGCCCGAAGGATCCGTCGGCCAAGGCGGCGGACGATGCGCCGCCTGGCCACGCGGTGGCGGAGGTCGCCGCCGGGG
>NZ_JAPSMD010000922.1 GCF_027856955.1 Falsiroseomonas oryzae | reverse complement strand
CATCGCCGCCCTCGCCCAGCACCTGCCGGCCGACGAGGCCGCGGCCTGGCTCGCGCCGCTGCCCGCGCTGCTGCGCCGGACCGACGACAGGGAACAGCGCGGCTTCGCGGCGGCGGTGCTCGGCGCGCTGCCGCGCATCCCGGCGGAGCTTGCGCAGACGGCGCTGGAGCAGGCCGAGGCGGATGCCGCCGCCGACCCGGTGATGGCCGCCGCCATCCCCGCCCTGATGACCTTCTCCCCGCACCTCACGCAACGCGAGGCGCGGCTGCTGCTCGACCCCACCCTGGCCGCGGTCGCGCAGCTTCCGGCACCCGATGCCGCGCCGCTGCTGCGTGCGGCGCTGGCGATCAACCCGCGCCTCGATCCCCGGCGCGCCGAGGCGCTGGCCGCCCAGGCCATGCAGGAGATCGAGGACCGGCCGAAGCGCGACGCGAACGACGCGCTGGTGCCGACGCTGCTGGCCCTCTCGCCGCATCGCGGGGCGGAGGCGCGGCTGGAGAGCGCGCGGCGCGCGCGCGCGATGCTGGCGGAGGCCAATGGCGAGCCGGACAACCTGGCGCTGCTGCTGGCGCCCGACGCCGGCGCCGCGAACCTCGCGGAACTAGCCCGCGGCATCGCCGCGCTGGCAGAAGAGGACGGGCGCGACGGGGCGCCCGCGATGGCCTCCTTGCTGGCGTATCTGGAAGGCGAGCCCTTCGCGCGGCTGGCGCTGGCCGTACTGCGCTGCCTGCCTGCCTTGCCGCGCCCGGCGCTGCTCGCCGCGCTCGCAGCGGCGGAGGGGCGGCTCGGCGACGTGCTCGGGCTTCGGCCGGCGAT
>NZ_JAPSMD010000921.1 GCF_027856955.1 Falsiroseomonas oryzae | reverse complement strand
CCGGCTGGGCGCTCGCGATGGAGCCGGACGCCGCCGAGGCGCGGCTGATCGCGGCCCGCCAGGCGTGAGCGATCCCGACAGCGCGGGGCGGGTCGCGCCGGAGGCCGCGGGGCGGGTCGTGTTCACGCGCGCCGGCATCCGGCGCGGCGCGGTGGAGAGCCTGCCGCTCTGGCTGGGAATGGTGCCCTTCGGCCTGGTGATCGGCGTGCTGGCCGACGCCAAGGGGCTCAGCTTCGCCGAGACGGTGCTGATGAGCGCCATCGTCTATGCCGGCGCCGCGCAGTTGCTCTCGCTGGAGCTCTGGACCGACCCGGCGCCGATCCTGGCGGCCATCGTCGCGACGGCAGTGGTCAACATCCGCATGGCCCCGCAGGGCGCGGCGCTGGCCGGATGGCTCGACCGGCTGCGCGGCATCCGGCTGTGGGGCACGCTGGCGACGCTGGTGGACCACTCCTTCGCCATGTCGGTGCAGGAGCAGCGCCGTGGCGGACGCGATGCCGGCTACCTGCTGGGCGTCGGGCTCGGGCTCTGGGTGTCCTGGGTGCTCACCACCGCGATCGGGCACCTGGCGGGCAGCCTGGTGCGCGTGCCGCCGGGGCATCCGCTGTTCTTCGCCTCGGTGGCGGCCTTCATCTCCATCCTGGTCGGGCTGTGGCGCGGGCCCAGGGTGGACCTGGCGCCATGGGTGGTGGCGGGGCTGGTGGCGCTGGCGGCGCATCGGGCCGGCCTGCCGGTGCCGCTGCCGCTGCTGGCCGGCACCTTCGCCGGCGCCGCGCTGGGCGCCTGGATCGAGTTGCGCGGACGCCCCGGCGCCGGGACG
>NZ_JAPSMD010000920.1 GCF_027856955.1 Falsiroseomonas oryzae | reverse complement strand
CGACGCCGTGCTGGCCGGCGCCTTCTTCGGCGACCGTCATGCCGAGGCCGCCGGCCGCGTCGCCGGCTTCGCGCGCAGTGGCAGCGCGGCAGATGCGGTGCGCGACTGGTTCGGCGCCGCGGCGCCGCGCCTGCTGGCCGATGCGGAGGCGCTGCGCGGCGCGCTGGACCGCGACATCGCCACGCTGGACCGGATCATCGCCGCCCAGCTCGACGCCATCCTGCATCATCCGCGCCTGCAGCGCCTGGAGGGCAGCTGGCGCGGCCTCTTCTGGCTGACCGAGGGCATCGAGCCCGGGCGGCGCGTGAAGGTGCGCGTGCTGCCGGCCGCCTGGCACGAGATCTGCCGCGACCTGGAACGCGCCACCGAATTCGACCGCAGCACGCTGTTCCGCCTGGTCTACGAGGAGGAGTTCGGCATGCCGGGCGGCGAGCCCTATGGCGTGCTGGTGGTGGACCATGAGGTGCGGCACCGCCCCGGCCCGGGCGCGCCGACCGACGATGTCTCCGCCATTGCCTCGCTCGCCGCGATCGGTGCCGCGGCTTTCGCGCCGGTGGTGCTCAGCGCGCATCCCACACTGCTGGAGGTGGAGGGCTGGGCGGAACTGCAGGCCGTGCAGGACGTGGCGACACCGCTCTCCGGGCCCGACCACGGGCGCTGGCGCGGCCTGGCCAACCGCGCCGACCTGCGCTTCATCGGCGTGGCCCTGCCGCGGCTGCTGGCGCGCGCGCCGTGGCGCGACGACCCCGCGCGCACCGACCGCTTCCGCTATGCCGAGCGCGCGCCGGGCTGGCGCGAGCGCGTGTGGATGTCCGCCGCCT
>NZ_JAPSMD010000919.1 GCF_027856955.1 Falsiroseomonas oryzae | reverse complement strand
CGGGTGCCGTCGCGGCCGCGCGCAGCGCCCGCGCGCAGCCCCGCACCTGGCAGCTCACGCGGCCGCTGCGGCTCGTCGTGCCCTCGGTGCCGGGCAGCACGCCCGACCTGGTCTGCCGCCTGCTGGCGGAGGCGCTGCGCCCGGCCCTGCCGCAGCCCGTCATCGTGGAGAACCGGCCGGGCGGATGGGGCACGATCGGCCTGCTGGAGGTCGTGCGCGCCGCGCCGGACGGGCACACGCTGGGCTACGCCAACGTGGTGACGCTCGCCATCAACGCGACGTTGCTGCCGAGCCAGCCCTACGTTGCAGAGCGGGACCTCGCCCCGGTGGCGCTGATGGGCTTCGTGCCGAACGCGCTGGTCGTGCGGCCCGGCCTGCCGGTGGACGACGTCGCGGGGCTGGTCGCACTGCTGCGCGCCGCGCCGGGGCGCCTTACCTATGGTTCGCCGGGCAACGCGACCACCGGCCACCTCTCGGGCGAACTCTTCCGCACCATGACGGGCACCGAGATGCTGCACGTGCCCTATCGCGGGAGCCCACAGGCGATGCAGGCCCTGGCCGCCGGCGAGGTCGACCTGGTGTTCGACAACATCTCCTCGGTGGAGCAGGCGGTCGGCCAGGGCCTGGCGCGCCCGCTCGCCGTCGCCGGTGCGCGGCGCTCGCCGCGCTTCCCAGAGGTGCCGACCCTTCAGGAGGCTGGGCTCGCCGGCTACGAGGCCACCGCCTGGGGCGGGCTGGTCGCCGCGGCGGCGACGCCGTCCGACGCGATCGCGGCCCTGCATGACGCCGTCGCGACGGCGCTCGCCTCCACCGCGCTGCGCGC
>NZ_JAPSMD010000918.1 GCF_027856955.1 Falsiroseomonas oryzae | reverse complement strand
GGGCGAGGCAGGCGGCGAGACCGAGGGAGGCGCAGAGCTCCGCGGTGCGCGCCGGTGGATCGCGGCCGTCGAGCATGGCGAATGGGACGCCGGCCATCAGCGCGCCGGCGATCCAGGGAAGCGCCGCCGCCCCGTCCGGCAGCCGCAGGCCGAAGGCCATGCCCGGCGCCGCGGCGGCGGCGTGGGAGACGCCGCAGGCGATGCGCCAGAAGGCCGCGCGGTCCAGCACCTGGCCGGTGCCGTCGGCGACCATGGGGGCGGCCGGATCGGTGTCGCGCAGCGCCCGGAACAGGGCGCCGAGGTCGGCATCCTCCCAGTTCCGCGTCGCCTGCCCGTCCAGCATCAAGCCGTGCCCCCCGGTCCGCTTATGGACTGGTTCGGAACACGGTCAAGCCGCGGCGTGGACAGCGCCTGCCTGCTCCATCAAGGCACTTGTCAGCATGGCGCAGAGGGCGGCGCGGTGGGGCGGCTCGATCATGCTGTGGTGGCCGCCCCGCACCGGGATGACCTGCCGCAGGTCGCTGCGCTCCGCCCAGCCCAGGTCGGGGGCCATGCCCGGCCGCGGCTGCTCGGAGCGGAACAGGATGGTGGGGGTCGCGATGCGCTCGGCGTCGCGTGACCGCCAGCGCATCAGCGCCGCGCTGCGCAGGTTGGCGTTCAGGTCGAACCAGAAGCGCTGCGCCGCCAGCCATGGCGGGGGATGGGTGGGCAGCAGGCGGGCGAGCAGCGCCGCCTGGCGCGGATCCGCGCCGAGCTTCCGCCGCTGCCAGCGCAGCCAGCGGCGCAGCATGGCTGCCGGCGGCTCCGCCGCGCCGGCGGGCGGCGAG
>NZ_JAPSMD010000917.1 GCF_027856955.1 Falsiroseomonas oryzae | reverse complement strand
GTGGCCGACCCGGCCTCCGCCGTCGCCGCGCTGGCCGCAACGGCGCGCCAGGTGCCCGCCCAGGCCGGCTGGGCCGAGCGCGTCTGGGAGACGCTGGCCTGGCGTCCCCCAGCCTGGGCGGAGCTCGCCGGCGCGCCGCCGGGCCCGATCCACCCGGCCACGCTGTGCCACGCCATCAACGACGCGCTGGCAGGGCAGGGCGACGCCACCTTCGTGTGCGACGGCGGCGAGGTCGGCCAGTGGGCGCAGTCCATGGTGAAGGCGCCCCGCCGCATCACCAACGGCGTCGCCGGTGCGATCGGCGTGGGCATCCCGTTTGCCATCGGCGCTCGCGCTGCCGTCGCGTCACCCACCCTGGCGCTGATGGGCGACGGGTCCTTCGGCTTCCACATGGCGGAGATCGACACCGCCGCCCGGCACGGCCTGCCCTGCGTGCTGGTGGTGGGCAACGACAGCCGCTGGAACGCGGAGCACCAGATCCAGCTGCGCGACTACGGCGCCAACCGCGCGCATGGCTGCGAGCTGGCGCCGGGCACGCGCTACGACCAGGTGGCCGCCGCGCTGGGCGGCCATGGCGAGCTGGTCGAGGACGCCGCCGGGCTGGCCCCCGCGCTGGCGCGCGCCTTCGCCAGCGGCAGGCCCGCGGTGGTGAACGTGGTCATCCAGGGCCAGCCGGCGCCAAGCCTCAAGCGCGCATGAACCTCGCCCGCCGCCCGCTCTACGCGCAGACCGAGGAGGTGCTGACGCAGCGCATCGCCGACGGCACCTGGGCGCCCGGCGCGCCCATCCCGGCCGAGCCGGAGCTGGCGGCGGAGCTCGGCGTCTCGCCCG
>NZ_JAPSMD010000916.1 GCF_027856955.1 Falsiroseomonas oryzae | reverse complement strand
GCGGCGCAGGTCGCGCAGCCCGCGCTGCGCTGGCTCGGCGTGCCCGCGGCGCTCGGCGTGGCCGGGCTGGCCTATGGCGGGCTGGTCGCCGGGATCGAGCGGCTGCTCGCCTCCACCCCCGGGCTGACCGCGCCCCAGCCGCTGACCGTCCTGCACCTGGTGGTGGCCGGCGCCTTCGTGCTGGCCTGGGTCGCCGTCTCGGCCGGGCTGCATCGGCGCTCCACCGCGCTCTATGTCCGCGTGCTCCGGCTCTCCCAGCCTGCCGCGCCCACCGTCACCGACCGCCGGGAGGCCTACCATGCCTGAGCTCGCCCGCCTTGCCGCCCAGATCGAGATCGCGGCCGCGCATGTCACGCCCTACTGGCCGCTGCGCAGCTTCATCGCCGCGAACCCGCTCCAGGGGCTGGAGGACCAGCCCTTCGAGCATGCCGCCCGCACCGCCGCGGCGCTGTTCGGCGGCCGGCCCTACCCCGCCGCGTCCGTGCTGAAGGAGGCGCTGGCGGATGGCCGCATCGACACGCGGCTGCTGGTGGATGTCGCCCGGCGGCACGGGCGGCCGGAGGCGGCGCGCGCCGCGGCCCTGGACGCGGAATTGCCGCCGCGCAGGACGCCACCCTCGGCGGTCAACCGGGTCATGATCCGCTGGCTCGCCGCCTTCCTGGATGAAGGGCAGGCCGCCTGGCCGATGCCGCGCCGCGAGAAGGGCCTGTGGCCTGCCGTGCGGCGCCTGGCGCGCCACGATGCGGACATCCCCCGCGGCGCCGAGGCGGAGGGACTGCCGGAGGACGCGCTGCGCGCCGTCGCCGCGCTGCTGGCCGACGTGCCGGAGGC
>NZ_JAPSMD010000915.1 GCF_027856955.1 Falsiroseomonas oryzae | reverse complement strand
GCCGAACTCGCGCTGAACGAGCGCGACGCGGCCCGCGCCTCGGTCGCGGCGGCGCTGCGGCTCGCGCCGAACACTGCCGAGCCGCATCTGGCCGCTGCCACGCTGGCGCTGGTGGAAGGCGACCGCGCCGCGTCGGAGGCAGCGGTGGACCGCGCCCTTGCCGCCAACCCGAACAGCGCCGAGGCCGCGCTGCGCAAGGCCTCCTTCCAGACCGAGCGCGGCCAGCCGGCGGAGGCGATCGCCACGCTCGACCGGCTGCTCACCCGCGCGCCGGGCAATGTGCAGGGCCGCGTGCTGCGCGCCGAGCTGCTGATCCGGACCGGCGAGGATGCGCGCGCGCGTGCCGACATCGACGCCGCATTGCGCGTCACTCCCGGCAGCGTGCCGGCGACCTACCTCACCGCGATGCTCGCCGCGCGGCAGCAGAACTGGCGCGCCGCCGACGACACGCTGCAGCGGCTGAGCTCCGTGCTGCCCAACATCCCGGACGGGCTGCTGCTTCTGGCCACGGTCAAGCGCGCGCTGAACCAGCCCGCCCTGGCCGAGGACGCCGCCCAGCGCCACACCGCGCGCCGCCCGGACGACCCGCGCGGCGCGAAGATGCTCGCCACGCTGCAGCTGGAGACGAACCGGCCCGACGCCGCCGCCGCCACGCTGAGCCGCCTGGTCCAGCGCAATGCCGCCGACGCCGAGGCCTTCGACATGCTCGGCCGCGCGCATAGCGGCGCGGGCCGTCCGCGGGATGCGGTCCAGGCCTTCGAGCAGGCGGTGCGCCTCGCGCCCGACGATGCCGGCATCCGGGCCCGCCTGGCTGCGGCACGGCTCTCGGCCG
>NZ_JAPSMD010000914.1 GCF_027856955.1 Falsiroseomonas oryzae | reverse complement strand
GTCGAGCTGCCCCGCCGCGCGCAGCGCCGGCAGCATCCCCCGCAGGTCGCCCGCGAGGACGTAGCCCTCCGCGCCGGCCTCGAACACCCGGTCGAGCAGCGGTGGCCATTGCGCCGCGTCCAGCCGGCCGCCGATGACGGCCAGCATGGCGGCCCGGCGATGCGTGGCCGCGTTGCGCCGCACCGCGTCGAGCAGTGCCGCCAGCAGGTCGTCGGGCAGCCTGCCTGGCCAGGCGGACAGCGCGCCTGCCAGCGCGTCCACGGCCCAGATCGAGTCGCTGCCGGCGATGGCGACCAGTTCCTGCCGGAGCCGGTCGGGGGGCAGGGCGGGCGCCAGCACCGCCATCTTCTCCCCGGCATAGACCGTCGTGCGGGCCCATTCGCAGGCGGCGTCCAGCAGCCCGGCCGCCTCCAGCAGCGGGGCCAGGATGCGCAGGCGGCCATGATGGCTGTACTCCGTCGTCTTCTCGAATGCGAGGCGGAGAAGCTCCGGCGGCAGGTGCGGGGCGAGGGCGGCCAGCACCTCGTCCGGCTCCTCGCGCATGAGATAGCGGCTGAGATGCGCGCGCAGCACCGCCGCGCGCGTCGCCGCGCTCCCGCCGAGGCCGAGGCCGATCAGCGCGTGCTGGTTGCCGCGCAAGGAGGGGAAGCTCGGCCTGGCGATGCGGTCCACCAGGCCGGCGGCGGCCGCGTCGGAGAGGTGCGGCGCCAGGCGGCGGAGCGCGTCGCTGCTGCGCGGGCTCTCGAACCGCGCAAGTTCCGCGCCCGCCGCCAGCAGCACGGGCTCGGGCAGCCGGGGCAGCAGGTCGTCGAGCCAGGCCGCGGCGTCGGTCTCC
>NZ_JAPSMD010000913.1 GCF_027856955.1 Falsiroseomonas oryzae | reverse complement strand
GGTCGGGGCCGAGCCCCTCGGCCAGGGCCGACAGCGCCTCCGCCAGGCGGTGCGGCGCCTCGTGCAGGACCAGGGTGGCGGCCAGCCCGGCCCGCTCGGCGGCCCGCAGCTTCGCGATGGCGGCCCCGCGCGGCCCGGCCCTGGGCGGCAGGAAGCCCATGAACAGGAAGGGATGCGGCGGCAGGCCCGACAGGGTCAGGGCCACCACCGCGGCGTTCGGCCCGGGCACCGCCGTCACCGGCAGGCCCGCCTCGATCACCGCCCGCACCAGCCGATAGCCCGGGTCGGAGACCAGCGGCGTGCCGGCATCCGAAGCCAGCGCCAGGCGTTGCCCGGCGCGCAGCCTCTCCAGGATGCGCGGCACCATCTCGGATTCGTTGTGGTCGTGCAGTGGCAGGAGCGGCGCGGAGACGCCATAACGGGTCAGCATCTGGCCGGTCACCCGCGTATCCTCGCACAGCACGGCGTCCACGGCGCCGAGCACCTGCAGGGCCCGCGGCGACAGGTCGCCGAGGTTGCCGATCGGCGTCGCCACGAGAGAAAGCCCCTGCGGCGCCTCGCGGGGGGCCGCCTGACCAGGAGGGTCGCCGCTTGCCGTCATCCGCCTCGCCGCCTCCCCGCGACACCGGGCTGCCGCCCAGCCGCCTTCCCGTGTGGTCGCGGCTCCGCCGCGGTGGCCTGTGGCCACGGCTTCGCCGTGGGGGGGCCGCGCTGGCCCTTGCCGCCCTTGTCGGCCTGGCGGCCTGTGCTCCGCAATCCCCGGCGCCGGGCTTCGTGGGCGTCGCCCCGCCCTTCGCCCGCCCGGCCCCGGCGCAGGTCCAGCGCGCCGCGATGCTGGTGCCC
>NZ_JAPSMD010000912.1 GCF_027856955.1 Falsiroseomonas oryzae | reverse complement strand
CGCCGCGCCCTCCGCCGGGTTCGCGGAGCTGGTGCGCGCCGTCCGCCCGGCGGTGGTGCAGATCACCGCCTCCGGCCAGGCGCCGCGCGGCCCCGCCGGCATGCCCAACCCGGGCGCCGGCCGCGGCCAGGCCGTCGGCTCCGGCTTCGTGATCGACGCCGCCGGCCACATCGTCACCAACAACCATGTGGTGGAGGGCGCGCAGCGCCTCATGGTGCGGCTGGACGACGGGCGCGAGCTGCAGGCCCGGCTGATCGGCCGCGACCCGCGCACCGACATCGCGCTGCTCAAGGTGGAGGCCGGTGCGCCCCTGCCCTTCGTGGCGCTGGGCGATTCCGACCGGGCGGAGCCGGGCGACTGGGTGGTCGCCATGGGCAATCCCTTCGGCCTGAACGGCACGGTGACCACCGGCATCGTCTCCGCCATCGGGCGCGACATCGGCGCCGGCCCCTATGACGAGTTCATCCAGGTGGACGCGCCGATCAACCAGGGCAATTCGGGTGGCCCGCTGTTCTCGCAGGATGGCGGCGTGATCGGCGTGAACACGGCGATCTTCAGCCCCACGGGCGGCTCCGTCGGCATCGGCTTCGCGGTGCCGTCCAACCTGGTGAAGCGCGTCGTCGCCGACCTGCAGGCGCATGGCCGGGTGGAGCGCGGCTTCGTCGGCGTGGCCACGCAGCCGGTGGATGCGGCGATGGCCGCCGCGCTGAAGCTGCCGGCGCGCGAGGGCGGGACGGCGCGCGGTGCGCTGGTCGCCTCGGTGGAGCGCGACAGCCCGGCCGCGAAGGCCGGCCTGCGCCCCGGCGACGTGGTGACGGCAATCGACGGCAAGCCGGTGACGTCCCC
>NZ_JAPSMD010000911.1 GCF_027856955.1 Falsiroseomonas oryzae | reverse complement strand
GCAGGACCGGTTCGGGGTGAGCGAACGGCGAGGCTGCGCGGCGCTGCGCTTCCACCGCTCGTCGCAGCGCTACCGCTCGAGCCGTGACGACCAGGCGCCCCTGAGACTGCGGATCCGCGAGATCGCGGCGGTGCGGGTCCGCTATGGCTACCCGCGTATCCACATCTTGCTCAGGCGCGAGGGCTGGGCGGTGAACAGGAAGCGCGTCTACCGGCTGTATCGGCAGGAAGGCCTGAGCCTGCGGCACAAGCGGCCGAAGCGGCACGTGATAGCGGCGCGCCGGAGCGAGCGACCGGTGGCGACGCGGCCGAACGAGCAGTGGTCGATGGACTTCGTCTCCGACGCGCTCTTCGACGGGCGGCGGATCCGCGCGCTGACACTGGTCGACAACTACATGCGCGAGGCACTGGCCATCATGGTCGACAGCGGCATCCGCGGTGAGCATGTGGTCGAGGCGGTGGAAGCGGTCGCTGCTCGTCGTGGCGCACCGCGCCTCATTCGCGTCGACAATGGCCCGGAGTTCGTCTCGAAGGTCCTGGACCGCTGGGCCTACGAGCGCGGCGTGACGCTCGACTTCAGCCGTCCTGGAAAGCCGACCGACAACGCCTTCGTGGAGGCCTTCAACGGACGGCTGCGGGACGAGTGCCTGGACACGCATTGGTTCTTGTCGCTGGAGGACGCCAAGGCCAAGATCGAGGCCTGGAGGCGGGACTATAATGCGCCCCGTCCTCACAGTGCCCTGGGGCACCTGACGCCTCAGGAATTCGCTGCCAAAGCAGCCCGGAAGGGCTGCTCGTGAAGCCTGGAAGTTCTCCCCTCGGGCGGGCCAGTTTCGGGTCCACGGTCA
>NZ_JAPSMD010000910.1 GCF_027856955.1 Falsiroseomonas oryzae | reverse complement strand
CGGGCGACGTCGCCGGTGCGCAGCACGCGCTCGCCGGGCCGGCCGGGCGCGGGGGCGATGCGCGGGGTCGGGACCGGACGCCCATCCTGCCATTCGCCCAGGGCGATGGTGCGGCTGGTGACCACCAGCTCCCCCACCTCGCCGTCCGGCACCGGCGCGCCCGTCTCGTCCAGCAGCGCCACCTGCAGCCCGGGGGCCGGGCGGCCAGCCGGCACGCGCGGGCCGTCCGGCTGCCAGCCGGGCGGCACCGTCCAGTAGAGGATGCTTTGCGACTCCGTGCAGCCGAGATTCGCGACGATGCGGCAGGACGCCGGTAGCAGAGTGCGCAAGGCCAGGAAATCCGAAGCCAGCAGGGCCGCGCCGCCGGCATGGAGATACTCCAGCCGGCCGAAGGCCTGCGGACCCTCCGGCGCCTCTGCCAGCGTGCGGATGATGCCGGGCAGGCCGTGGACGACCGTCGCGCCGCCATGGGCGGCGACGGTGCGCAGCACGCCGGGCAGCCCGCGCCGGGCCGGCTCGGCGCGCAGCAGCAGCCCGCCCGAGCTGAGGGCGGTGAAGCCGTGGCTGAGGCACGCCACGCTGCCGGTCGCGGCGATCGAGAGATACACGCCGCCCGGGCGGATGCCCGTCAGGTCGCGCCGTTCCCGCAGGCGGGAGAACAGGGTGCGGCGCGCATGCACGATGCCCTTCGGGCGGCCCGTGCTGCCGCTGGTCAGGACGATGAGGGCTGGCTCGTCGGGCGTGGTCGCGCAGGGCGCGGGGTGGTCCGCCTCGCCCGGCGGCGGCAGCCGCGCCAGGCTGGCCGGCAGGTCGGCGTCCGGCGGTGCCAGCGCATGCGTCAGGCCAAGCGCGG
>NZ_JAPSMD010000909.1 GCF_027856955.1 Falsiroseomonas oryzae | reverse complement strand
CTGGGCGGCCTGATCGCCGCGGCGACCGGGCGGCGCGGCAGCGACGTGCTGGCCGGCGCCGCGATCGGCGCCGTGGCGGGCGGCGTCACCGGCGGCACGGTGGGCTATCTGCAGGCGCGCCAGCAGCAGGCGGCCGACCAGGCTTCGCTCAACCGCAGCATCGCCCTCGACCTCGCGGCGGAGAACGCGCAGCTCGACCGCACGCAGATCGCCTTCGACCAGCTGATGGATTGCCGCGTCGCGACCGCGCAGCGCATCCGCGCGGACTTCGCCAGCGGCCGCCTCTCGCGCCCGCAGGCCGAGGCGATGATGGCGAACGAACGCGCGCGCACCCAGCGCGACATCCAGCTCGCCCAGTCCATCAACGGCCGTATCACGCAGCGCGGCGCCGAGTTCGATACCGCGGTCGAGAGCGTGGCGCCCGGCACGAAGGGCCAGGTGCTCGCCGGCGCCAGCGTCGGCCGCCCCGTGCCCGTGCAGGCGCGCGCGACGGTGCCCCTCAAGCTGCGACCCGACCCCGCCTCGCCCGAGATCGCCCGCGTCAATGCGCGGGAGCGCGTCACGCTGCAGCCCGCCCCGGCCGGCTTCGCGCTGGTGGAGACGCCGAGCGGCGTGCGCGGCTATGCCCCGGCCAACGCCTTCCCCGAGGCGCGCAACATCGGCACGCGCCCGACGCCCGTCGCGGTGGGCGCGGAAGGCGGCGATGTCCGCTCGCTCGCCGCCAGCAACATCGCGCGGCGCGACAACTTCTCGGAAAGCGTCGGCAATGCCGAACGGCTCGTGCAGGGCCAGGGCTTCGAGCTCGCCAGCTGAGATGCGGCTGACGCGCCGGGCCCTGCTGGGCGGCCCGGCGCTGCT
>NZ_JAPSMD010000908.1 GCF_027856955.1 Falsiroseomonas oryzae | reverse complement strand
CCGGTCAAGGTCGGCCTCCGCCAGGCCCAGCTCCGCCAGGCTTCGCGGCAGCGGCAGCGCCGCGCCGAGCTGCCACAGCCCGGCCGAGGCCGTCGGCGCGCCCAGGGCCGCCGCGACGCGCGCCATCGCGGTCGGGGCTGCCACCTCGTTGAAGGCGGCGACATGCGGCAGCACCACCGCATGGGTCTCGGCATGCGGCAGGCCGAAGCTGCCACCGAGCACGTGGCAGAGCTTGTGGTGCAGTCCCATCGTCGTCTGGCCGAGGCAGGCGCCGCACAGCCAGGCACCATACAACGCCTCGCCCCGCGGAGCCGCGTCCTGCGCCGCGGAGTCCACGACCCGCGGCAGCGCATGCGCCAGGGCGGCGACCGCCTCCTCCGCCATCAGCGCGACGATCGGGCTGCAGTCCGGCGCGTAGAGCGCCTCCAGCGCATGGGCCAGCGCGTTCATCCCGCTCGCCGCGGCCATCCCCGGAGGCAGGGTCGCGGTCAGGTCGGGGTCGTAGATCACGGTCGCCGGCAGAATGCGCGGATCGCGCCGCGTCCGCTTCTCCGCACCCGCCGTCTCGCCCAGGATCGGCGTCATCTCGGAGCCCGCATAGGTCGTCGGCAGGCAGAGCAGCGGCAGCCCGGTGCGAACCGACAGCGCCTTGCCGAGCCCCACGGCAGAGCCGCCGCCGGCGGCGACCACGCCATCCGCGTTGCGCCGGCGGAACTCGTCCAGGGCGCGGTCCGTCACCTCCACGGGGGTGTGCATCGCCGCCTCGGCGAAGACGCCGGCCGTGGCGGCGCCGAGCAGGCCCGCGACCCGCGCCGCCAGTGCGGCCTGCGGCGCGGTCGCCACCACCAGGGCCCGGCGCAGGC
>NZ_JAPSMD010000907.1 GCF_027856955.1 Falsiroseomonas oryzae | reverse complement strand
CGGCCGGCGGCAGCAGCGGCTCGTCCAGGTCCCAGTCGTCGGGCAGCAGCACGGGCGCCGGGCCGGGTGTCACCGGCGGCGGGCGGAAGGCGTCCGAGGTCGCCGGGCTGTGGTCGGCGATGCTCGGGCCGGCGAAGGGATCCGGCTCGGCCGGCGCGAAGGGATCGAAATCGGCCGGCAGCAGCGGGTCCTGGTCGCGCCAGGCGGGGGCCTGGGTGGGCGCGGCGGCGGCCGGCGGGGCGGCGAAGGGATCGTCGTCGAAGGGGTTCGCGCCACCGACGCCGCTGCCGGCATGCAGGCCGATCGGCTGTGGCGCGGCACCGGCCGCCTCCTCCTCGATGCGCAGCTCGATCTCGTAGGCGCCGAGGCGGATGCGGTCGCCGTCGCGCACGTCGCGCACCTGGCCCTGGCCGATCGGCTCGGCGTCGCGGTTCAGGTAGGTCCCGTTGGTGCTGGTGTCGGCGATCTGCCAGCCGCCGCTGCGGAAGGCGAGCACGCAATGGCGCTTGGACAGGTGGCGCTCGGGGTCCGGCAGCACCCAGGAATTGTCGGGCGCGCGGCCGATGGTGAACTCGCCGCCACCAGTGGTGCGCGTCTCCGGCGCGACGGTGTCGGGGCAGCGCAGGGTGGAGAGGGTGAGGCGCATGTCAGCCGCGGGCCCCGGACGGCGGGGTGGCGCGGCGGGCGGCGCGGGCGGGCGCGTCGTATCGTCTCATGGACTTCGTCCTCAGCCGCCCGGCGGCAGCCGGCCGGCGCCGCCCGCGGCGATCTCGCGTGCGCTGTCCAGGAATCGCCGCAGCCTGGCGTCGCGCCGCAGCGGGTCGCCGCGCACCGCGGCCAGGTTGATCGAGCCCGCCACCGCGGT
>NZ_JAPSMD010000906.1 GCF_027856955.1 Falsiroseomonas oryzae | reverse complement strand
GCGCGAGCGTCGCGTCCTGCGCGGCACGCAGCGCGTCCGGGGGCGCGCTGCCTTCGCCCGGCGGCGCGGCGGGCAGCAGCGTGCCGCGCCGCGCCTCGATGCCGGCCATGAAGCCCTTGAGGTATTCCTGCTGCTCGGCGCTGAAGGCGGCGTCGGTCATCAGGCGGCCTCCCGGGCGGAGGGATGGAAGGCGGCGCCGAAGGCCAGGCTGGCGCGGAAGGGCGCGACCGGCCGGCCGCTGCCGATCAGGTCGAGGTAGAAGGGCGCATCGGCGGTGTCCCCATAGAGCACGGCGCCCACCAGCCTGCCGTCGCGCAGCCAGAGCCGGCGGTAGCGCCCGGCCTCCTCGTCGTAGAGCGTCACCGACTCGGCGTCCGGTGGCGCGACTTCGCCGGCTGACCAGACGGCGATGCCCGAGACCTTGAGGGCGGCGGGGTCCGGCTGCGGCACGTAGCAGGCCGCCTCGCCGGCCAGCGTCGCGGCGGCCGTCTCCGCCATCGCCAGCGCGGGCGCCACAAGCCCGCAGACCTGGCCGCGATGCTCGGCGCATTCGCCGATGGCGAGGATGCGCGGATCGCTCGTGCGCATCGCGTCGTCCACCGCGATGCCGCGGTTCACCTCCAGCCCCGCGGCATGCGCGAGAGCGACGGAGGGGCGCACGCCGACCGCCATCACCACCAGGTCGCAGGCGATCCGGCGGCCATCGGCCAGACGCAGCGCCGTCGCCGCCTGCGCGCCCTCGATCGCCTCGGTCACGGCCGGCATGGCGAAGCGCAGCCGGCGCGTCGCCCCGAGCTGGCGGGCCAGCAGCGCCCCCGCGGCCGGGTCGAGCTGGCGCTCCATCGGCCAGCCCACGGCGTGCACCACCGTGACCCGC
>NZ_JAPSMD010000905.1 GCF_027856955.1 Falsiroseomonas oryzae | reverse complement strand
GCGCCGGCGCGGGGCGCGGTGGCGCTCCGGCTGCTGCCGGCACCGCGCCTCGACGTGGCGCTGCTCGCGAGCCGGGTGGACCTGGATGGCTGGGTCGCCGCGCTGCGCCAGGGCGGGGCGCGGCCCTGGCCGGTCTCGGTGGACCTGTCGGCGGAGGCGGCGGGCTTCGCCGGCCTCACCCTGCGCCGGCTGCGCGGCTCTGCCTTCCTCGAGGAAGGGCGGCTGACGCTCACCGACGTCTCGTTGCTGCTGCCCGGCGAGACGGAGCTCGACTTCGCCGGCGCCACCGCCGGCGGGCGGCTGGAACTCGCCGCACGCTTCGCCGGGCCCGACATCCGCGCGACGCTGGCGGCCCTCGGCCTGCCGGTGGAGGAGCTGGACCCGGCGCTTCTGCGCCGCGGCGAGGGCCGCTTCCGCCTGGTGCTGGAGGAGGGCCGGGCGGCGGTGCCCGAACTCTCCGCGACCTTCGAGGACCTGCGCCTGTCCGGCGCGGGCACGCTGCGGCACGGGCCGCGGCCGGCGCTGGGGTTGGGGCTGACGGTGGACCGGCTGGACCTGGCGCGCTGGCTGCCGAACGGGCTCGACCTGGCGCGGACCTCCGGCGCGCTGGGCGCGGTTGACCTGAACCTGCGGCTGGCCGCGGAGCAGGCGCGCTGGGGCGAGGCGGTGCTGGAGCGGGCGGCGCTGGATGCCGCGCTGGAGAATGGCCGCATCACGCTGCGCCGGCTGTCGGGCCGGCTGGCGGAGGCCGACATCGTCGCCTCCGGCACGGGCATGCTCGGCCCACAGCCGCGGCTGGGCGAGGTGACGCTGGAGGCGAACGGGCCGGCGGCGCGCGGGCTGCTGGCGCTGGTGCCGGGCGCCTGGCCCGACCGCAC
>NZ_JAPSMD010000904.1 GCF_027856955.1 Falsiroseomonas oryzae | reverse complement strand
CCGAGCAGCGCCGCCGCGTCGCGCAGCGCGCCGAGGTTCTTGTGCGCCGCGCGCGTGCCGACCGCGAGGGCATAGCCGTGCGGCGCGAGACCGTGGCGCGCCAGCACGCCGGCCTCCGCCGGGGCGCGCAGCACATGCTCGCCGCCTTCCGGCATCACCCCGATCCGCGCGGGATCGAGCCGGAGTCGCGCAGCGAGCCGCCCACGGGAGAAGTCCGACACGGTGACGATGCGCGCACCGATCCGCGGCAGGGCCAGGTGCAGCGCGCGGTACCAGGCGC
This sequence comes from Falsiroseomonas oryzae, assembly GCF_027856955.1. Lineage (GTDB taxonomy): Bacteria > Pseudomonadota > Alphaproteobacteria > Acetobacterales > Acetobacteraceae > Falsiroseomonas > Falsiroseomonas oryzae. Next base: position 599 of record NZ_JAPSMD010000904.1, on the reverse strand, counting down.
GGAAGGCCAGGGAGTAGCTCTCGGGCGTGTCGAAGACGCCGGCATCGTGGATCACCACGGCCTGTCGCAGCCCCGGCCGCAGCGGTGCGGTGTTGCCGAGGTTCAGCAGCAGCGCGCCTCGCGCGGCGCGCGGCAGGTCCAGCTGCTCCCAGGCCTGGCCGGTCCGGGTGCCGACGACCTCAGCCGCGATGCCGTCCAGCGCGGCCGGCGCGCCGGGCGGTGTCAGCAGCCGAAGATCCGTACCGGCCGCGGCGAGCGCGCGCGTCACCTCCACGGCGAAGCGCTGCACGCCCGTGACCTTCTGGGTCAGGAAACGGCCGTTGATGGCGAGGGTCACGCCGGCTCGCCCTTCAGCACCGCGCGGATGCGCCAGGGGCGACGCAGCAGGCCGCGCGCGTCGCGCCGTTCGTCCGGGGTCAGCGCCGTCGCGGCCGCCGCGACGAAGCCGACCAGCGCCAGCAGGCCGAGCGCGCCCAACGCGCCCGGTGCCGCGAAGGGCAGCAGCGCGGCCAGGCCGATGCCGCCCACGGCCAGCGGCGCCGCCAGCGCGCGCGCCGCCGTCGCGGCTTCCGGATAGAGCCGCGCGGCCAGCCACAGCC
>NZ_JAPSMD010000903.1 GCF_027856955.1 Falsiroseomonas oryzae | reverse complement strand
CCGTGGCCGTCATCGCGCAGGCCTCGCTGGCCGGCGAGGCGGTGCTCCGCAGCACGCTCGGCGCCTGCACGCTCGCCGTGCGCCGAGCCGCCCTGCCGACACCCGCCCTGGTGGTGATCGGCGAGGTCGCGGCGCTCGGCGCGGGCGTGGCGGCGGAGAAGCCTGCCGCCACGCTGCCGGGCATCGCTTCAGCCGGCTGAGACCCAGGGCATCGTCACCTCCCGCGGCCCGGGCGGCGGCGGGCCGCACAGCACGGCCCGGCGCAGCCGGCCTGCGGCCGGACCGGTCGAACGGTGCTGTACGGCGAGGCTGTCCCAGATCACGACGTCGCCTTCGCGCCATCCATGCCGCAGCACGACGGCCGGATGGGTGGCGGCGGATTGCAGGCGGTGCAGCAGGTCGTCGCTGTCGGCGTGTGCCAGGCCGACGACGCGCTGCGCGGCATCGCCCAGCAGCAGCGCGCGCCGACCGGTCTCCGGGTCCACCGACACGAGCGGATGCACCGCTCCCGGCAAGCCGGCGCCGCCGTCCTGCGGCGCCGCATGCTCCACGTCCAGGAACTCGATCCGGTCACGCAGCCAGGGTGCCAGCCGCGCATGGGCGGCAACCTGACTGGCGAACTCCGTCGTGACGCGTCCGTCGCGCGCGTCGTCCTGGACGGCGACGACGACGCGGCCCGGCTCCGGCGACCAGGCGAGGTCCGCGCGCCAGCGCCCGTCGAACTCCTCGGCTTCCCCGACCAGGACATGCGGCGCGCGGGCCGGCGGGCTTGGCCGACCCATCGCGGGCGGCGCGAGGCAGGCGGCGAGGGCGGCCTGGCGATCGGGCCGGAGCGCCTGGTCGCGCAGCACCAGCACCTCATGGTCGCGCAGCGCAGGGCGCAGGACCG
>NZ_JAPSMD010000902.1 GCF_027856955.1 Falsiroseomonas oryzae | reverse complement strand
GCGGCGCCAGCCGCGCTGACCGTTCCGGCCTCCACGCGCACGTCGCCGCCGGCGCCGCCGCGGATCGCGACCTGCCCGGCCGCGGCCCCCGCATCGGCATCCGCGCTGATCCGGCCGGTGTTGCGCATCATCGTGTCGATCACGCCGCGCGCCGCATCGGCGGTGAGCAGAACGGACCCGCCTGGTGCTTCGATCGTGCCGCTGTTGGTCACCAGCGCCACCGCGCCTTCCGGCGCGCGCTGCACCGAGCCCGTGACGTCGAGCGCGATCAGGCCGTCGCCCGCCAGATCGAGCGTGAAGGTCTCGGCGCCCGCCAGCGCGACGCGGCCGAGGCGCGCGCGGATGGTGCCGGAATTCGCCACCCCCGGCCCGACCAGGGTGGCGATCCCGCGCTCCGCCACGGTGATGCTGCCGTGGTTCTCGACACGTGCGCCGGGCCGCGCCGGCTGGTCGAACACCATCCGGCCGGCCATGAAGTTCTGGTTCGAGATGCCGGCGGCGCTGGCGATCAGGCTGCCGACATTCACCTGCGCGCCGGGCGCGAAGATGACGCCGGACTGGTTCACGATGGCGACGCCGCCATTCGACTGGATGCGCCCGGCGATTGTGGACGGGTCGGGCGTGTTGACCCGGTTCAGCGTCCAGGCCTGCGCCGAGGGCTGGTTGAACTGCACCGTGTGGTTGCGGCCGACATCGAATCGCTGCCAGTCCACCACGGCCCGCGCGGAGGACTGGTTCACCTGCGTCGTCGTGGCCGACTGGCTGATGGTCGCGCTGCCCGCCGTGACCTGGCCGCCTGCTGGCGCCTGCGCGGCCGCCGGCATGGCCGCGACCAGCGCGGCCGGCAGCAGAGCCGTGGTCGCCAGCAGCGCCTGGCGCACCAGCCCGG
>NZ_JAPSMD010000901.1 GCF_027856955.1 Falsiroseomonas oryzae | reverse complement strand
TCGGCGCGGGCCGTTGCCGCCGCCGCCGCTTCCCGCAGCGGGGCCAGGTCGGCCGCGGCAGGGGCCGGGCGCGACTCCAGGGCGTTCACCCGCTGCACAACGCCTTCCAGCGCGGCGATTCGGGTGGTCAGCCCCTCGGTGCGCGCCAGCCCGGCGCGCAGCTCCGCCAGCTGCTGGGCGGTCTGCGGGTCAGGCCCCGCCGCCTGGGGCGGCGGCAGCGGACGGCCGAGCAGCCAGACCACGGCGCCGACCAGCACGATTGCAGCCACCACGATGGGCAGCACCGTGGGATCGAACCGGCGCAGGCGGTCAAGAAAGGTCGGGGGCGGGGTGGGCGGGCTCATGGCTCTCCTGACTTGGTCGGACCACCGGCCCCGGCGGGTTCACCCCGCCTGCCGAGCAGCCTCAGCAGCGCGTCCTCCTCGGGCCGCGCAGCCACGCGAACCGCACGCCAGGACCACGGGGCGGCCGCACCGGCGGCGGCTTCCGCCACCCTCCGGCTGATCGCCAGCGCGTCCATGCGCCGCACGGTTGCCGCGAGACCCGCAGCCCGAAGCAGATGCATCGCACACACCGCCGAGCGTGGCGAGTGGAACAGCACGGCACCGACCCGGCCCGCCGCCAGCGCCGCCTGGGCGGTTTCCGGCAGGCTGCCGGCCGGTGCCGCCGCATAGGCGATCCGGCGGATGACGCGGAATCCACGCGCCCGCAGATCGGCGGCAAGGTCCAGGGCGTAGCCCTCGCCCACCGCCAGCAGCAGCGGCCCGGCGGCCGGATCCAGCCGCGCGCTCGCCATCCGCGCCAGGTCCTGCGCAGTGCCGGCCGCCCCTTCCGCGCGGTCCCAGCCATGCCGGCGCGCCTCCGCCGCCGTCGCCTCGCCGACCGCGAG
>NZ_JAPSMD010000900.1 GCF_027856955.1 Falsiroseomonas oryzae | reverse complement strand
CCGGCAGGCGCCGGCATGGGCGGCGGCGCCGGCGGCGCGCGGCCGCCCGCCGCATCCAGGATGCGCTGCATGATGTCCTGCTGGGACGCGCCGGGCAGCTGCGGCAGGGGCATCCCGTTCGGCAGGGTGGACGGCAGCGGTGGTGGCAGCAGCGCGGGCGCGCCCAGGCTTGGCAGGGTCGGGGCCGGGCCCGGCTGCGCCGCCGCCAGGGCGGGCAGCAGCGTGAGCAGCAAGGCAATCGGGCTGAGGGCTCTCAACCTTAACACGAATTAGCACCGAGGAATTAACGACTGAGTGTAGCATAGGCATGCAAGTCATGTCCGACCAAGTCTCATCTCAGGTTCCGACAGCCGGCCTGGTTGCATCAGGGTTGCGGCATACAGCCCAGCGCCTCGCCCTGCGGCTCGATGTCGCCTCCAGGTTGGGGCTGCGCCCCGTGGTGCTGCGACTGGCCGACCTCGCGCTGCGCCGTGCGGGCGTGATCCAGCTGCGTCTGGCCGCGCAGGCAACGCCGGCCGGTCCGTTCCTGCCGCCTTTCGCACCGCCCCTGCCCGCGCCCCTGGCCGCGCCCCTGGCCGTGGATGCCGCCGACCGCATCCATGCCGCCGTCGCGGCCCTGCCGGAGGCGCCGGACTGGCATGGCAGCTTCGATCCCGCCGCGCCGGCCCTGTCGCTCCTGCTGCACCGCGGTGGTGGCGCCCGCCCGGTGTGGGAGGCGAGCCGGCTGGCCGCGCTGCCGCTGCTGGCCCAGGCTTCCCGGCTCGATCCCGCGGGCGATCACCTGGCCCGGGCGGAGGCGCTGCTGGCAGCGTGGTGCCGCGCCAACCCGCCCTTCCGCGGCGTCGCCTGGGCCTGCGGGCAGGAGGCGGCGCTGCGCGCCCTGAATCTCGC
>NZ_JAPSMD010000899.1 GCF_027856955.1 Falsiroseomonas oryzae | reverse complement strand
CCGCGCCGCCGGCGGAGCCGCCCGCGCCGACCCCCCCAGCCCCGGCGGAGCCAGCTGGCGCGGCCACGCCCGCCGCGCGGCCCGCAGACCCCCTGCTGAGCCTCTGATCGTCCTGGCCGATCTGGCGGCGTCGTGCTAGGAAAAGAAGCCAAGCCGATCCTCGCCGGGGAATTTGTCCGAAGCCGCACGGCGGCCGAGCCTGGCAAAGCCGTAAAGCGGTAAAGCGGCTAGGCGACCCGGCTGGCACGACGCTTGCGCCGCGCCGGCCATGCGCGTCCTGCTGGCCCTGCTGCTCTCGCTGTCCGCAAGCCCCGCCCTGGCCGAGCCCGGCCGGCTCTGCCGTGCCGCGATCCAGGCGGCGGAGCGCGCCGCAGGCATCCCGGCGCAGCTGCTGATGGCCATCGGCCGCGTGGAATCCGGCCGCCGCGACCCGGAGACCGGTACCTTCCACCCCTGGCCCTGGACCATCAATGCCGAGGGGCGGGGGCAGTTCTTTCCCACCAAGGCGGCAGCCATCGCCGAGGTGCAGGCCCTGCAGGCCCGCGGGGTGCGCTCCATCGACGTGGGCTGCATGCAGGTGAACCTCCGCCATCATCCCGACGCCTTCCCGAACCTCGACGCTGCCTTCGACCCGGCCACCAACGCCCGGTACGCCGCCCGCTTCCTGACGGAGCTGCGCCAGAGCCGCCCGGACTGGCAGGCCGCGGCCGCCGCCTACCACTCCCAGACGCCGGAATTCGCCGAGCCCTACCGCGCCCGGGTGCTGGCCGCCTGGGCCGAGGAGCAGGCCCGGCCACACCCGCCCGTGGCGCTCGCCGCCACCTCGCCGGCCCGTGCGCCGCTGCCCGCCGGCGGTGGCGGGGCCATGCTGTCGAACGGGGCCGAGCGGGTGGCGG
>NZ_JAPSMD010000898.1 GCF_027856955.1 Falsiroseomonas oryzae | reverse complement strand
CAGCGCGACCTCTGCCGGCCCCTCGAAGGCGATGCCGAAGCCCGTCGCCCGCTTGAGCGCCGCGAGGTCGAGTCCGGCCGGGCGGCTGCGCAGCATCAGCGCCAGCGTGGGGGGCGTGGCGGCGGCGTCCATCGTCAGCTGCCCGTCCACCGGCCCGCCGGGCGTGGTGACGGCAAAGGGCTGCAGGCGCAGCCGCCCGCCTGCCAGCCACAGGCGGGCGCTCGCGGCCCGCCAGGCGATGCCGCCGGCGGTCAGCGCCTCGGCCGAGAGGTCCAGCGTCGCGTCGAAGGTCCGCAGCGCCTCCACGGGCAAAGCGAGGTCGGGGATGACGCGCCCGGGGGCCGCCGCGCTTGATCCCCCCGGCCCGCCGAGCAGATCGAGGTCGATCCGCCGCGCTGCGATGCGCCCGGCAAGCGCGATGGGCGGGCCCGGCGTGACCTGGAGCTCCCCGTCCGCCTCGAGCCCGCGCGCGGACACGACGAGGTCCTGGAGGCGGAACGCCGCCCCATCCTGCACCGAAGCGATGCGGGCGCGCGCCGTGACCTCCCGCAGCGCCGGCAGCGTCACGCCGAGCAGCGGCCCCAGCGTGGAGAGGTCAGGCGTGGCCAGTTCCGCCTGCATGGGCGCGCCGGCCAGCCCCGTCCGCCTCGCCGTGACGGACAGCGCCAGCCGCGACGGGCCGGCGGTCAGCGTTGCCCGCAGCGGGACGGCGCTGTCCGGCGCCGCGAGCAGATCCCGCAGCGACGGGAGCGTCGCGGACAGTTCCACCGGCACGCCGCCTCGCCGCAGCGTTGCCCGGAGCGTGGCCGCCGCATCGGGGTCGGCCGCGCGCAGCTCGGCGGCGTCCAGCCGCAGGCGCGGCAGCACCGCCTCCAGCGTCACGCCCGTGCTGCGGATCACCAA
>NZ_JAPSMD010000897.1 GCF_027856955.1 Falsiroseomonas oryzae | reverse complement strand
CGGGCGGCAGGTCGCGGCCGATGCCGGCGCGGTGCTCCGGCCGCGGCGCGAGGTCGCGGGTGCGGCGCAGCGGCCATTCCGACTCGTCCTGCGCGAAGAGCCGCAGCGCGGTGAGCTGCACCGGCTCGTTGAATCGCAGCACGATCTCCTGCGGGGGCGTCGCCAGCGTCTCGCCCTCCGCCGGCGCGGTGCCGGTCAGCCGCGCATGCGCCGCCGCGCCGCGGGGCGCGGCCAGGACGAGCGCGGCCAGGGCGCAGGCCCTTCGTCGTGTCCAGGTCATGCGGCTTTCCTGCGGCGCCCGGCGCGTCACGGCAAGTGCGCCGAGCGCCTCAGCGCGGCAGGGTCTCCACGAAATACTCGTAGCTGTCGGCGTTCTGCGCCGCGCGGCGCGGATCCGCCTTCGCCAGCACCAGCGACGCGGTGTGGCCATAGGCATGGTCCAGCGTGCCCGCCGCGACATGCGATGTCTCGTGGATCAGGATACCCCAGCGGTTGTCGCGGCCTCCCATGCCGGCGCGGAAGAAGGCCGGGCAGAGCCCGATCATCTGGCCGCCCATGGCGGCATAAGCCATGCGCGCGCTGCCGCAGCTCGGCAGGTCGTTGCAGAGGATCTTCAGGCTGTCCGGCCGTTCCAGCCACGCCGCGGTGCGCTGCAGGCGCAGCGCGATCTCCGGCCGCGGCGCGGTACCGAACCAGCGCGTCACATGCGGATGGTCGGGCTGCTGCCGCAGCAGGCTCACGGCCTCCGCGATGCGCTCGCGCGCGACGCCGCGGGCCTCGTCGATCATGCGCCGATGCTCCGCGGCGCAGGCGGGGCCGGGGATGTCGGCGGGGTGGCGCAGCGCCGCGCCGGGCTTGCCGAACGCCGCTTCCCCCGCGACGGCGTGGCCATCCGGCGGGATCGCGCC
>NZ_JAPSMD010000896.1 GCF_027856955.1 Falsiroseomonas oryzae | reverse complement strand
CGCGCCCGGCCGCGCTGCGCGAGCCAGGCCCGCAGCACCCCGGAGGATTTGTCCGAAACCGCCGGCACGGGGGATCGCGCCGAAGCGGCAAAGTGGCACAGCCGCGCGCGCTCCTCGCCCGACAGCCGCAGCCTGGCGGCAAGCCCCGCCGCCGCCTCCGGCGCATCGGCCGGGAGCAGCGCCGCGACGCGCAGCAGCGGATCGGCCGGCGCGCCGATCCCGACAAGACGGGCCAGCACCTCCGGCCCGACCGCCTCCGGCAGCAGCGCGGCCAGCAGCCCTGCCTCGCGCATCAACTCCAGCGCGCCCATCGGGTCCGGCGCCTCCAGCAGTCGCTTCAGCTCCATCCAGATGCGCTCCGCCGCGATCCGCGCGGCAAGCCCCGGCACTGCGTCCCGGATGGCCGCCAGCGCCGCGCCGTCCGGCGCGCCGCGGCCATAGCGCGCCCAGAACCGGAAGAAGCGCAGCGCGCGCAGGTAGTCCTCGGCCAGCCGGGTCGCCGGGTCCCCGACGAAGCGCACCCGGCCCGCTTCCAGGTCCTCGCGCCCGCCGAAATAGTCCCAGAGCCGGCCGTCCGCGGCCAGCGACATGGCGTTGATGGTGAAGTCGCGCCGGGCCGCGTCCTCCCGCCAGTCGGTGGTCCATGCGACCTCGGCGTGGCGCCCATCCGTCGTCACGTCGCGGCGCAGCGCGGTCACCTCCACGGGCTGGCGGTCCAGCACCGCCGTCAGCGTCCCGTGCTGCAGCCCGGTCTCGAACACCTTGAGGCCGGCGGCGGAGAGGCGCCGCGCGATCTCCTCCGGCGGCAGCGGCACGGCCACGTCCACGTCGTGCACCACGCGCCCGGCCAGCGCATCGCGCACGCACCCCCCCACGGCGCGCGCGCCGGGCAGGGCCGCCAGAACGGCGGC
>NZ_JAPSMD010000895.1 GCF_027856955.1 Falsiroseomonas oryzae | reverse complement strand
CAGCGCCCCGGCGCGCGGCGATCCCGCGCTGCTGGCGCGGCTGGCTGAGGCGGCGGGCATCGCGCCGCATTGGCACGCGATCTCCGGCGAGCGCCATGCGGTGCCGGAGGACACGCTGCGCGCGCTGCTCGGCGCGCTGCTTCTGCCGGCGGGGAACGACGCGGAGGCGCGGGAGTCGCTCGCCGTGCTCTCGCGACCGCGCGCGTTGCCGCAGGCCCTGACGGCGCAGCGTGGGAATGCGGCGGTGTCGCTGCCGCTCTCCGACCGGCGCCTTCGGCTGCGCATCCGGCTGGAGGCAGGCGGCGAGACCGCGCTGGACGTCGCACCGGAGGACGGCGCGACGCGCCGCATCCTGCTGCCGGACGGACGCGGCGCGGCGCGGCGACTGGTGCCGCTACCCGCGGTGCCGGAGGGCCGGCACCTGCTGTTCGACGAGGCCGCGCCGGAGGCGCCCTGCCACCTGGCGATCGTGCCGCGCCAGGCGTTCCTGCCGACGCCGCTGGATGCGGGCGGGCGTCGCTTCGGCATCGCGGCGCAGATCTATGCGCTGCGCCGCGCCGGAGACCAGGGCATCGGCGACTTCACCGCGGTGGCGGAGATCGCGCGGCTGGCACAGGCGCAAGGCGCGGGCTTCCTCGGCCTCAGCCCGCCGCACGCGCTGTTCCCGACCGACCGCGCGCGGGCCAGCCCCTACCACCCGGCCGACCGCCGCTTCCTCGATCCGATCTTCCTGGACGTGACAGCGCTGCCGCTGCTTGGCGACCTGCCGGCGCTGCGCGCTGCGCTGGATGCGCAGGCGCCGGCCTTCAGCGCGCTCGCCGCGCGCGATGCGGTGGACCATGCCGGCGTCTGGGATGCCAAGCGCGCCGTGCTGCACGCGGCCTGGCGCGCGCTGCCGGCGGCGCACCCGG
>NZ_JAPSMD010000894.1 GCF_027856955.1 Falsiroseomonas oryzae | reverse complement strand
CGCGACGCCGTCCATCGCGACGGGCGGTGGCTGGGGCGTGCAGGTCGGCGCCTTCGCCTCGGAGAACCTGGCACGCGGCGCGGCCGGCCAGGCCCGCGACCAGATCGGCGGCAGCGGCACGCGCGTGGTGGTGGAGCCGGTGACGCAGGGCAGCTCGCGCCTGTTCCGGGCGCGGGTGGTCGGGCTGGCCAACCGCGGTGCAGCCGAGCAGGCCTGCGACCGGCTGCGCGGCCGCGGCGCCTGCATGATCGTCTCGCCCGGCGCGTGACGGACGCGGCATGAACGCATCGCGTTCATGCCGCCTTCGCCTGACGCCGTTCCGCCTGACGCGATCATGATGCGCGTCGCCGTCCTCGGTGCCGGCGGGCACGCCAAGCCGGTGATCGAGACGCTGCGCGCGATGGGCGCGGAGGTCGCCGGCGTGCTGGACGACGCGCCGCGCGGCACCGTGCTGGGCGCGCCGCAGCTCGGCACCCTGGCCGACCTGGCGCGCCTGCGAGAAGACGGCATCGGCCATGCCGCCATCGCGATCGGCCACAATGCGACGCGCGCGGCACTCGGCGAGGCCTGCACCCGGATCGGCCTGGCGCTGCCGGCGGTGATCCATCCCGCCGCGCTGGTCTCGCCCTCCGCGCGGATCGGGGCGGGGGCTCAGGTCATGGCGCGCGCGGTGATCGGGCCGGAGGCGGTGCTCGGCGCGCTCGTCCTCGTGAACTCCGGCGCGATCGTCGAGCATGACTGCCGGCTGGACGAGGCGGCGCATGTTGGCCCGGGCGCGGTGCTCTGCGGCTTCGTGCAGGTCGGCGCGCGCGCGCTGGTCGGGGCCGGTGCGGTGGCGCGGCCCTCCGTCTCCGTCGGCGCCGACGCGGTGGTGGCGCCGGGGGCCGCGGTGGCGGAGGACGTGCCGCAGGGC
>NZ_JAPSMD010000893.1 GCF_027856955.1 Falsiroseomonas oryzae | reverse complement strand
GCCCGCGCCCGACCGCCCCGGCCGCCGGCCGCGCGGCGACCAGCCGGGCCGCATCCTGCTGGTGGATGACGAGGCGGTGGTGCGCGAGGTACTGGCGGGCCAGCTGGAGGATGCGGGATTCGCCGTCACCCAGGCCGCCGACGGCACGGCCGCGTTGGCCGTCCTGGAGGCAGGGCGCTGCTTCGACATCCTGGTCACCGACCTCGCCATGCCCGGGCTGGATGGCGTGGCACTGATCCGCGCCGCGCAGCGTCGCAAGCCCGCGCTGCCGGCCATCCTGCTGACGGGCTATGCCGGGGATGCCGCGACGCTTGCGGTCGGCAACGCGGTCGGCGGCCGCTTCGTCCTGCTGCGCAAGCCCATCACCGGCGCCGAGCTGGCGGACCGCGTCGCCAGCATCCTGGAAGCCGCCGAGCCTGCCGTCACCACCGGCTGAGCGCGGCGCCCGCCGGCAACGCGCGGCCGGATGGATGTCGAAATGTCCTCCCCTCCTGCGTCATCCTGGCGGACCGGCATGCGGCCGGCCGCAACCGAAGGGACTGACGATGCAGGTGGCCATGCTGATTCACGAGAGCGCCGAGGACGTCGCGGCGCGCACCGATCCGGCGCGCGCGCCGGCCTATTGGGGGGCCTGGAAGGCGTATGTGGATGCGCTCGGCGCCAGCGGCCTGGTCCGCGGCGGCGCCGGGCTCGACCTGCCCGCGACGGCGCGGCTGGTGCGCGGGCGCAGCGGCGCGACGCAGGTGGTGGACGGCCCCTATCCGGAGGCGCGCGAGCAGCTCGGCGGCTTCTTCCTCCTCGAGGTCGAGGAGATCGGCACGGCGCAGGAATGGGCGGCGCGCTGCCCGGCCGCAGCGACGGGCACGGTGGAGCTGCGCCCGACGCTGGCCATGCTGGGCTAACCCCGCAGAAGGAAGTCT
>NZ_JAPSMD010000892.1 GCF_027856955.1 Falsiroseomonas oryzae | reverse complement strand
CGCCGAACGCGGCGAGCGCCCGGGCGCGCCCCTCCGCTGGGCCGACCACCGGGCGCGGATAGGCGCGGCCGAGGGCCACGCCGGCCGCGGCCAGGATGCCGGCCGGCGCCTCCCAGGGCTTGTGGAGGAAGGCCTTGGGCAGCTTCGCAAGCTCCGGAACCCAGCGGCGGACATAGGCACCCTCGGGGTCGAACTTCTCACCCTGCAGCACCGGGTTGAAGACGCGGAAATAGGGCGCGGCGTCGGTGCCGCAGCCCGCCACCCACTGCCAGGATGCGCTGTTGGAGGCGAGGTCGGCATCCACGAGCGTGTCCCAGAACCAGGCGGCACCGTCCTGCCAGGGTTGCAGGAGGTGCTTCACCAGCAGGCTGCCCGCCACCATGCGCACGCGGTTGTGCATCCAGCCGGTCTGCCAGAGCTGGCGCATCCCCGCATCCACGATGGGATAGCCGGTGCGGCCCTGCTGCCAGGCGCGCAGCAGCGTGGCGTCGGGGTGCCAGGGGAAGGCGTCGAACTCGGCGCGCAGGTTGCGCTGCGGCATCTCCGGCCGGTGCCACAGCAGGTGATAGGCGAATTCCCGCCAGAGGATCTCCTTCAGCCAGGTCTCGACGCCGCTGCCCTTCGCGGCGGCGCGGGCGGCGTGCCAGGCCTGGCGAGGCGAGACCTCGCCGAAGCGCAGATGCGGCGAGAGGCCGGAGGAGCCCTCGATGCCCGGGGTGTTGCGGGCGGCGTCGTAGGCCTTCAGCGCGCCGGCGGCGAAGCGGGCGAGCCGCGCCTGCGCGCCGGCCTCGCCCGGCTGCCAGAACTCGCTGAAGCCGGCGGCCCAGTCGGGCTCGCCGGGGACGGGGTAGAGGCCGAGGCTCTCCAGGCTCTCGCCGCCCGCGGGCGGCTCGGCGCCGGGGATGGCGGCGGGGGCGGGCAGCG
>NZ_JAPSMD010000891.1 GCF_027856955.1 Falsiroseomonas oryzae | reverse complement strand
CCGGGATGCGCCTGGCGGACCGGCTGGGCCGGCCGCTGCTGGCCTTCCCCTCCGCCGCGGCGGCGCGGCAGGCGGCTGCGGCGGGCCATGTCGCGGCCGCCGCGCTGACGCTGCCCGACGCGATCGCCCTGCTGCGGGAGAACCGGCTGGTGGCGATCGGCGTCGCGGCCTCCCGCCGGTCGCCCCTGCTGCCGGATCTCCCGACGCTGCGCGAATCGGGGCTGGAACTGCTCGGCGCGACGCGGCGCGGCTTCGCCCTCTCGCCGGATGCGCCCGCGGCCTGGCGCGACTGGCTGTTGGAAGGGCTGGAAAGCCTGGCGGCGGACCCGGACTTCACCTCGCATTGCGGCGAGACCGGGCAGGTGCCACGGTTCCTGGCGCCGGCCGCCTGGGGAAGCCTGCTGGCGCGGCAGGAGGAGGCGCTCCGCCGCCGCTGGCGCGAAGAACCTTGGCTTCCACGCCGCAGCGGGGCAGGCTAGTCTGTTGCCGCAATAGGCGGAGCGGGTTAAGCAAATTGAGACCAACTCCGCCGAATCGAGTCCTGCATGCCGCTTCCGGGTGCGAACGCCTCCTCCGCGCTGCCCGACGCGGTGCATCGACCGGATCCTGAACCGATGTTGCGGCGCCTGCGGCGCGGCCTTGCGGAGGCACCGGGCCTTCTGCTGGTGGCCAGCGATCCGCTCGTGATCGCTGCGGCGCATGACGCGGCGCGGCGGCTGCACGGCCAGCGCCCCGTCCAGATCCTGTCCGGAGCCGAGGCGCTACACCGCCTGGTCGGCCCCGGCGAACCGCCGCGCCACCTGGTGCTGGAGGGCGGCGCGGCGGGCGAGGCGCTGCTCTCGGCCGCGCGCGACCGGTTCAGCGGAACGGAAGTCGTGGTGGTCGCGCGGCCCGGCGACGCGGTGCCCACCGGCCTGCGCGCCGTGCC
>NZ_JAPSMD010000890.1 GCF_027856955.1 Falsiroseomonas oryzae | reverse complement strand
CACCTGGCCGCGCAGCACCTGCAGCGGGCCCTTCTCCTCGGTCCGCGCCGGCGCGGCGGGCAGCGGCTGCGGCACGGCGGGAGCCGGCTGCGGCGCGATCCGCAACGTGCCGTCCGCGCGGCGGCCGAAGGCCCTCATGCCCGGCGTTCCCCGATGCCGAACCAGCGCAGCACCGGCGGTCCGCGCCGCTCGACCGCGACGCCCGAGACCTCCCGGACCAGCGGCAGCAGGGCACGGCGGAAGGGCGGGCAGAGCTCGACCGCCGGCTTGCCAAGGTTCAGCGCACGCAGCATCGGCTTCGGTAGCCAGGGCAGGGTGCAGTCCGGCCGGCCGCCGAGGCCTTCCTCCACCAGAGGCAGGCTGAGGCCGCCGGGGATGCCGAGACGGTTCAGCACCAGCAAGCCGTGCGTGCCCGCGCCCATCCCCGCGACCATGCGTTTCAGCGCCAGCGCGTCGCGCACCCCGGCGACGTCGGGCCCGAAGCAGATCAGCGCCTGGCGCGCGGCGGACAGCACCGACCGCTCCACCTCGCCCGGCGGGCCGGGCAGGTCCACCACGATGGTGTTGAAGCGGTGCCGCAGGAGGTCGAGCAGGCGGCGCACGCTCTCCGCGGTGGTCGCCGGGTTGCTCTCCATCGGCTCCTCGGCGGCGATCACGCGCACGCGCTCGGCCACCGGGATGGCGGCGCGCTCCAGGAACAGCGCATCCACGCGGTCCGGCTGTTCCAGCGCGATGCGCAGACCGCTGCCCGGCTTGATGCCGAGCGAGAGACCGATGGTGCCGCCGCGCAGGTTCAGGTCCACCAGCGCGACATGGCCGCGCGTGGCGCCGGCGACGGACAGCGCCAGGTTGGCCGCGATGGTCGTGGTGCCGGCGCCGCCACGGGCGCCGCAGACCGCGACGACGCGCCCGCCGCGGCCGCCCGAGTC
>NZ_JAPSMD010000889.1 GCF_027856955.1 Falsiroseomonas oryzae | reverse complement strand
GGCGCAGGCCGGGCAGCGGCGGCTCGCCGCGGCGGCAGGCGGCGGCCCAGGCGCGGGCGGCATCGATCAGCAGGCGCTCGGCGGGCGGCAGGTCCTCGGGGGCGGTGCCGGTATAGGGCCAGGCGGGCAGGCCGCGTGTCGCCATGGGGTGGTGGTCTCCCTGTGCTGCGGCGGCAGGGTAGTGCAATTGCGAATGAGTCGCAAATACTGCATCGGGCCGTCACCGGAAGTCGCGGGAGGGGGGCATCACCGCCGAGCCCCGCTTCGCCGCGCGGATCGCCGGGTCGCGCGGGTCGTGTAGGTTGGGGCTGCGCACCTCGTCGGCATTCGCCAGCACGCGGTCCCACTTCGCCTCCTCCAGCGCATGGAGCCCGTCGAGCAGGTGGGACCAGTCGTGCAGCCGGCGCACCACCAGGTGGATGATGGGCACTTCCGAGGTCTCCATGCGCTCCACCCGGCCCTCGGCCAGCACCAGGCGGGCGCCGACCACGGCGGCGCGGTCGCGCGCGACGATATCGGGGTAGAGCACCAGGTTGGCGGTGCCCCATTCGTCCTCGACGGTGAAGAACACCACGCCCTTGGCGCTGCCGGGGCGCTGGCGGACCAGCACCAGGCCCGGCACGCGGATCCAGCGTCCCTGGCGGGCCGCGTTCAGTGCGCGTGTGTCGGCGCCGCCGAACTCCGCCAGGCGCGGCCGCAGCAGCGCGAGCGGATGGCGGCGCAGCGAGAGGCCGGTGGCGGCGTAGTCCAGCACCGTCTCCTCGCCCGCGGTCTCCGCGGGAAGCAGGGGGGATGCGCCGTCGCGCGCCTCGGAGAGGGGCAGCGCGGCCTCCACGCCGGCGGCGTCCCACAGCGCATGGCGGCGGCCGGCGCTGAGGGAACGCAGCGCATCGGCGCGCGCCAGCGCATCCATCGCGCCGCGGTCGAGCCGCG
>NZ_JAPSMD010000888.1 GCF_027856955.1 Falsiroseomonas oryzae | reverse complement strand
GGACGGAACCCTCGGCGCGCGCCACGAGGCCGCGCAGGGAGAGCCAGAAGGCGAGGCGCCGCGCCTTGCCGCGGCTCCAGCCACGCGCGGCGGCCACCGCACCGATCGGTGCCCAGCGGTCGCCTGCCGTGCCCGGACCGGCGCCCGCGGCTTCCTGCGCTTCCCAGGCGGCGCGCAGGAAATGCTCGGTGTCGGCGGCCAGCCGACGGCGCATGAGCACCCAGAGCCGCGCGACCAGCCCGCGTTCCGGCGCCGCCAGCAGCGCCAGGGTGAAGAACCAGGCGGCCACCAGCACCACCGCGGCGCCGGTCGGCACCTCCGGCCGGATCGCCGAGAGATAGGCGCCCGCCGCGCCCGACACGGCGCCGCTGGCCGCCGCGATCGCCAGCATGCGCGGCAGGCGGTGGGTGACGAGGCGCGCGGTCGCGGCCGGCAGCACCAGCAGCGCCACCACCAGGATCAGCCCGACTGCCTGCAGGCCACTGACGCAGACCAGCACGATCAGGCCAAGCAGCAGCAGGTCCGTGCGATCCGTGCGCAGCCCCTGCACGCGGGCGAAGTCGGCATCGAAGGCGACCGCGCGCAAGCGCTGGAAGGCCAGCAGGACCAGCACCAGGCACAGCGCGGCGACGCCGGCGGCGATCATCGCGTCCTCCGCCCGCATCGCCGCCGCCTGGCCGAGGATGAACTTCGACAGTCCCGCCTGCGCCGCGCCGGGCAGCGTCTGCAGCCAGGACAGCAGCGCGACGCCCGCGGCGTAGAAGGAGGAGAGGACGATGGCGATCGCGGCATCCTCCCGGATGCGCTTCGTGCGGGTCAGCGCCTGCACCGCCAGCACGCCGAGCAGCCCGGCCACGGCCGCGCCGGCGAGCAGCGGCGGGAGGGCGCGCGGATCCGCGCCGACCAGCGCCACGATCAGCGCGGCGACGGCGAC
>NZ_JAPSMD010000887.1 GCF_027856955.1 Falsiroseomonas oryzae | reverse complement strand
GAGCCGCCGGCGAGCCAGCCGCCCGCGCCGCAGCCCGCCCCGCCGCGCAGCCTGCCGGGCGCCGACGCCTCGCGTCTGATCCGCCCGCTGGCGGAGATCGAGCGCGAGGCCATCGAGCGCGCGGTGACGCTGTGCGACGGCAACATCCCGAAGGCCGCCGCCTATCTCGGCATCAGCCCCTCGACGCTGTACCGCAAGCGCGCCGCCTGGGGCGCGGCGGCGGAATAGGGGGCCGTCGTCGCTTCAGACGGCGGCCGGCAGCCAGATGGCCGCGGTGGTGCCCTGGCCCGGGCTGCTTTCGAACCGCAGCGCGCCGCCGTTCCGCGTGCAGAAGCCGCGCACCGTCGCCAGGCCAAGGCCTGTGCCGACGCCCGGCGGCTTGGTGGTGAAGAACGGCTCGCCGAGGCGGGCCAGGGTCTCGGCGTCCATGCCGTCGCCGCCGTCGATCACCGCCGCCACGACGTAGTCGCCGGGCCGCAGCCCCGCCTCCTCCGCCGGCGTCTCCAGCGTCTCGGCCCAGGCGGCGATGGTGACGAGGCCGCCCCCCGGCATGGCGTCGCGGGCGTTGGCGGCGAGGTTGACGATGGCGGCCTCGAACCCCGCACGGTCGCCGCGGGCGCCGGGCAGGCCGGGCTGGAGCTGGGTGCGCACCGGCCAGCTGCCGCCCAGCGTACGGGCCAGGAGCTCGGCGAGTTCTGCCAGCGCGGCACCGACATCGAGGCTGGGCGCCGGCTGGTCCGGCGCGCCGCCGCCGCGGGCGAAGGCCAGCATGGCATCCACCAGCCGCCCGCCGCGCTCCGCCGCGTCGCCGAGCAGCCCGGCACAGCGCCGCACCTCCTCCGGATCCTCGGCGCGGCGCTGCATCACCCGCGCGCCGCTGCGCACGGACTGCACCAGGTTCTTCACGTCATGCGCCAGGCCAGCGGCGAGCAGGCCGATGG
>NZ_JAPSMD010000886.1 GCF_027856955.1 Falsiroseomonas oryzae | reverse complement strand
AGCAGCGCGCCGGCACGCGCCAGCTGCCGCGCGCCATCAGCGTCAGCGGCTGCACGGCGCGCATCCCCGCCGCCAGGCACCAGCGCAGCAGCCCGGCCTGGCGGCTGGGCAGCAGCAGCGCGACGGGACGCCCTTGCAGCGCCGCCGCGCCGGCCAGCAGTGCGGCCATGTCCTGCTCGGTCTCCGCCACGCCGTGGTTCATCAGCCAGAGTTCCGGCGCCGTCAGATAGGCCAGGATGCGGCCGCGCCGTTCCAGCACCACCGGCCCGAAGCGCCGCACCGCCGCCTGCAGCTCGTTGCGGCGGGAGATGCCATGCGCCGTGGCGCAGAGCGCGTCGCAGGCCGGCACGTCCGCCTCCGTCATCGGCCGCACCCGCGCACCCGCCGGCAGCGCGCCGCGCGGCTGGCCGTCCAGCAGCAGCAGCGGCGCCTTCACCTCGAAGCCGAGCGACGCATAGAGCGCGAGGGAGCGCATGTGGTAGCCGGCCTGCACCAGCCGCACGCTCGCCGCGCCCTCGGCGTGGTCCAGCACGGCCTGCATCAGCCGCCGCCCGACGCCGCCATCCTGCCAGCGCGGATCCACGGTGATCGGCCCGACCGCGCGCACCTCGTCGCGCTCGTCGAGGAAGTTGGAGCCGATCACGTGGCCACCGGCCTCCGCAACCACGCCGAACACCTGCGTGTCGGCGATCATCGCCTTCGCCAGGGCGATCCCGGCCTCGCGCGAGGGGAAGTCCTTCGGGAAGTCGTGCGCCGAGGAAATCTCCTCGAAGGCGTCGTGCATGATGCGCCCGCAGGCCTCGGCATCCGCCGCGACGGCGCTGCGGAGCGCGACGGGCTGCGTGCCGAGCCCGGTTGCGTGCCCGATATCCATGGCGTCCTCTCCTCCTCTCGTCAGGCGGCGTGGCGCAGCGGCGCCGGGGTGGGCGGCGCGGCGCGGC
>NZ_JAPSMD010000885.1 GCF_027856955.1 Falsiroseomonas oryzae | reverse complement strand
TCCGCGCCGAGCTTCCGCCGCTGCCAGCGCAGCCAGCGGCGCAGCATGGCTGCCGGCGGCTCCGCCGCGCCGGCGGGCGGCGCGGCGCCGGACTCCTCGGTACCGACGGCCAGCGGATTGTCGAGCACGAGGAGCGCCTGCACCGGCCGTCCGGCCGCGGCCATGTGGCGCGCGAGCAGGTGACCGATGGCGCCGCCATAGGAGTAGCCGAGCAGGATGCGCGGCTGGCCCTGGTCGAAGGCGGCCAGTGCCTGCGGCAGCACGGCCTCCGCATCGGCCTCCGGCCGCGCGCCGGCGCGGGCGAAGTCGCGCCAGGAGAGATAGCGGGCGACGACGAAGTCGATGCCCGGGCAGCCGTCGCGCAGCCGGGCATGGGTCTCGGTGTCGCCGCCCATGCCGGGCAGGAAGAACACCCGCACGCCGCCGCGCCGCACCTGGCCTGCGCGCAGCGCGGCGGACATCTCGGCCGCGGTCATGTCGGGGTGGAGCGCCTCGAAGACGCCGGCATGGCCGGTGAGACGCTCGGTCTCCAGCGCGAGGCGGAGGAAGCCGAGGCTGTCGCCGCCGGCCTCGCGGAAGGACAGGCTGGTTTCTGCCGTGCGGCCCAGCACGCTGCGCCAGGCGCGCGCCACCTGCGGATCGACGGGGCCGCCGTCAGGTGGCGGGAGGGCGCGGAACTGCGCCAGCAGGGCGACGCCATCGACCTTGCCGCCGGGCAGGCGTGGCAGTTCGGGCAGGACGAGCAGGCGCGTGGGCTGCATGTAGGCGGGCAGGGCGGCGCGCAGGTCGCGGCGCAGCGCCTGTTCGAGGTCGGGCGGGGCGTCGGGCGCGGCGGCGACGGCGGCGTGCAGGCGGGGACCGCCGGGCGCGTCGCGGTCGGCGAGGACGGCGGCGGCGGCGACGCCGGGGGCGCGGCGCAGCCGGTCCTCGATCTCCTCGAGCT
>NZ_JAPSMD010000884.1 GCF_027856955.1 Falsiroseomonas oryzae | reverse complement strand
CCGCGGCGGAACGCCTGGCCGCGGAGGGCGTGCCCGTGGTGTGGGGCGACGCCACGCGGCCCGAGGTGCTGGAAGCGGCCGCGCTGGAGCGCGCCGCCCTGCTGGTGGTGGCGCTGCCGGGCGCGGTGGAGGCACGCGCCGTCCTCGCCCTGGCGCGCGCCGCCAACCCGGCGATGCACGCGGTGGTGCGCACCCATTCCGATGAGGAAGCCGCGTGGCTGGAAGCCGAGGAAGGCGTCGGCCTGGTGATGATGGGCGAGCGCGAGGTGGCGCTCGGCATGGCGGACTACGCGATGCAGCGGCTCGGCGTGGAAGCCGCGGAGGCCGGCCGCACCGCGGATGCGCTGCGCGCCCGCCGGACCGAGGCGGCGGCAGGCTAGGCTACAGCACGATCGCCTCGTCCGGGCGCAGCACGCGCACGACATAGGCGTCCACGAGCGGCGCGTACTCCTCCCACAGCGCGCGCAGGCGCGGGATGGGCGCGGCGTCGCCATCCACCCGCAAATCCACCAGCGCGAAGTCATGCGCGCCGATGACCAGCAGGCTGGCGGAGCGGACATCGCCATGCTCGCCGCCGGCTGCCTCGCCCGCCTCCAGCCCGCGCACCAGGCGCTCGGCCAGGGGCAGGGTGGGGCCGGCGGCGAAGGCCTCGGCCATCGCGCGCGGCACCTGCGCGCTGGACAGGATGTTGCCGATGGCGACGACATCCGGCCCGTGCGCCGCGCCGTGCTCGGGCTTCACCCGGCTGCCGTGGAAATGCGCCGTGCGCCCGGCGGCGTCGATGGCGGCCAGCTGCCGCCAGCCATGGTCGGGCGTGGAGGCGACCAGCGCAGCCACCGTCTCCTCCGCCGTGCAGCCGGAGCGCAGCAGGGCGATGCCGCGCGGCCCGAGCCGCGGGTCCGTGCGGTGCTGCGTCAGCACCGCGCCGACGCCCGGCGCCACCGCGT
>NZ_JAPSMD010000883.1 GCF_027856955.1 Falsiroseomonas oryzae | reverse complement strand
GCCGGCCAGCGCCGCAGGATGCAGCTCCGGCAGCGAGAGCCGCAGCGCCGCCCGCATGGGGCTCCCGCTCGCCTCGCCGCCGCCGGAGAGCGGCACGCGAGCCGCCCCGAGATGGAGCATCGCCTGGCCGCGGCCGCTGACGCCGCCGGCCGGCAGGCGCCGCAGCTCGATCGCCGCGTCGTCCAGCGACCATGTCGCGCCGAGCGCCGCATCCTCCACCGTCACGCGCGCCCCGGAGATCCCGAGCCAGGCAAGCGCGCCGAGCGGCGTCTCGTCGTTGGGCGGGCGCATCAGCTCGGCCAGCAGCCCCTCGAGCGGCGTCACGCCGGGCGGCGCGTCCGCCGGTGCCCTGTCCGTCCGGCCGAGCAGGATGGAGACGCGACCATCTGCCGCGCGGCGCAGATGCAGCGCCGGGGACTGCAGCTCCAGCCGGCGTGGCGCGATCTCGCCGCGCAGCAGCCAGGGGATGGAGAGGCTGACGCCGGCTTCCGGCAGCTCCGCGCGCACCGTGCCGTCGCGGCCGAGCAGCCGCACGTCGGAGAGGCGGAGCTGCAGCGGCGTCAGCCCCGTGCTGCGCCAGCCATCCCAGCCGATGGCGGCCCGGCCGACCTCCAGACGGGTTTCGGCGTCCGGCGCATTGGCCTCCGCCTCGATGGCGCGGGCGATCTGCGGCATCGCGATCGGCCCCTGCGCCAGCCGCCAGCCGAGCACGGCGAGCGCCAACAGCACCAGGATCGCCGCGCCCAGGGTCCAATGCGCGATGCGATGCGCGCCGCGGGCCACTTGACCGGCGGCCCGCCTCACCGCTTCCCTCCTGCCGGATGCCCAAGACCCGAGGGGCGGCACCCGCCGCGCCAGCCACCTGGGGCGCCGCCGCCCCGCTCGACGCCGCGCGGCTGCCGCGCCCCTTCGACCCGGAGGCGGCCGACCAGCTGCTCGTCCGCTTCGCCGAGCGCG
>NZ_JAPSMD010000882.1 GCF_027856955.1 Falsiroseomonas oryzae | reverse complement strand
CGCGTCAGGCGCCAGCAGCCAGGGCGCGTACAGCGCCGCACGGTCCGAGGCCAGCGCCCGCCGCCACGCCGCGATCTCGCCCGGCGTCAGCCGGGGCGGCAGGTCGAGCAGCGCGATCCGCGCGCCATGCGCCTCGCAGGCCGAGACCACGCCGGCCTGCACCTGCCGCAGCTCCGTCATGTCCTCGCCGAGGCGCGGATAGGTCAGCGCCGGACGCACCACCGGCAGCACCGGCGGGATGCAGGCGCCGAAGCAGGGCGCGCCCGGTTCGGGCGTCGGATCGGGCGGCGCATCGGCCGGCGGGGCGGGGTGCAGGAGGTCGGGCAGCACGACCAGCGCGGCGGGCGAGAGCGGCTGGCGGATGTCCCACTGCTCCAGCGCATCCAGCGCGGGCGGGCGGTTCGCGAAGACCAGAAAGCGATGATCCGCGTCGCCTGCCAGATGCGCCGGGGAGACCGCCGCCGCTTCCAGGAAATGCCTGCGCTGCGTGGTCTCCGCGGCATCGCGGCCCTGCCGTGCGGGCACCAGGTCCGCGCCCATCGCTACCAGCCCCTCCGGGGCCGCCAGCAGCGCCTCCGAGGGCAGCAGCCAGTCATTGTCCTGCAGTGCGGAGGGACGCAGGAAGTCGGAGCCCGGCGGATCCTCCGGCCCGCCCCAGACCTTGTCGGGCGAGCCCGCCACCGTCTCGGGGTCGCGACCGTCCACGGTCGGCGGCAGCAGCGCCTCCGACAGGGCCCGGCGTCCGAGCAGGCGCGGCAGGTAGCGCGGATGGGCGTGGTGCAGCGCGGCCTCGTCCCAGCGCTCCACCACCGCGCCGTCCAGCGCGACCTCGAGCGAGAGCAGGATCTCCTCAGTGCCGGCGGCCGAGGCCGCGCGGCGGAACCCGGCCGGCGGCTCCGGCACCAGCGTCACGCGCACCGTGCCGCGCCCTTCCGGCGCGGTCGCCGCGATGCGCGCGAGGTGCCA
>NZ_JAPSMD010000881.1 GCF_027856955.1 Falsiroseomonas oryzae | reverse complement strand
GGCTTGGGCGGCTGCCGCGCGAAGGCCATGTCGTCGCCGGGCGGCTGGTGACGGAAACCGGCTGCCTCGATGCGCGCGGGCTGGATGCCGCGACGTTGGCACGGGCGCGGGACGAGGTGCTGGCGCGCGCCGACACGCCGGACCCCGGCGCGGCCGCGCCGGATCTGGCGGCGCGGCTGGCGGCCATGTTCGGCCCCACGCTGCTCGACGCCGCGCTGCGTCCGGCCTGCGCGTCGCTGCTCGGTGCCGCGCCGGAGGCGCTAGCCTGGAACGCCACGCAGGCGCGGCTGCCCGTGCGCATCGTCATTGCCGACCGCGCGGAGACGGAGCGGATGCAGGCGATCGGCTTCCTGGGTGCAAGGCTTGCCCATCCGCGCGCGGCGGACGCACCGGGCGGTTCTGCGCCCGCCTATCTCTATCCGCGCGCGGGCGGCATCGGGGCCTGGGTCGCGGCCATGGAGACGCGCCTGGAGCGCGCTGGCGTCACGGTGCTCACCGGCACGCGGATCGCCGCGCTGCGCTGCGCTGGGTCGCGCATCCTGGGCGCGACGCTGGCGGATGGCCGGGACCTCGGCGGCGACCTGGTGGTGCTGGCCGCGGCGCCGCGCGCGCTGCCACTGCGCGGCCTGCCGCAAGTGCCGGAGGCAACGATGCCGGTCTCGGCGCGGCTGCTGGTTGTGGAGGGCGGCGCCCCGACCGGGCTGGACTGGATCGTGTCCTACGATCCGGCCACGCCCTTCCTGCGCCTCGGCTTTCCGGATCGGCTGGAGGGGCGCAGTCCCGGCGCGCCCTGGCGCATCGTCGCGGAGTTGCGCGAGTCGGCGGACGATCTCGCCGCGGCGCTGGAGCGGCTCGGTCTGACCGGCGGCGGCGTGCTGCGCGCCGAGGTCCCGCTCGGCACCGGGCGCTTCGCGGTGGAGACGGTGGCGGCGCGTGCGGCGCGGGACGCCGCGCTGCACGCGCTCGGC
>NZ_JAPSMD010000880.1 GCF_027856955.1 Falsiroseomonas oryzae | reverse complement strand
CCCTCGCTGCTCGTGATGGCGGAGGCGCTGCGCCGGCTGGACCGGCCGATGTGGCAGATCCAGGCGCTGGAGGCGGTGGTGGAGCGCGCGCCGGAGGACGCGAAGCACCGCGAGGCGCTGGCCGCCGCGCGCCGCGCCGCCGGCCTGCTGGTGCGCCAGGTGCGGACGGAGCCGGATGCCGAGCCGGCGCGGGCCTGCCTCGCCTTCACCTCGGCCCCGGCGCGGCGGACCGACTGGCAGCCGGGCGACTGGATCCGCGCGGAGCCCGCCGTGCCGGGCATGGCGGTGACGAAGGAGGGCGACCAGATCTGCGTTGCCGGGCTGCCCTGGGGGCGCAGCACGCGCCTGATCCTGCGCGCGGGGATGCCGGGCGAGGACGGGCTGCGCGTGATGCGCGACGCGACGCTGAACGTCGCCATGCCGAACCGCGCGCCGCGCATCGTCTTCGACAGCCGCGGCTTCATCCTGCCGCGCGGGCAGCAGCCGCGGCTGACGGTGGCGACGGTCAACGTCACGCAGATGACGCTGCGCGTGACGCGCATCACCGAGCGTAACCTGGTGAACCTGACGCGCGACTGGCGGCCGGGCGAGCAGATGGAAAGCTGGCTGGCCGGCGGCTTGGCCGAGGATATGGGCCGCGTGGTCTGGGAAGGCCGCGTCGAGATGCCGGCCGCCGAGCCGAACCGGCTGGTGCGCAACGCGCTGCCGCTGCCGGAGGCGCTGCTGACCGCCGGCCCCGGCATGTACGTGCTGCTGGCGCGGCCGGGCGACGGATCGCGCAGCCGCTTCCAGGCGGAATCGGCGGTCGCGGTGCTGGTGACCGATCTCGGCGTCACCGCCTGGCGCGGCCCGGGCGGGCTGGCGGCGCAGGTCCGCGGCTTCTCGGACGCCGCGGTGCGGCCCGGCGCGCGCGTGGCGCTGCTGGCGCGCAGCAACGACATCCTGGGCGAGGCGGTGGCGGATGCGCAGGGC
>NZ_JAPSMD010000879.1 GCF_027856955.1 Falsiroseomonas oryzae | reverse complement strand
CCGCACCGCTTCGGCCACGGCCAGCGCATGGGCGCGGCCGCCACGGTCGGCCACCGGGATCTCCGGGGTCGCCGCAACGCCGAGCGCGAGGCGCGCCGGCCCGGCCGGATCGCGCGGCGCGGCGTCCGCAAGTTCGGCAATGAGGTAGCCGAACGGCGTGATCACCCCCTCGCAGCCTGTCGAGAAGACCAGGCTGGCCTGTTCCGCGACGGCCGCGCCACAGGCCTGCGCGAGGGCCGCACGGGTCGCCCCGATCGCCACTTCGCGCGAGAAGTCGTTCAGCGTCGCCGTGCCCTCCGTCTTCCCGAGGACGGCGAGGCGACGCAGCCGATCACGCGGCAGGCCAGCGAGCAGGCGGGCCAGGTCGCGGACATCGCCCGGGCCGTCGCAATCATAGGCGGAGAGCAGCAGCGTCATGCGGGCATCCTGGCTCCTGCCCACCGGTGGCCGCAACCCGGCTTGCCCCTGCGGCGCCGGCCGCGCAGCATCCGCGCCCCGACAGCGATGGCAGGCGCATGGCAGACGATTTCCTCATCCTCCGCGAGGGCGAAGCCGATGGACTCGTCACGCCCGCCGAGGCGCTCGCCGCGGTCGAGGCGGCCTGGCGCGAATACGGGGTGCGACGCCAGGTGCTGTCGAAGCCGTCCTCCATGTCGCTGCCGGCCGGGGGGACTGTCTTCAAGCTGAAGGGAGCGGTACTGCCGGATCAGGGCGTCGCAGGCTTCCGGCTGGTCGCGGATAGCCGCGGCGCCGGCGGGGAGACCACGCGCGACTGGTTCTGGCTGGCCGACGCGTCGGACGGCCGGCCGCTGGCGCTGGTCGAGGCGTACTGGCTCCACATGGTCAGGACGGCGGCGACAGGCGGGCTGGCGGCCCGCCTGCTGGCGCGGCCGGATACGCGGCGCGTCGCGCTGATCGGCGCCGGGCGCATCGCGCGGCATGTCGCGCCGGCGCTGGCCGCTGCGCTGCCCGGCA
>NZ_JAPSMD010000878.1 GCF_027856955.1 Falsiroseomonas oryzae | reverse complement strand
CCCCGCCTTCGCCAGCGCCTCCCGCTGCGCGCCCGCTGTCGCCTGGCCGGCCCAGCACACCAGCACCGGCGCCGCCCGCGTCGCCTTCGCGGCCGCGGCCAGCGCGGCGGAGATGGTCTCCGCGTTCTCACCGGCGACAGGCGCGTGCAGCGCGATCACCGCATCCACCTGCGGCAGCGCCGCGAGCATCGCCGCGGCCTCGCCCAGCTTCGTGCCGGTCAGCGGGCCAAGCGTGATCGGATTCCGCCCGGCCCAGCCCTGCGGCAGGCCAAGTGCCAGGCAGGCGAGCGCCTCGTCCGGCAGCTCCGCCAGCCGCGCGCCGGCCGACAGCACCGCATCGGCCGCCAGATGCGCCAGCCCCGTGGCGTTGGAGACGATGGCGATGCGGTCGCCCGCGCCGCCACGCGGCGAGAGCTTCACCCGCGCCAGCGTCTCCGCCGCCGAGAGCAGGTCGTCGAGTCCCGTCACGCGCAGCACGCCGGCGCGGCGCAGCGCCGCCTCCATCACCGCGTCCGCCGTGCCTGTCGCATCCATCAGCCGCCCGCCCGCGCGGATCGCCACAACCGGGCGCGTGCGCGCCGCGGCGCGCGCCGCCGAGACGAATTGCCGCCGGTTCTTGATGCGCCGCAGGTCCAGCAGGATCGCCCCCGTCCCGGGATCGCGCGAGAGCCAGTCCAGCGCATGGGCGAAGCCGAGATCGGCATTGCCGCCGATGCCGATGACGTGGCTGAAACCCACGCTCTCGCTCTCGGCCCAGTCCAGCACCGCGCGCGCCAGGGCGGAGGACTGGCAGACCAGCGCGAGACGCCCGCGCCGCGGCGGGAGATGCGCGAGCGAGGCGTTGAGCCCGATCGAGGGCACGCAGATGCCGAAGCTGCCCTGGCCCAGCGCGCGCACGCCCGTGCGCTGCGCGATGGCGGCGAGGTCGGGCGCCGCGCCCGGCACCAGCGCGGCATGGCAGCCCCGCGCACCGAGG
>NZ_JAPSMD010000877.1 GCF_027856955.1 Falsiroseomonas oryzae | reverse complement strand
AGTCGCCAGCATGGGCCGGGATGCCTGCCGCGGCCTTGATGCGCCGCAAGCGCCGAGGCCGCGGCGCCCGCCGCGCGACGCCGGCCGGCGACGGAACCCGGCTGCGCCGGCCGGCGCCTTGGCGTAGAAGCGGCCGATGGCGAAGCCCGACCTGATCCTGCACATCGGCCAGTCCAAGACCGGCACCTCCTCCATCCAGCGCGTCCTCGGCGCGCGGAGGGAGGCGCTGTCGGCGCTCGGCGTGCATTATCCCGTGGCGCCCGGCCACGCGAACCACGGGCTGCTGCCGGCCTCCCTGGTCCCCGTCGCGCGCCTCGGCCACTTCCACCCCAATGTCTGGGAGGGGATGCAGCCCGCCGCGCGCCTCGCCCGCTTCCGCGCCGACTTCGCGCGCGAGATGGACGCGCTGCCCGCCGGCACGCGCCTGGTGCTGATCTCCGCCGAGCAGATGTCCGGCCTGCTCGACACGCCGGAGCTGGTGGCATCGCTGCGCGACCTGCTGGCGCGCTGGACCGGCGCGGCGCGGGTGGTGATGTATCTCCGCCGGCAGGACAGCCACTTCGCCTCCGGCTACACCCAGGCGCTGCGCGTCGGCCACGTCGCCCCGCCGATGCTGCCAGCCGCGGGCCCCGAGCAGCTGCGCGGCTACGACTATGCCGCCATCCTGGACCTCTGGGCGCAGGTCTTCGGCGAGGCCGCGGTGCAGCCGCGCATCTTCGAGCCCGAGAGCCTGCTGAACCGCGACGTGGTGGACGACTTCCTCGCCCTCTGCGGCATCCCGCTCGCGGTCCCGGCCGACGACCCCGACCGGCAGAGCAACCTCTCCCTCACCCCCGGCGGCATCGACCTGGTGCGCGCGGTGGCAGCGCAGCTGGCCGCCGCGCCGGGCGGGCTGCAAGGCGCCTCCCCGCTGTGGCGGCGCTTCGTCGGCGCGGCCAACGAATGGCTGCCTGGCCGCGGCTGGCGCCCCGGCGCGGCAGAGG
>NZ_JAPSMD010000876.1 GCF_027856955.1 Falsiroseomonas oryzae | reverse complement strand
CAGCGCCGCCCCCAGCCCGCGCGAGGCGCCGCTGACCACCGCGGAGGCGAAGCCGCTCACCGCAGCCGCCGCAGCCGCGCGAGGCCGCGCGTCAGCGCGCCCTGCACGGCCCGGATGCCTGACAGCCGGCCCGGGGGGAACAGCTCCGGGCGCGCCATGCGCTCGATCAGCACCTCGGGCGGGCAGGGCAGCTCCGTCACGGGATCCACGCAGCGCGGGTAGAGGATCAGCGCCCCCGCCACCAGCTCGTCCAGGGTCAGCCGCCGGCGGGGCCGGGGCGGCGGGACACGGTCCTCGGTCAGGCCCCAGCCGGCGTAGAACGGCATGCCCCAGCAGGTGACCGGCAAGCCGCGCAGCAGCGCCTCGAAGCCCGTCAGCGATGTCATTGTGTGCACCGCGTCCACCTGGGCCAGCACCGCGGCCATCGGCGCGCCGTGCAGCACCTGGTCGGCCAGGCCGGCGAGTTCGGCGGCGGCGATGCGGCCGCGGCGGAAGCCGGCCTCGATGTCCGGATGAGGCTTGTACACCAGGAAGGCGTCGGGCTCCGCCGCGCGCACCTGGCGCAGCAGCGCCAGGTTGCCGCGGATCGCGCCGCCGCCCAGCCGGACGGAGGCATCGTCCTCCACCTGGCCGGGCACCAGGATCCGCCGCCGTCCGGCCGGGATCACGGGGGGCGGGCCGCCCAGGTTGTACTTGGTGATGCCGCGCTCCACGATCGCCGCCCGCAGCGCCGCGGCCCGGACGAGGAGCGCCGGTGCGAAACCGCCGGCCTGCAGCAGCCGCTCGAGGTCGCTTTCCCGTGCCGGGTCGTAGTATGGGCCCTGCGAATCGAGCGCGAAGGAGGCGCCGGGCCGGAACGCCGCCCCCAGCCCCGCGGAGCGGATGAACCCGTCCTCCAGCCAGCGGACCTCCACGCCGGCGGCGGCGGCCTGCGCGCGCAGCGCGTCGGGCGCCGCGGAGCTCCAGGCCAGCAGCGCGCCGCCCCGGGCACGTGCCG
>NZ_JAPSMD010000875.1 GCF_027856955.1 Falsiroseomonas oryzae | reverse complement strand
TGCCAGCGCTCGGCCAGCCCGGCCGCGCCCTGCGCGCCGGCCACTGCCAGCGCGGCGAGCAGCGCCATGGCCGCGACCAGTCCCGGGATCAGCGGGCCCGCCAGCGCGCGGCGCAGGCCGAGCGGGTCACGCGAATAGCGCGCGCGCCTAGCCAAGCAGGTCGTCCTCCGCCGCCGAGAGGCCGCGCGCGTTGTCCGGGTCGTGCAGCCGGCCTTCCTGCAGGAACAGCGCCGGCGCGGGGAAGCGCGCCACCAGCTCCTCGTCGTGGCTGGCGACGACGACGGTGGTGCCCAGCCGGTTCATCTCCTTCAGCAGCGCCAGCAGCCGCCGCGCCTGGCGCTGATCCAGGTTGCCGGTCGGCTCGTCGGCCAGCAGCAGGTCCGGCCGGTGCACCACGGCGCGGGCGATGGCGATGCGCTGCTGCTCGCCGCCCGAGAGTTCCGGCGGCGCCGACTGCGCCTTCGAGTCCAGCCCCACCCAGCGCAGCATCTCGGTGACGTCGGCGCGCAGCGAGGCTTCCGGCCTTCCGGCCAGGCGCAGCGGCAGCGCGACGTTGTCGAAGGCCGAGAGGTAGGGCAGCAGTCGGAAATCCTGGAACACCACGCCGATGCGCCGCCGCACCGCCGGCAGCGCGCCACGCGGCGCGCGCGCCGTGCGCAGGCCGAGCACCTCCACCTCGCCGCGCGTCGGGCGCAGCGCCAGGTGCATCAGCCGCAGCACCGACGACTTGCCCGCGCCGGAGGCGCCGAGCAGCCAGGTGAAGGAGCCGCGGGGCAGGGCGAAGGTGACGTCCGACAGCGCCTCAGGGCCCCAGTCCCCGCGATGGGGACCGCCGCCCGGGTAGCGCAGCCCGACCGCTTCGAAGCGGACCATGATCGTTGTCTGCCCCGCGCGCGCAGGCGCGCCAAGAGGGAGCGCGCGCAGGCGCGCCACGAGGGAGCGCGCGAAGGCGCGCCGGGAGGCATGGCCGCCGCGCCACGCGGCGCGGCGATCGCTGCCGCG
>NZ_JAPSMD010000874.1 GCF_027856955.1 Falsiroseomonas oryzae | reverse complement strand
GCCGGCGGCACCGCGCCGAGCGCGGCCGCGACCTCCTTCTGCACCGCGTAGCCGGCAGCGACGTCGGCCGGCGCGGCCGCGCCGAGCGGCGACAGGATGCGGCGCGCGGCGCGCGCGGCGAGGATGGCCTCTGCGGCGGGGCTGGTCATGCCTCGGTCTCCTCCTCTGGCATCGGCGCCGGCGCGGACAGGTCCATCCCGCGTGCCACCTCGTACAACGCCACCGCCGCGGCCGCGGCCACGTTCAGGCTCTCGATGCCCGGCGCGATCGGCAGCCGCACCAGCTCGTCGCAGGTCTCGCGCTGCAGGCGCCGCAGGCCGGCATCCTCGGCGCCCAGCACCAGCGCCACGCGGCGGTCACGCGGCATGGCCTGCGCCAGCGTAGCCGGCGCGTCGCCGGCCATGCCCATCACCCAGAAGCCGGCGCGCTGCAGCGCCACGATGGCGCGGGCCAGGTTCACCTCCCGCGCGATCGGCACCACCTCCAGCGCGCCGGAGGCCGCCCGCGCCAGCGCGCCGGTCTCGGGCGGCGCGTGGCGGTCCTGCATCACCACGCAGGCGGCGCCGAAGGCCGCGGCGGAGCGCAGGATGGCACCGACGTTGCGGGGGTCCGTCACCTGGTCCAGCAGCAGGACGGGGCCGTCGGAGCGCGCGATCGCCTGCTCCAGCGCCAGCGGCGTCAGCGGCTCGGCCAGCAGCGCCGCGCCCTGGTGGACGGCGTCCTCCGGCAGGAAGGTCTGGAAGCGGTGGCGGTCCACGATCTCGGGCTGCACGCGCCAGGGCTTCGGCAGGCGCCTGCCGAGTTCCTCCGCCGCCTCCACGGTCAGCAGCAGCCGGCGGGCGCGGCGGCGTGGATTCGCCAGCGCCGCCGCCACCGCGTGCAGGCCGTGGATCCAGAGGCTGCCGGGCGGCGTCGCTTCGCGTTCCGACGGGCGCGTGGCGCGCGCGGGCGGCGCCGGTTCCGCGAGGCGTGAGGGGCGGGGGTTGTTCATGCCGCGGCGATCG
>NZ_JAPSMD010000873.1 GCF_027856955.1 Falsiroseomonas oryzae | reverse complement strand
GCTGGCCGCGGCCCGGCGCTGGCGCGAGGGCGACCTCGGCGTGCGCGCGCCGGCCTGCGGCCGCGGCTCGGAATTCGGCCAGCTCGCCGCCGCGTACAACGACATGGCCGCGGCGCTGCAGCGGCGCGACGAGGCGCTGCGCGGCCATGCCGAGTCGCTGGAAGCCGCGGTGGCCGCCCGCACGCGGGAACTGACCGAGGCGAATGAGCGCCTGCGCATCGAGGTCGCGGAGCGCCGCAGCACCGAATCGGCGCTGCTGCAGGCGCAGAAGGTGCAGGCCGTCGGGCAGCTGGCCGGCGGCATCGCCCACGACTTCAACAACGTGCTGCAGGCCGTGCTCGGCGGCGTCACGCTGATCCGCCGCCGCGTCGCCGACCCCGCCGCGGTGCAGCGCCTGGCCGGCATGATCGAGGACTCCGCCCAGCGCGGCCAGTCCATCACCCGCCGCCTGCTGACCTTCTCGCGCCGCGAGGAGCTGCGGGCGGAGCCGCTGCCCGTGGTCGAGCTGCTGGAAGGCCTCCGCGAGGTGCTGGGGGCGACGCTCGGCCCGCGCATCCGCGTGCAGGTCCGCGCGCAGCCCGGCCTGCCCCCGATCCTCGCCGACCGCAGCCAGCTCGAGACCGTGCTGGTCAATCTGGCCACCAATGCGCGCGACGCGATGCCCGCCGGCGGCACGCTCACGATCTCGGCGGACACTGCCGAGGTTGCGGACGGCGACGCGACCGGGCTGGCCGCCGGCCGCTACGTGCGCCTCGCCGTCTCCGACACGGGCGAGGGCATGGATGCGGAGACGCTGGCCCGCGCCGCGGACCCGTTCTTCACCACCAAGCCGCTCGGCCAGGGCACCGGTCTCGGCCTGACCATGGCGCGCAGCTTCGCGCAGGGCTCGGGCGGACGGCTCGGCATCGAGAGCGCCGCGGGCGCCGGCACCACCGTCTCGCTCTGGCTGCCCGTCGCCGTCGCCCGGGCGGCGGCGGATGCGCCGCCCGCGCCCGACCGCCCCG
>NZ_JAPSMD010000872.1 GCF_027856955.1 Falsiroseomonas oryzae | reverse complement strand
GGCGGGCGCGGGCTGCAGCTTGGCCTGCGGCGCCGCCTCGCCGGCCGGCTCGCTCGCGCGCGGCGGCGTCAGCTCGATCGCCGCGATCCCGATCTCCTCGCCCTCGGCCAGCAGCACGGCGCGGTGCAGGCAGTTCTCCAGCTCCCGCACGTTGCCGGGCCAGGGATGCGCCAGCAGCGCGGCGCGCGCCTGCGGCGAGAGACGGCGCTGCGGCATGCCGTTGGCCTTCGCATAGCGCGCGGCGAAATGCTCGGCCAGCGGCAGGATGTCGGAGGGCCGCGCGCGCAGCGGCGGGATGTGCAGCGCCAGCACGTTCAGGCGAAAGAACAGGTCCTCCCGGAAGCGACCCTTCGCCACCTCCGCTGCCAGGTCGCGATGCGTGGCAGCCAGCAGGCGCACATCGACCTTCACGGGCGCGGTGCCGCCCAGGCGGTCCACCTCCTTCTCCTGGATGACGCGGAGCAGCTTGGCCTGCAGGCGGGGGTCCATCTCGCCGATCTCGTCCAGCAGCAGCGTTCCGCCATCGGCCTGCTCGAACTTGCCCTTGCGCGCGGCGACGGCGCCGGAGAAGGCGCCCTTCTCGTGGCCGAACAGCTCGGATTCCAGCAGCGTCTCCGGCAGGGCGGCGCAGTTCAGCGCGACGAAGGGGCCGCGCGCGCGGCGGCTGCGGGCGTGGATGTGGCGCGCCAGCACCTCCTTGCCGGTCCCGCTCTCGCCGGTGATCAGCAGGCTGGCCTCGGCGCGGGCCAGCTGGCCCGCGCGGGCCAGCAGCGTGGCCATGGTGGGGTCCTGCGCGACCGGGCCTTCGGCTGCTGGCTCCGCGCCGGCGGCCTCCAGCATCGCCAGGATCAGGTCGGCATCGGGCGGCAGCGGCAGGAAGTCGCGCGCACCGGCCTCGATGGCGCGCACCGCGGCGTCCGCGTCCTCGGCGCGGCCGCAGGCGACGACGGGGCAGGCGATGCGCTCCGCGGCCAGCGCCTGCACCAGCCAGGCGACGTCGTGCCGCA
>NZ_JAPSMD010000871.1 GCF_027856955.1 Falsiroseomonas oryzae | reverse complement strand
GAGCGTGTGCCAGGCGCGGCCGAGGAAGCGCACCACGCCCTGCGCCAGCGCCGGCAGCCCCGCGCAGAGCTCGGCCAGCGCGCGCGCCATGCCGGGGTCCGCCGCGTCCACCAGCGCCAGCTCGCCCGCCTCCAGCCGCAGGTGCACCGGCGCGGCGAGCGGCGATTCCTCCTCGCGCTTCGGCACGGCGCCGGCGACGTGCAGCACCGCCTCGCTCATGTGACGCCGACCGTCAGCAGCACGCTGGTCAGCAGCACGGCCAGCGTGCCGCGCACGAAGCCGCGCGGCAGCAGGAAGGAGGGCGTGTCGCGCACCGTCGCCGACATGCCGGTGATCGCCGAGGTCAGCGCCACCAGCGCGCCGATGGTCAGCATCTTGCCGGCGAAGAGCAGGAAGTCGCGCCGCTCCGTCGCGGCCACCACGCTGTCCACCAGCCCGTCCTGGCCAGTGCGCGTCAGGGCCAGCAGCTCCGCCGCCAGCCAGCCCGTCGCCAGCGAAGCCGCGAGGAACACCACGCCCAGCGTGAAGCCGGCCAGCGCGAGCGCCAGCACGCGCGGCAGCACCAGCAGCACGAAGGGGTCGATCCCCTGCGCCTCCAGCACGCGCAGCTGGCCCGACGCCTTAATGGAGCCGAACTCCACCACGGTGACGGTGCCGCTGCGGCCCAGCAGGATCAGGCCGACGAGCACCGGCGTCACCTCCCGCACCAGCACGGTCACCAGGATGCCGCCGGTCAGCGATTCCTGGCCGACGAAGGCCAGCCAGGAGATCGCCTGGTAGACCATGCCGATGCCGACGATCGCCGCGGCGACCAGCACCGTCGCAAGGCCGCCGAGCACCGAGAGCCGCAATTCGCGCCGGAACTCGTCGCGCACGGTCGCGCGCCGCCAGGTATCGCGGAGCACGCCTTCCAGCACCACGCCGAACCCGAGCGCCGCCGCCGCCAGCGCGACCTGCAGGCCACGCCGCGGCGCCGCGCCGAGGCGGGCGAGCAGCCGCAGCGGCAACGGCTCGCG
>NZ_JAPSMD010000870.1 GCF_027856955.1 Falsiroseomonas oryzae | reverse complement strand
CGCGCCGGCAGCGAACGCGTGATCTCGTCCGGCTTCGAGGAGGTGTTCAACCACCTCGACCCCTACAGTCGCTACGTCACCCCGGCCGAGGCGCGCGCGGCGCGGGAACGCCGCGTCGGCCAGTCCAGCCTCGGCCTGCGGGTCGCGGTGCAGGGCGAGTGGCTCGTGGTGGTCGCGGTGACGCCGGAGGGACCGGCCGCGCTGGAGGGCGTCCGCCCCGGCGACCGGCTGCTGGCCGTGGATGGGCGGCCGCTCGGCGCGCGCGATCCGGGGCTCGCGGCCTCGCTTCTGCAGGGACCGGAGGGATCCACCGTCACCCTGACCCTGGCCCGTGGCAACCGGCGGCGGGAGGTGACACTGGTGCGCGAGGTGGTCGTGCCGGAGACCGTCACCTCCGAACGGCGCGACGACATCCTGTGGATTCGCGTCAGCGGCTTCACCGTGCTGACCGAACGTCGGCTGACCGCCGTGCTGGTGGACGGCTTCGCCACGCGCCCGCCGCGCGGCGTGGTGCTCGACCTGCGCGGCAATCGCGGCGGGCTGCTGACCCAGGCCGTCGCGGTGGCCGACGCCTTCCTGCCGGATGGCGAGGTGGTGCGGACGGAGGGCCGGCACCCCGACGCCGCCCGCCGCTACGCCGCGGGCGGCCAGGACCTGGCGCAGGGCCGGCCGCTGGTGGTGCTGGTGGATGGCCGCACTGCCTCCGCCGCCGAGATCGCGGCCGTGGCGCTGGCGGAACGCGGGCGCGCGGTGGTGGTCGGCAGCGCCACCATGGGCAAGGGGCTGATCCAGCTGGTCGCCCCCCTGCCGAACGACGCCGAGATCCTGGTCACCTGGTCGCAGGTGCTGGCCCCCTCCGGCTGGCCCATCCAGGGGCTGGGCGTGCTGCCGGCACTCTGCACGAGTCTCGGGCCCGAGGCGCTGGCGACGCATCTCGGCCGACTGGCGGCGGGCGATGCGGCGATGGCGCGGGCCCTGGTGCGGCAGCGGGCGGCCCGGCCGCCGGTGCTGCCGTCGGA
>NZ_JAPSMD010000869.1 GCF_027856955.1 Falsiroseomonas oryzae | reverse complement strand
CGCCGCGGGCGCAGCATCGCGGGCCGACGCTGGCGCGACGCCTGGCTGCCCTGGTGGCCCTGGTCGCGCTGCCGCTGCTCGGCCTGGCGGCCTGGAGCGTCTGGGCCGCGCAGGGGGGCGTGCGGGAACAGGCGGAGCGCGCGCTGCTGGAGCGCGTGCAGGGTATCGCGCTGGCGCTCGAGCGGGAGTTCGACCGGGCGGAGGTGCTGCTGCAGGCGCTCGC
This sequence comes from Falsiroseomonas oryzae, assembly GCF_027856955.1. Lineage (GTDB taxonomy): Bacteria > Pseudomonadota > Alphaproteobacteria > Acetobacterales > Acetobacteraceae > Falsiroseomonas > Falsiroseomonas oryzae. The sequence goes on along the minus strand of NZ_JAPSMD010000869.1, from coordinate 798 downwards.
CGCCTCCGCCGCGCTGGGCCGCGGCGACCTCGGCGCGATGGACGAGGAGATGCGCGCCGCCTCCCGCGCGGTCGGCGGGCTGCCGGTCACGCTGATCGGCACGGACGGGACCATCCTGCTCAGCACGCTGCGGGCGCGCGGCGACCTTCAGGAGGGCGTGCCGGCACCGGAGGAGGCGCGACGCCTCCTGGCGGAAGGGCGGATCCAGGTGACGAACCTGTTCGAGGCGCCGCTCTCGGGCCTGCTGACCGTCTCGGTGGCCGTGCCGCTGCGCGCGGTGCCGGAAGCCGGGGAGGCGGCGCGGCGGACGGCGGCGGGGATCGGGCTGAGCTTTCCGCGCGAGCGCTTCGCGGAACTGCTGCGGGAAGCCTCGGGGCTGGGCGCGGAGGACATGGCGGCAGGCTGGACCGCCTCGATGCTGGACCGCCGCGGCGTCTCGGTGGCGCGCAGCGGGGGGGAGGAAGGCGTGGTGGGCCGCCCGGCGCGGCCGGAGATCGCCCGGCTGCTCGAAACGGGGCGCACCGGCGTGCTGCACGGGTTGACGACGCGCGAGGGGATGCCGGTGATCACCGCCATCCTGCGCGGCCAGCGGAGCGGCTACGGCTATGTGATGACGATGCCGCGCGCCGCCTTCGCGGCGCCGCTGCGGACGATGCTGCTGCGCACGGTGCTGGTCGGCGGCGCGGTGCTGGCGGTCGGCTTCGGCCTTGCGGTGCTGCTGGCACGGCGCACCGTCGGCGCCTTCCGCGCCGTGCGCGAGGCCGCGACGAGCCGCGTGCCGCCGCCCCCCACCGGCCT
>NZ_JAPSMD010000868.1 GCF_027856955.1 Falsiroseomonas oryzae | reverse complement strand
CTCCAGCGCGGCGAGGTCGCCGGCGGCGCGCCGCTCGGCGGCCAGCGCCGCCTCCAGCTCCGTCACGCGCTGGCCGAGCGCGACGCCCCGTGCCTCGGACTCCGACAGGGCGCGGTCGGTGGCGGCGATGCGGCTGCTGCGCTCGACCGTGTAGCCGCACCCGGCCAGCGGCACGAGCACCAGCGGCAGGCAGCCGAGCGTGGCGGGCCTGCGCCAGCGTGACGTGGAATGCATGCGGTGCCTCCTGCGCGACCGGCAGCCCCCTGCGGCGGCCGTCCCCCTCCGTTGCGGGCCGGCGGCGCCGCATGCGGCAGGCCAACCGCTTCCCGGCCGAGCGTCAACCGCCCGGATGGCGGTTCCGGGCCTGATTCGGTCACGATCGTGATGGCGGGTCGTCCGGGCGCCAGGGTTCCTCGGGCCAGGCGTGCTTCGGGTAGCGCCCGCGCATGTCCTTGCGCGCGTCGCGCCACCCGCCGCGCCAGAAGCCCGCGAGGTCACCCGTGATGGCGATGGGCCGCCCGGCCGGCGAGAGCAGCGCGACCTGCAGCGGGACGCGGCCCTCGGCCAGCGGCGGCAGCGCATCGAGGCCGAACAGGTGCTGCGCGCGCGCTTCCAGCGTCGGCACCTCGCGGTCGTAGTCCACCGCGGCGCTGCGCCCGCCGGGCAGGTCGATTCGCGCGGGCAGCGCGGCATCCAGGCGCTTCTGCCTCTCCCAGGGCAGCAGGTTGCGCAGGATCGCCGTAAGGTCGAGCGCCTTCGCCTCGGCCAGCTTCGTGCGGCCATGCAGCTGCGGCGCGAGCCAATCCTCGACCGTCGCGGCCAGCGCCGCGTCCGAGACGTCGGGCCAGGCCTCGCCCTCCACCTGGCGCATCCAGCGCAGCCGCGCGCGGGTCTGCTTCGCCGCCTCGGTCCAGTCGAGGTCGCGCAGGCCGCGTTCCGCGGTGGCGCGGGCCAGCGCCGCGGCGACCGTCGCGGGGTCGGGCGCGGGCAGGGCGTGCTCCTCCAGCACGAGGGGGCCGAACAT
>NZ_JAPSMD010000867.1 GCF_027856955.1 Falsiroseomonas oryzae | reverse complement strand
CGCGGCTGCGCGCCCTGGGCGCGGAACTGGGCGCGCCCTGGCAGGCGGCGGACGTGCTCGACGCCGCGGCGCTGCGCGCGGTGGTGGCGGCGGCCGGCAGTCCGCTGGCGGGGCTCGCCTTCTGCGTCGGCTCCATCCTGCTCAAGCCCATCGGGCGGCTCACCGAGGCCGACTTCGCCGAGACCTTCCGGCTGAACGCGCTGGCGCCGGCGCTGGCGGTTCAGGCGGCGCTGCCGGCGCTGGTCGCGGGGAAGGGCAGCGTGGTGCTGTTCTCCTCCGTCGCGGCGCGGCGCGGCTTTCCGAACCATGCGGCGATCGGCGCGGCCAAGGCGGCGGTGGAGGGGCTGGCGGTGTCGCTGGCGGCGGAGCTGGCGCCGAACGTGCGCGTGAACGTTGTCGCGCCGAGCCTGACGAAAACGCAACTCGCCGAGCCCTTGACCCGCAGCCCGCAGATGGCGGAGGCCATCGCGAAGCAGCACCCGATCCCCCGCCTGGGCGAACCTTCGGATGCGGCGGCGCTGGCCGACTTCCTGCTCTCCGATGCGGCGGGCTGGATCACGGGCCAGGTCATGGGCGTGGATGGCGGGCGGGGGGCGATCGCGGGAAAGGGGTGAATCATGGTCGGTCGTCGTCTCGCGCTGGGTCTCGGGCTGCTGCCGCTCGTCGGGCGGATGGCGCAGGCTGCCCCGGCCGACATCGCCTTCAAGGTGATGCGCCAGGGCGCGCAGGTCGGCACGCATACCGTGCGCTTCCGCGACGATGGCGACCTGCTGCGGGCGCGGACGGAGCTGCGCATCCAGGTGCGCTTGGCCGGCTTCACCGTGTTCCGCTTCACCCAGGACACCGAGGAAGCCTGGCGCGGCGAGCGGCTGGTGGCCCTCGAGAGCCGGGCCGACCGCAACGGCCGCACCGGCGCCTGCCAGGCGGTGGTGGAGCCTGGCGGCCTCCGGCTGCGCGGCACCGCCGGGGAGGCGGTGGTGCCGGCGAACGCCGCGCCGCTGACCTGGTGGCGCGCGGCGAGCCTCG
>NZ_JAPSMD010000866.1 GCF_027856955.1 Falsiroseomonas oryzae | reverse complement strand
AGGGCCTGCCGATCCGCCCGCCGGTCGCCGGCGGCGCCACCCGCCAGGCCAGCGTGCTGGCGGGGCTGGAGGCGCTGGCACCCGACGCGCCAGACATCGTCCTGGTGCACGACGCCGCGCGCCCAGTGGTACCGCCGGGCACCGTCCCCGCCCTGCTCGCCGCGCTGGCCGAGGCGCCGGGCGCGATCCCGGCGCTGGCCGTGTCGGACACGCTGAAGCGCGCCGAGGGCGGCCGAATCCTCGAGACGGTGCCGCGCGCCGGGCTGTTCCGCGCGCAGACTCCGCAGGCCTTCCGCTACGCGGCGCTGCTGGAGGCGCATCGCGGCGCCACGGCGGAGGCGACCGACGACGCCCAGCTTCTCGAGGGCGCGGGGCTTCCCGTGCACCTGGTCGCCGGGCACGAGAGCAACGTGAAGATCACCTGGCCGGAGGACCTTGCCCGCGTGGAATCCGCCCTGCTCGCCCGGATGATTCCGCGCATCGGAACCGGCTTCGACGTGCACCGCATCGCGGAGGGCCGGCCGATGGTGCTGTGCGGCGTCACCATCCCCTCCCCCTTCGGGCTGGACGGGCATTCCGATGCCGATGTCGGCATCCACGCGCTCTGCGACGCCATCTACGGGGCGATGGCGGAGGGAGACATCGGCCGCTGGTTCCCGCCGTCCGAGGCGCAGTGGAAGGACGCCGACAGCGCCCGCTTCCTGCGCCACGCCGCGGAACGCATCGCGGCGCGCGGCGGCGTGCTGGCGAATGCCGACGTCACGCTGATCTGCGAACGTCCGAAGATCGCCCCGCATGCCGAGGCGATGCGCGCGCGGCTGGCCGCGCTGCTGGGCGTCGAGCCCGGCCGCGTCTCGGTGAAGGCGACCACCACGGAGCGGCTGGGCTTCCCCGGCCGCGGCGAGGGGATCGCCGCGCAGGCGGCGGCGACGGTGCTGCTGCCCGGCTGACGCCGGGCGCAGCACGCCACAATCAGTGCACCACGCCGGGTTCCGCCGGCGGCGGCTCGGCAGGGGCCGGCTGGGGCGCTGCCGCCG
>NZ_JAPSMD010000865.1 GCF_027856955.1 Falsiroseomonas oryzae | reverse complement strand
CGCGGCGTCCAGCGCCGCCTGCGCCGCCGCCATGCCGCGCCTTGCCGCGTCGCGCTCCAGCCCGCGCACCCGGGCCAGCACCGCCAGGTGATCACGCCGCATCGGCCAGCACCTCCCGCAAGGCCGCGAAGCTCTCCTCCAGCGGCGTCGCCTCGCCACGGTCCTGCGCGATCAGCGCCTCGATGCGCGGGGCCAGGCGCAGCGCCAGGTCCACCTCCGAATCGCTGCCCGCGCGATAGGCGCCGAGCCGCACCAGCTCCGCCATCTCCGCCTGCAGCGCCAGCACGCGCCGGGCCTGCGCCACCGCCGCGCGCTGGTCGGGATCCAGGCAGCCCGGCACGGTGCGCGACAGGCTGCGCAGCACGTCCACCGCCGGGTAGCGGCCGCGCTCCGCGATGGCGCGGTCCAGCACGACATGCCCATCCAGGATGCCGCGCACCGCATCCGCCACCGGCTCGTCGTGGTCGTCGCCCTCCACCAGCACCGTGGTGAGAAGCGTGATGGAGCCGGCGCAGCCCTCCGGCCCCGGTCCCGCGCGCTCCAGCAGGCGCGGCAGCTCGGCGAAGACGCTCGGCGGATGGCCGCGCGTCGCCGGCGGCTCACCCGCGGCCAGCCCCATCTCGCGGCAGGCCAGCGCGAAGCGCGTCACGCTGTCCAGCAGCAGCAGCACGCGCTTGCCTTCGTCGCGGAAATGCTCGGCCACCGTCATCGCGGCCACCGCCGCTTCCCGCCGCAGCGGCGCCGGCGCGTCGGAGGTGGCGCAGACCACCACGCTGCGCGCCAGGCGCTGCGGCCCGAGATCGTCCTCGAGGAATTCCCGCAACTCGCGCCCGCGCTCGCCGACCAGGCCGAGCACCGTCACGTCGAAGCCGGGCGCACCGGCCAGCATCGCCAGCAGCGTGGACTTGCCGATGCCGGAGGCGGCGAAGAGGCCGAGCCGCTGCCCCTCCCGCATCGTGCAGAACAGGTCGAGCGCGCGCACGCCAAGCCCGATGCGCGGTCCGAGCCGCGCGCGCGTGCCGGGCGGCGGCGGCGCGGCCA
>NZ_JAPSMD010000864.1 GCF_027856955.1 Falsiroseomonas oryzae | reverse complement strand
CTGCTGGCGGAGCCGGTGCCGCTTGTGGACGGCCCGCGCGGGCGCGGCCGCCCGCTGGCGGCCGAGCGCCCGGTGCCGCTGGAGCTCGGCGCCGGCCAGTCGATCTTCATCCCCGTGCAGTTCCAGCCCGGGCAGCGCTATCGCATCTGGACCGCCAATCTCACCGCCAATGCCGACAGCACGCTGACGCTCTACGGCCCGGACGGCGAGGAGATCGGCTACGACGACGACGGCGGCGGCGGGTTCGCCTCGCGGCTCGTGGTGCGCCAGGCGGCCGACGGCCCGCATGTGCTGGAGGTCGGCAACATCGGCGCGGCCGGCAGCTTCACCCTGGCCTACGCGCCCGCCGGCGCCGCCGCCCCCGACCTGCCCTTCGTCGCGGATGAGCGCGGCCGCGGCACGGCGGCGACGCTCGGTCGGCGCTACTCCGTCACCCTCGACCGCCGGCAGGACCGCTTCGTGCAGCTCGACCTGCGCGCCGGCGTCGCCGTGGAGCTGCGCACCGAGGACCTGGAAGGCGACGTGGACACGATGCTGGCGCTGTTCGGACCCGATGGCGCGCTGCTCGGCGAGGACGACGACAGCGGCGACGGCCTCGCCTCTCTGCTGCGCGTCACGCCGGCGGCCGATGGCCCGCATGTCGTGCGGCTGCGCAACATCGGCAGCGCCGGCGCCTTCGACTTCGTGGTGGAGGCGCGCTGAGCCGCGCCTCAGCCGCCAGTGACCACCGCCTCCGGCACCTCGAAGCGCTCGTCGCCCTGGCGGATCAGGAACAGCTCCCCGAAGCGCTCGAAGGTCAGTTCGCCCGTCCCGTCGGCGCGGACGGGCGCGCCGCGCTCGAAGATGATGCGGCGGGTCACGCCGTTGCCGCCCAGCACGTCCAGCACCGCCGCGCCGCGGGCCGTCCGCTCCACGCCGAAGCGGCAGTCGCGGGAGGGTTGGCCGCGGATCATGGCGCAGGGCAGGAAGCCGGTGGCGTCGAAGCCGCGCGGCGCCGCGGGCCGCGCGCCGGCAGGGGTGGCGGGCGGTGCGATGGCGGCGG
>NZ_JAPSMD010000863.1 GCF_027856955.1 Falsiroseomonas oryzae | reverse complement strand
GCGCGCGGCGAGGGCTTCGGCGATGCCCGGCCGGACGCCGCCGACGCCGCGGTGGACGACCCGCTGGTGCGCGAGCGCGCCGTCGCGTCACGCGACTTCGACCCGGCCGAGATCCATCGCAGCCCGGAGGCGCGGGACCGCCCGCCGGTGCTGCTGGCGGCGCTGCCGCTGGTCGTCGTCGTCGTCGTCAACATGCTGATGTCGCTGGTGGTGCTGCCGCGCATCGATGCCGGCTTCCTGGCGGAGCCGCGATGGGGCGGCACCAGCCTGCAGGCGGTGGCCGGCGTCTGGGCGGTGGTGGTCGCGCTGGCCGCCGCCATCGTGACGCTGGTGGCGGTCAACGGGCGCCGCATCCCGTCTCTGCGCGCCACGATGGATGCCGGCGCCAACGCCGCGGTGCTGCCGATCGTCGGCGTGGCGAGCCTGGTGGGCTTCGGCGCGGTGGTCGCCGCGCTGCCCGCCTTCGACGCGGTGCGCGACCTGGTGCTGGGCATCGGCGGCGGGCCGCTGGTCTCGCTGGCGGTCGCCACCAACGTGCTGGCCGCGCTGACAGGGTCCGCCTCGGGCGGGTTGACCATCGCGCTGGAGGCGCTGGGGCCGACCTACATGGCGATCGCGGCGCAGCAGGGGATGGACCCTGGCCTGATGCACCGCGTCGCAGTGATCGGCGCGGGCACGCTGGACATCCTGCCGCACAACGGCGCCGTCATCACGCTGCTCGCGGTCTGCGGCTGCACGCACCGCGAAAGCTACCGGGACATCGCGGTGACGGGCATCGGCGGGTCGCTGGCGGCGCTGGTGGTGGTGATCCTGCTGGGCAGCCTGTTCGGGTCCTTCTGAGCGGGTCAGTCCGCCCGCACGCCGGCGCGGCGGATCACCTCCGCCCAACGCGGCGTCTCGCGCGCCGCCAGTTCGAACAGCGCGGCGGGCGGGCCCGACGCCGGCTCGAAGGCGAGCGCTGCGTAGCGCGCGCGCAGCGCGGTGGAGGCGAGCGCCGTCGCGACGGCGTCATGCAGGGCCGCGATCGCGTCGGACGGCGTCGCCGCC
>NZ_JAPSMD010000862.1 GCF_027856955.1 Falsiroseomonas oryzae | reverse complement strand
GGCGGCGGCCGCTGCCCGGGAAGGCGAGGCCTATCCGGCGTCGCGCGCCGCGGCGGAAGCGCGGCCGCGGCCGGCCGGGCGGCCGCGCGGCTTGGTGCCGAGCCCGATCCGCTTGGCCAGGGAGGACCGGTGCTTGGTGTAGTTGGGCGCCACCATCGGATAGTCGGCCGGCAGGCCCCACTTGTCCCGGTACTGGTCGGGCGTGAGGTTGAAGGCCGTCTTGAGGTGACGCTTCAGCATCTTCAGCTTCCGCCCGTCCTCCAGGCAGATCAGGTATTCCGGCGTGATCGACTTCTTCACCGGCACCGCGGGCTGCGGCTTCTCCGCCGGCAGCGCCACCGGCTGCCCCATGGTGGACAGGGTGCGGTAGACCTCCTGGATCAGGTTCGGCAGGTCGGAGATCGAAACCGGGTTGTTTGAGACATGGGCCGAGACGATTTCCGCCGTCAGGCCCAGAAGTTCCTGGTTCGCCGAGGTCTCGGCCATGGCTTCAGCTTCCGTCTTTCGTCAGGTCGCCCCACGTCCGGCAAGGCGATGACAGCGCGAGCGACGGGAAAAAGCTCCGCGCCGGGTCGCGATGCTTCTATACGACTGCATCTGGTTGTGTTGCAACGTCCGTTACGTTGCGCGCGGGAGATTGAAGATATGGAATCGCACAACAAGCAAGAACAGAGTCAGGATCGCGAGCTCGACATTACCGCCGAGACTTGCCCGATGACCTTCGTGCGCGTCCGTCTCGCCTTGGACCGGATGCAGCCGGGCCAGGTGCTGCATGTGCTGCTGAAGGGGGAGGAGCCGCTGCGCAACGTGCCGCGCACCGCGACGGAGCAGGGCCATGCGGTGCTGCGGCAGGAGGACGCGCCGGGCGGCGCCGTCGCGCTGTGGATCAGGAAGGGGGGCTGAGGTCCCGCCGCAGCACCAGCGCGTCCGCGCCACCGGGATAGTAGCGCCGCCGCCGCCCGGCCTCGGCGAAGCCGGCCGCGGCGTAGAGCCCGCGCGCCGCCGCGTTGCCCGCCGCCACCTCCAGGAACATCGCCGCCGCGCCGCG
>NZ_JAPSMD010000861.1 GCF_027856955.1 Falsiroseomonas oryzae | reverse complement strand
CCCCGCCCGGCTGCGCCTTCCATCCCCGCTGCCCGGACGCCGGGCCGCGCTGCCGCGCGGAGATGCCGCGGCGCGTCGCTCTACCGGAGGCCGGCCACGCCGTCGCCTGCCACCTGCACGACGGCGGCGTGGCATGACAGCTCCGCACCGCCTCCTCGGCGATCCCCGCAGCCGCGGGCTCGCCTTCGCCGCACTCGGCGCGCCGCACGCCGCCGCCGTGCGGCGGCGCACGGAGGACGCCTTCGCCTTCGCGAGGACCCGCGACGCGCTGGGCTGGCTGGATGCGCAATGGCAGGCGCAGCAGTCCCTTCTGCCCGACGTGGCCGCCTTCATGGAGGGTCTTGCCGCCGGCCACGACATCCCGGTGCGGCACCTCTTCGCTGCCCATGCCCGCTACGCGGTCGAGGACCGCGCAGCCGTGGCTCGGCCCGGGCCCGACGGGTGCTCCGCCTTCGCGCTCGCCGACGCCGAAGGCGGCGTGCTGCTGGCAAAGAACCGCGACAACCCGGCGGCGATGCGTCCGCTGCAGTCGCTGGTCCGCCAGGCCGACCCGGCCTGGGGCGGGCGCGAGATCCTCTGCGTCGGCGGCTTCGGCAGCAGCCCTTCCGCCTCCAGCGGGATCAACTCGGATGGCTTCTGCCTCGCGGACACGGCGGTGCGCACCGCCGACCTCGGCATCGGCGCGCTGCGCTACTACGTGATGGAGGCTCTGCTGATCCGCTGCACCGATGTCGGGCAGGCGCTCACGCTGCTGCGCGCCTTGCCGCATCTCGGCGGCGGCACGCTGGTGATGGGAGACGCCTCCGGCGCCATCGCGGCCGTCGAGCTTGGCCATGGCGCCGTCGCCGTCGAGATGCCGTCGGATCGCCGCTGGGTCGCGCGCACCAACCACTTCCTGGAGCCCGCGCTGGCACGCCATCTGCGGGAAGCCGCAGGCAGCCCGCCGCGCCGCGACTCGGACGGCCGGCTGGCGGCGCTGCACGCAGCCCTCGGCGCCGGCTCGGCTCCCTCCGGCGCCGAGGGCTGCGTCGCCCTGCTCGCGCGGCACGCGGGG
>NZ_JAPSMD010000860.1 GCF_027856955.1 Falsiroseomonas oryzae | reverse complement strand
CAGCGCCAGGCCCTCGGCCGAGAGCGCGCCCTCCGCGGTGTCGAGCCAAGCGAGGGTCAGGGCGCTGCCGCGGGCCCGGCCGGCGCGGCGGGCAGCGAGCGGGCCGGCGCGGAACAGGGCCTCCGCCGCCTCCGGCGGAAGGGCGGCCTCCAGCGTCAGCGGGGCCGATGCCTCCCGCTCCGGCCTCTCCCCGGCGTCGGCGACGGTCTCGCTCAGGCCGTCGCCTCCGTCTGGTCGCCGGCCTCCGGCGCCGGCAGGTCGGAGGGCGTGAGGAAGCGCAGCAGCCGCCCGCCGCCTGGCTCCAGCAGGCGCCACGGCAGGGCGACGGCGAATTCGGTGAGCGCCGCGGTGGGGTAGGAGGCCGCGAGGCGCTCGGCCATGGGCCCGCCGCCGGCCATCGCGGCCGGGCCGGCCAGCGCCAGGGCAAGCTCGTGCAGGCCGGGGTTGTGCCCGATCAGCAGCACGCTGCGCGCGGTCTCCCGCACGCCCTTCAGCACGTCCAGCAGGGACTGCCAGGGGGCGAGGTAAAGCGCGTCCATCGGCTCCACCAGCGGCGAGCCCTCGATCGGCGACAGCGCCTCCAGCGTCTGCAGCGTGCGGCGGGCGGAGGAGACGAGGACCACGTCGGGCGCCAGGCCGAGCTCCCGCATGGCATCGGCCATGGCGGCCGCGTTGCGGCGGCCGCGCGCGTTCAGCGGGCGCGCATGGTCGGGCAGGCGCGGATCGTCCCAGGAGGACTTGGCGTGCCGCAGCAGCAGCAACTGTCGCATGGCTTCGGGCAGCTAAGCACGCCGGAGCGCGCCTGTCTGCCTCGCCCGATCGGCACGACGGGGAGGGTTATCGGCTCGCCGGACCGTCCCATCTGGGGGCGACCAAGACGGAACGGACGACGATGGCGGGACGCGTGCTGGTGTTCGGGGCGACGGGCGGGATCGGCGGCGCGCTGGCGCGGCGGCTGGCCGCGCGCGGCGCCGAGCCCTTCCTTGTGGCACGCGACGAGGCGCGGCTGCGCGCCCTGGGCGCGGAACTGGGCGCGCCCTGGCAGGCGGCGGACGTGCTC
>NZ_JAPSMD010000859.1 GCF_027856955.1 Falsiroseomonas oryzae | reverse complement strand
GGCGTGCCGGCGACGAAGTACTCCAGCAGCCGTTGCTGAACCGAACGCGACAGCCGGCTCCGACGGCGCCTAACCATCTCTCCAACCTAGCCTTTCCACCCTTAGCTAGGTCAGCCCCTCGGACAAAAGGAGCTCTGCGATGCCGGTGGTGCTGAAGCTGTCGTCCCAGAGGCAGCTGACGCTGACGAAGCGCCTAGTCGAGGCCATGGGAACACCATCCCATTTCGAGGCCGTGCTGGTCAACAAGGAGCTGGTCCTGCGGCCGGCGCTGAAGATGACCCTGGCGGAGGCCGAGGCGGCCTATGGGAAGCACGGGATCACCCGGGACGTGCTGCAGGAGGCGTTGCGGATCGTGGCGGGACGGGAGGACACCCCGGGGTCATGATCGAAGGCACAACGCGCTGAGCAGCGCCTGTCGAGGCGATCCCGACCGGCGGCGATCCGTTCCAGGATGGCCGGCGCACAGCGTACCGAGGAGAGCGACCCATGGACATCCAGCGCGCCGGCGCCCAGCCCTCCACCAAGGGCCCGCCCGAATGGTTCACCGGCGCCGTCCGCATCGACCCGCTGTTCAGCCCGGCCGATCCCGCGCGGGTCGTCGGCGCCCTGGTGACCTTCGAGCCCGGCGCGCGCACGGCCTGGCACACCCATCCGCTCGGCCAGACGGTGATCGTCACCTCCGGCCTCGGCTGGGCGCAGCGTGAGGGCGGGACGGTCGAGGAGATCCGGCCGGGCGACGTGGTCTGGTTCCCGCCCGGTGAGAAGCACTGGCACGGCGCCACGCCGACCACGGCGATGACCCACATCGCCATCCAGGAGAAGCTGGACGGCAAGACGGTGGAATGGCTGGAACACGTGACGGAGGCGCAGTACCGGGCGTGACCCTGGCCGGCCCCCCGCCGGCGGCGGCGGAGCAGGGTGCCGTCCCCGGCGCGATCCAGGATCAGGTTTCCGGCGGGTCCTCGGCGTCGCGGGCGGCGTCCAGCGCGGCGCGGAGCCGGCGCAGCAGGGGCAGCGCGCCGTCGAGCTCGGCCGGCCCGATGCCGCCGGCGATCGGGGCGAT
>NZ_JAPSMD010000858.1 GCF_027856955.1 Falsiroseomonas oryzae | reverse complement strand
CCTGCTCGCAGCGCTGCGCATGACCGGCGCCCCGGTTGTGACAGCGCGCTGCGACGCGGCCGCGCTCGGCGGGCCGCCCCTGGTGCTGGTGCGTCCCGACGGGCATGTCGGCTGGCGCGGCGCCGCCGACCCGGACGACGCGGCGGCCGTCGTCGCCCGGTTGCTCGGCCGGGCGCCCTTGGCCTGATCGGTTACCCGCGCGGGATTGCGTCCAGCCGGGGCGCCAGTTCGTGCATCGGCAGATGCGTTAGGTCGCTGTCCAGCGTCGCCCGCACCCGGCGCTGCGCCGCATCGCCCAGCGCGTCGCGCAGGTCGCCCAGGAAGGCCGGCGGCGCGACCAGGGTGAGCCGCGCATAGGCGCCGGCCTGAGCCGCTTCCTCCAGCCGATGGGCCAGGCGCCGGGCGAAGGCCTGCTTCGCCAGGCGGTGCGGGTCGCTCTTGGGCTCGATGGCATGGCGGGCGCTGCTCGCGCTCTCATGCGAACGGCCGGGCCGTTCGGTCCCCTGCTCATGCGAGCGTGGGTTCTCGATCTCCACGGTGTCCTCGGCCCGTTCCGCCCAGCGGCCGAGCGGTACCAGGCGTTCCAGGATGCGGGCGCGCTGGGCGTCGGCGACCAGGGCCCATTCGGTTTCGGGTGGCACGTCAGGTTCCTCCCTTGCGTGGCAATCGCCGAACAGGATGCGCCATGGCGCCGCCCCCGCCATGATGCGTATCAAGGTATCAGCACCAGGGCGCCGCTGACCTCCCCTGCGCGCAACCGGTCCAGCGCGACGTTGGCTTGCCCCAGCGGCATGGCGTGGACCTTGGTCCGGACCGGCACGCCTGGGGCGAGTGCCAGGAAGGCCTCGCCGTCCGCGCGCGTCAGGTTGGCGACCGAGCGCAGCACGCGCTCCTGCCACAGCAGCGCATAGGGAAAGGCGGGAATGTCGCTCATGTGGATGCCGGCGCAGACCACGGTGCCGCCGCGCACCACGACCCGCAGCGCGGCCGGCACCAGCGCGCCGACCGGTGCGAAGAGGATGGCGGCGTCGAGCGGCTCGGGCGGCGCCGCGTCGGAGCCGCCGGCCCA
>NZ_JAPSMD010000857.1 GCF_027856955.1 Falsiroseomonas oryzae | reverse complement strand
CGCGCCGGCGCGGCCCGAGAGCGCGGCCACGCGATGATCCGGCCCGTCCAGCACCACCTCGCCGCCCGCCTGCAGCGCGAGCGCCGAGGTGCGCAGCGCGCCGCTGCCCTGCTGCAGCCCGCCCGCCAGCACCAGCGCGACCTCCGGCGCGTTGACCAGACCGGACAGACGCAACGGCTCCGCCCCGTCATGCCGCAGCCGCCAGGTCGCCATCGCGCCACCGCCCGCGGCGCCGACCAGGTTCGGCCTGTCCAGGGCGACGCCGCCGAAGAGCGACCTCGCCACCAGCACCGGTGCCTCGATGAAGCCTGCGACCTGGGTCATGTCGCCCGCGGCTGTCAGGGCCGCCACGTCCGTGGCGCGCAGAACGCCATCCAGCACCAGCCCGCCGCCGGAATTGAGGCGCAGGCTGCCCGCGGCCTCCGCGCCAAGCAGCCGGGCGATGGCATTCCCCGACGCCTCCAGCGCCACCGCACCGCCGGCGGCGATGCGCAGCGTGCCGGCCGAGAGCGGCGCGGCCGCCAGCTGGGTCAGGTCGCCGCCCGTGGTGACATCGGCCGAGGGCAGCGTCGCCGGCAGGGTGAACTCCAGCGGCGTCGCGGTGCGCAGCACCAGCCCGCCCGGCGCCGCCAGGGTGCCGAGCGCGCGGATGGCGTTGGTCGCGGCGGCGAGGTCCACGCGGCCCTTCGCCTGCGCATGCAGCAGGTCGGTCGCGATGCCGAGGCCCTCGCCCGGCTGCGTCAGCGCGCCGCCCGAGGCCAGGCCGATCTCGGCGGCGAGGATGTCGTCGGCGGCCAGGGCGACTGTGCTCGCCACGCGGAACAGCGGCCCGGCGCGGCCGGACACCGCGGCGATGGCGTTGCCGGACGCCTCCAGCCGCACCTCGCCCGTCGCGGTGGCGCGCAGCGTTGCGGTCTCGATCCCGCCTTCCGTCTGCGTGACGTCGCCGCCCAGCGCGTGCAGCGCGACGGAGGGGGCGAGGAGCGGCGCCGACAGCGTCAGCGCATCCGCGCGCAGCACCAGCGCGCCGCCGGCCTGGACCCGGTCCGTCACCGCCAGCGCGCCTGCGGTGGTCAGCGCGAAGC
>NZ_JAPSMD010000856.1 GCF_027856955.1 Falsiroseomonas oryzae | reverse complement strand
GCTGCCGCCCGGCCCGCCGGTGCCGCGCGACCGCGCCCCGCCGCCCGCCCAGCCGCCCACGCCGCGCTATGTGCGCAACGACCCGCGCCTGCGCGGGGAGGCGGTGTTCCTGCGCTCCTGGCAGGCGCCCTCGCTGAACGCCGGGGAGGCTCGGCATGGCGAGCCGCTCGAGGTGCTGCGCCACGTGGTGGGCGGCGGGGCGGGCTCCCGCTTGCATCGCGCGCTGGTGGAGACGGGCCTCGCCGTCTCGGCCGGCGCCTCCTACGACGCCGACACGGCGTCCTGGACCGACTTCGACATCTCTGCCGTGCCGCGCCGTGAGGTGGCACCGGAGCGCGTGGAGGAGGCGGTGATCGCCACGGTGAAGCGCCTGCTGGACGAGGGCGGACCGACCGAGGCGGAGGTCGCGCGCGCGACCCGGCAGATGACGGCCGGCGCGCTGCTGGCGCTGGACGGGCTCGGCGCCGCGCCGCGGATGATCGGCAATGCGCTGTCGATCGGCCTGCCGATCCAGACCGTGGAGTTCTGGCCCGCCCGCCTTCGCGCCGTGACGCGCGACCAGGTGGCGCAGGCCGCTGTCGCCGTGCTGGGCGGCATGCCGTCGGCCAGCGGCTGGCTGCTGCCCGAGGGCGTCGGCGCCCCGGCGGAGGTGCGGCTGTGAGCGACACCTTCCGGCTGGAGATCCAGCAGGTCACGGCCGGCGGCCGTTCCGCCTGGCTGATCGAGGACCAGTCCGTCCCGGTGGTCTCCATCGCCTGGGCCTGGCGCGGCGGCGCGGCGCTCGATCCGGACGAGCATGCCGGTGCGCTCTCCATGGCGGCCGCGCTGCTGATGGAGGGCGCCGGTCCGCTCGACAACACCGCCTTCGCCGATGCGCTGCGCGATGAGGCGATCGGGCTCGGCTTCGACGCGCAGCGCGACGGCTTCGAGGGATCGCTGCGCGCGCTGCGGCCCGCCCTGCCGGAAGCGGTGCGGCTGGCGAACCTGGCGATGCGCAGCCCCCGGCTGGATGCCTCCGCGGTGACGCGGGTGCGCGCCCGCGCGGTGGCCGGCGCGCGCGCCCAGCTGGAGACGCCGCGCGGCCA
>NZ_JAPSMD010000855.1 GCF_027856955.1 Falsiroseomonas oryzae | reverse complement strand
GGCCGGGCCGCCGCCCACCACCAGCACGTCGGCCACCGCATGCACCGGGATCTCGCGCGCTGCCTCGGTCACCGTCAGCCCGGTGGGGGCGCGGCGGCGGCCGGGGTCGCGGCCGGAGAAGACCTCGGAGCGGAAGATCAGCCGTCCGCCTTCGTTGTCCTGGAGCGAGCCCATGGTCTGCCTATAGCGAAGCCCGCGCGCGCCGCCCACCGGCTTTGCGGGGCGGGGCGGGGCAACTATGGTGCGCAGCCATGCGCAACCTGTTGCAGGACGTGGATCGCGACCGGCTGGTCGCGCCGCTGGCCGGTCTCGCCGCCGAGGTGACGGTGGCCGGCGCGCCCCATCGCGCCCTGGCGGAGGCCGAAGGCAGCGCCTTCTTCCCTGCCGAGGCGAATGCCCGCGCGGTGGAACTGCTGCTGCTGCCCGGCGTGCGGGAGGCGAACCAGGCGCTGTCCGACGCCGTGCTGGACTTCGTGATGGCGATGGCGGAGCAGGCGCCGGCCAGCCGCCGCGCGGTGGCCGGCCTGCTGGACCTGCGCAGCGAGGATCCGCACGCCTTCGAGGTGATCACCCCCTTCCACCGGCTGACCGGCGATCTCTCGCGCGGGGAGATCCGGCAGGAGCCGCGCGGCCTCGGCAGGCTCGCACTGCGCCATACCGGCAACCTGGTGGAGTTCGTCGCCGGCCGGCACCGGACCTGCGCCGATGTCGAGGACGCCATCACCGGCTGCGCGGTGGAGCGGCGCGGCGCGGCGATGGTGCTGCGCTTCGCCGCCGCGATCCGCGGCCAGGCCGGCTTCTTCGCCCCGCGCGAGGTCGAGGCCGGCACGCTCGAGACGGAATACGAGGTGCGTCCCGACACGCCGGTGCTGCGCGTCACCACCCGCTTCACCGCGGCGCGCCGGCTTTCGCGCGTCCGCGTGACGACGGCGCTGGATGCGCTGGAGGAGGAAGGGCTCGGCGCCACCGCCGCGCGGCTGCTCGAAGGCTCGGCCTGGCGCGACGTTGCGCCGCCCGCGGCACCGGGCGCGCTGCGCTGGGTGGCCGGCGAGCCGGTGGGGCATGTGGCGATCGGCCGTGCCGGCTG
>NZ_JAPSMD010000854.1 GCF_027856955.1 Falsiroseomonas oryzae | reverse complement strand
GTAGGCGCCGACGACGCGGCGGGCGCGCTCCGCCGCCTGGCCGAGCGCGAGGCCGGCCGCGGCGTCGTCCGGGGCGAGGATGCGGGCCTCCGCCAGCCGGGCGGACCAGCTTCCGTCCGCGGCGAGCCAGAGGACGCGGCCGTCGGCCAGGCCGTTGGCGGTGATCGCCACGGGGTGCGCGGGGGGTCGGAGCTTCGCGGGTCCGCTCATTGTCGCCTCACCGGGGTGGCGCGCGGGCCATGGGCATCGCGCGGAACGAAAACAACGATCACGAGACGTGATTAGGGTGCTGGGCGATATCTGGCACATGGCGGCTGAGGGTGGCAAGATACAAGAGAAAAATACTCTCGCCAAAGGCCGTTGAAGGCCGATCGAAAGAATGATTATCTCCAGCCGTGTCGTGAAAGAACGGTTGGTGATGGTGGAATCGAAATCCGCGCTGGCGGCCGGGTCGGGGCCACGCCAGGGCGAGGTCTGGCTGGTCGGTGCCGGTCCCGGCGACCCAGGCCTGCTGACCCTGCGTGCGGCCGAGGCGCTGCGCCATGCCGACCTGGTGCTCCACGACGCCCTGCCGGGCCGCGCAGTCCTGCGCCTCGTCCGGCCGGGCGCGGAACTCGTGAATGTGGGCAAGCGCAAGGGCGCGGCGCCCGTGCCGCAGGGCCGGATCAACGCGCGCATGGTCGCCGGCGCGCGGGCGGGGCTGCGCGTCGTCCGGCTCAAGGGCGGCGATCCTTTCGTCTTCGGACGCGGCGGGGAGGAGACCGCGGCGCTGGACGCGGCGGGCATCCGCTGGCGCATCGTGCCGGGCGTCACTGCCGGGACCGCCGCGCCGGCGGCCGCCGGCATTCCGCTGACGCATCGCGGCCTGGCCAGCGCCGTGACCTTCGTGACCGGCCATGACGAGGGCGGCGGGTTGCCGGGCGGCGTGGACTGGGCCGCGCTGGCGCAGGCAGGCGGCACCATCGCGGCCTTCATGGCGCTGTCGCGCCTCGACGAGATCGCGTTGCGCCTGCTGGCGGCGGGGCGGTCGCCGCAGACGCCCGTGGCCGTCATCGCGCAGGCCTCGCTGGCCGGCGAGGCGGTGCTCCGCAGCACGCTC
>NZ_JAPSMD010000853.1 GCF_027856955.1 Falsiroseomonas oryzae | reverse complement strand
GCGACGTCGTCGGCGGCACGCCGGGCGCGGCGGAAGCGCTCGCCGCGCGCGACTGGTCAGGGGTGCGCGAGGGTCCGCTCCCGCCGCGCGTGACGCTCGGCTGGCCACGGCCGCAGGCGGGTGTCGCGCTGGACCGCGCCGTGGGATGCCTGCTGGGCCAGGTGATCGGCGATGCCCTCGGCGCGCTGGTGGAGTTCGAGGACCCCGCGCGCATCGCGCGGCGCTATCCGCTGGGCGTGCGGGACCTCGCCGATGGCGGCACCTGGAACACCTTCGCCGGCCAACCGACCGACGACAGCGAACTGGCGCTGGCGCTCGCGCGCCGCCTGGCCATTTCGGCCGCGTTCGATATCGAAGGGCTTGCCGAGGACTACGCCGCCTGGGTCGCCGGTGGACCCTTCGACATCGGCAGCACGACGCGCCGGGGGCTCGGCGCCGCCGCCGTCGCGCCCAACGGCCGGAAGGCCGCGGCGGCAATGACGGCAGCCAGCGCGGAGAGCCAGGCGAACGGCGCGCTGATGCGCGTCTCGCCGGCCGGCATCTGGGCACGCTCGGTCGCCGAGGCGGCGGAGGTGGCGCGCATGGACGCCCGCCTCTCCCACCCGCATCCCGTCTGCCAGGACGCCTCCGCTGCCTTCGCCGCCGCGATCTGGACCGGGATCGCCGGCGGCACCCCGGCGGAGATGATGGCCTGCGCCCGCGCCGAGGCGGGCGAGGCGGCGGTGTGCGACGCGCTCGACGCCGCCGCGGCGGGCCGTGGCGTGGAGGATTTCCTGTCCAGCCAGGGCTGGGTGCTGGTCGCCTTCCGCAACGCCGTCTTCCACCTGCTGCACACAGCGGACGCCGAGGCGGCGCTGGTCGCCACCGTCGGCGCGGGCGGCGACACCGACACCAATGCGGCGATCTGCGGCGCGCTGCTCGGCGCGGCGGCCGGGCGCGCGGCCTTTCCCAGGCGCTGGGTAATGCGGGTGCTGGCCTGCCGCCCGCTGCGCAGCCTCGGCGCCCGCCAGCCGCGCCCAGCGACCTACTGGCCCGACGACCTCCCCGACCTCGCGGAGGCGCTGCTGATGCGCCGCCTCGCCGGAGACCCCGCATGAGCGCGCGC
>NZ_JAPSMD010000852.1 GCF_027856955.1 Falsiroseomonas oryzae | reverse complement strand
CGCGCCGGCGCCGCTGCCCAAGGCCCCGCCGCCGGCGCCGCAGCGCGCCCTCGCACCGGAGATCCGCATCGGCGAGCAGCCGGGGGGCCTGGACCGCAAGCGCTGGCGCAGCCTGCGCCGCGGCGACGCGCCGAGCGAGCGCACGCTGGACCTGCACGGCCGCCGCGTGAACGACGCGCATGTCGCGCTGCGCGCCTTCCTGCACGACGCGTCGCTGGATGGCGTGCGCACGGTGACCGTCGTCACCGGCAAGGGGCCGCAGCCCGATGGCGGCATCCTGAAGCGCGAGCTGCCGCATTGGCTGAACGCGCCGGACCTGCGCCCGCTGGTGCTCGGCGCGGCGCATCCGCACCCCACCAACACCGGCGCGGTGAACATCCTGCTGCGCAAGCGGCACAGGGCGCGATGACGCCGTTCGGCGCCCGGCTGCGCCAGCTCCGGCGGCGCCGCGGCGTCACGCTGAAGCAGCTGGCCGCGCATCTGCAGGTCTCCTCCGCCTATCTCTCCGCGCTGGAGCACGGGCATCGCGGCCGCCCCTCCGCGGGGCTGGTGCACCAGGTGAACGAGTTCTTCGGCCTGATCTGGGACGAGGCGGAGGAGCTGGCGGAGCTGGCCCGCATCTCCCACCCCAAGGTCAGCGTGGACACCGCCGGCCTCTCGCCGGAGGCGACGGCGCTGGCGAACCGGCTGGCCGAGGCCATCCGCCGCCTCAGCCCGCAGACGGTCGCCGCGATGCACGCGCTGCTGGACCGCGAGGCCCCGCCCGAGAAGCCGCGCCTGCGCCGCGCCGCCGGCCGGTGACGCGCGTTCGACTGCGGAAGGGTTCCCGATCACGCGTGCGGGATGCCATGCTGTCTGTCCACGCCCCGACGAACGGGCGCCGCAACCTGCCCGCGCCAGTCATCGGACGCGATCGACCGAGGGAAAGACCCATGCCCATCGCGGCCCCGAGGATGCTGACGGCCATCACCGCGCTGATCCTGCCCCTCATGGCCTGCGAGGCCCCCTCGCGCCCGCCGCCGCGCGGCGCGGCCCTGCCGCCGCCGGCCATGCCGGCCGGCGCCTACGAGCCGGCGCCGATGCCCTCCCAGGCCGCCGAGGAGTT
>NZ_JAPSMD010000851.1 GCF_027856955.1 Falsiroseomonas oryzae | reverse complement strand
CACGGCGCGGACTCGTCGCGGCCCAGGGCATCGGCCGCCGCCTGCTTCTCCCGCCCGGCGCGCGCCGCCTGCGCGGCCGGCGGCACGGGCAGCCGCACCGGGCCGGGCTGGCGGAGCAGCACCTGGAACAGCTCGTCCACCGCCGCGAAATGGTCGTCCCAGACCGGCGCCGTCCAGCCGCCCAGCCGTGCCAGCTGCGCCCGGCGTGCCAGGCTGTCCGCGCGGGCATAGTCCGTCACGGCCGACCGCCAGGCGGCCCCGTCCAGCGGGTCCAGGAAATCCGGGACCGCCCCGCCGACCTCGCGCAGCGACGGCAGGTCGGATGCGATCACCGGCACGCCGAGGGCCAGCGCCTCGGCCAGCGGCAGGCCGAAGCCCTCCGCGAAGGAGGGGAACAGCAGGGCGCGCGCGCCGCGCAGCAGCGACGCGACCTCCCGGTCCGGCAGCGCGCCGGTCTCCCGCACCAGGCCGTCGATGGCGGAGCAGCGCTCCAGCATGTCGAGGACGTTCTCGTTCTCCCAGCCGCGCCGGCCGACCACGATCAGGCGCGGCGCGCCCTGGCCCAGGGTGGCGGCGAAGTGGCGCCAGAGGTTCAGCAGCAGCAGGTGGTTCTTGCGCGGCTCGATCGTGCCGAGCGCGACGAAATACGGCCGCAGCGAGACGGGGGGCTGCTCCACCTCCGGCGGCGACACGCCGAGCGGGGCGACGGTGATCGGCGGTGGGGTAGGGCGCCCGGCGAGCCAGGGCAGCAGTTCCGCGCCGGTGGCCGCGGAGTTCACCACGATGGCATCCGCCAGGGACGCGGTCGTGGCGATGCGGCGGCGATGCTTCTCGGCATGGCCGGCGCGGGCGAATTCCGGGTGCAGCAGCGGGATCAGATCGTGGATCAGCGGGACGAACCAGCAGCCCTGCCGGCGCAGTGCGGCGATCCGGGCTGGCCGTTCCAGCGACCGGTGCGAGACCAGCAGGAACGCCTTGGGCCCCGACCGCCGCAGCAACTCGACCAGGGCGCTGCGTCCGAAGGGCAGCGCCAGCCGGGCGCGGCGCGCCACGGCGGCGGCGCGGCGCCCGCCATGCCGCCAGGCCTCGTCCAGCGCCGCCACCAGCTCCGCGACCA
>NZ_JAPSMD010000850.1 GCF_027856955.1 Falsiroseomonas oryzae | reverse complement strand
CGACCCGCCTGCTGCCGCCGCCGCGCGCGGAAGCCGAGCGGCTGGTCGTGCACCTGCGCACCACGCCCCTGCCGGTGGCGAGCGAGGCGGTGGTGCTGGCCCGCACCGGCGACGGCCGCACGCTGGACCGCGCCGTGGTGCAGATCCCCGCCGGCGCCACCGAGGCGGAGGCCGCGCTGCCGCTGCCGCTCGAGATCCGCAACCAGGTCGTCCGCCTCGACATCGACGGCGTCGCCGGCGCCAACGCCACCGTCCTGCTGGACGAGCGCTTCCGCCGCCGCCCGGTCGGGCTGATCTCCGGCGGCGAGGAGACGGCGGCGGACGTGCCGCTGATCGGCGAGCTGTTCTACCTCGACCGCGCGCTCTCGCCCTTCGCCGAGCTGCGCCGCGGCACGGTGGAGCAGCTGCTGCAGCGCCGCCTCTCGGTGCTGGTCATGGCCGACCGCCCGATCTCCGACGAGCGCGAGCGGGATGCGCTGGCGCGCTGGGTGCAGGAAGGCGGCACGCTGGTGCGCTTCGCCGGCGCCCGGGTGGCGGAAGCGCCCGACCCGCTGCTGCCGGTGCCACTGCGCGCCGGGGAGCGGCAGATCGGCGGCGCGCTGTCCTGGGAACAGCCGCAGCGCCTCGCGCCCTTCCCCGAGGGCTCGCCCTTCCAGGGGCTGGTGCCGCCGCCCGAGGTGACGGTCGAGCGCCAGGTGCTGGCCGAGCCCTCCGCGCGGCTGACCGGGCGCACCTGGGCCCGACTGGCGGACGGCACGCCTCTGGTGACGCAGGACAGTCGCGGCGCCGGGCGCATCGTGCTGTTCCACGTCACCGCCAATGCCGACTGGTCGGACCTGCCGCTCTCCGGCCTGTTCGTGGACATGCTGCGCCGGATCGTCGCGCTCTCGGCCGGCGTGGTCGGCGCCGACGGCGACACGCCGCTGGCCCCGCTGGAGACGCTGGACGGCTTCGGCCGGCTCGGCCCGCCGCAGCCCGGCGCGCAGCCCATCCCCGCATCGCGCATCGGGGAGGAAGCGGCCTCGCCGCGCCATCCACCGGGCTGGTACGGCACCGGCGCCTCCACCGCGGATGCGGCGCAGCGGCGGGCGCTGAACCTCGGCGCGGGCATCCCGGCACCGCGGC
>NZ_JAPSMD010000849.1 GCF_027856955.1 Falsiroseomonas oryzae | reverse complement strand
CGCGCGCCGAGGTGCTGCGCGCGCTGCAGGCCGTCCCGCCCGACCGGCCGCTCGGCGCGCAGGAGATGGCGGCCGAGGCGGCGGCGCTGGCGACCTATACGCTGGACGAGCTGGGCGGGCATCCGCGCCGCGTGCCGCCGGCGGAATGACGACGGGCGGGCGAGACCGGGGTCTCGCCGCAAGCGCTGCCTCGCGCCCCCGCGATGGCGCCGCCGGCCGGAGAACCCGACGCCGCGCCAGCGGTTAAGCAGGCTTCCGGGGCCATCCAGTGCGAGGAGGTCACGCCCATGCGGCGAAGGATCCTGCTTGGCTCCGCCTGTGCGCTCGTCCTGGCGCGGCCCGCCGTGCTGCGCGCCAGGGGAGAAGACGGTCCCGTGGACCTGCTGCTCGTCCTCGCGGCCGACGTGTCGCGCTCCATGGGCGAGGCGGAGATCGCGCTGCAGCGCGACGGCTACGCCGCGGCGCTGCAGCACCCGATGGTGGTGGAGGCAATCCGGTCCGGCGCGCACGCCGCCGTGGCCATGACCTATGTAGAATGGTCGTCCTGGCAGGATCAGCGGGTGGTGGTGCCCTGGATGCGCATCGCGGAGGGCGTCGCCGCCACCGCCTTCGGCTCCGCCCTGCGGGAGGCGCCGCCCCGCGTCGGCGACTGGACCTCGATCTCCGGCGCGATCCGCTTCGCGCAGGACCTGCTGGCCGCGGCGCCCTTCGAGGCGGAGCGCAGGGTGGTGGACATCTCGGGCGACGGCACCAACAACCACGGCGGCGCGGTCGAGGAGGCGCGCGACGCCGCGGTGGCGGCGGGCATCACGATCAACGGCCTGCCGATCCTGCGCGCGCCGCGCCATGTGGTCGGCGCCCTGCCCTCGGCCGAGGCGCTGGAGACGCATTACCGCGAGATGGTGGTCGGCGGCGCCGGCGCCTTCGTGCTGCCGGCGGAGGGGCTGCCGGCCTTCGCAAGCGCCATCCGCCGCAAGCTGGTGCTGGAGATCGCCGCGCCGCGGGGGGACGCGTCCTCCGCGGCGTGACGCGCCGCTCAGCCGGCCAGGCGGCGACGCAGGCGCCTGACCGCCGCCAGGGCGTCGCCGAGTGTGCCGCCGTCGCGGCGCAGCGACGCCTCCGGCCAATGCCCGGCG
>NZ_JAPSMD010000848.1 GCF_027856955.1 Falsiroseomonas oryzae | reverse complement strand
GTCGCGCCGGTCCGCCGTGTCCTCGGCCGCCGCGCGGCGCGCCTCGGCCGCGGTGCGGGCCGGCGGGCGGGCGCGTTCCTGGTAGGGCGCGCGGAAGGCCAGGTGCCAGGTCAGACCGGGCGGGGCGAGATGTGCCGCGGCGCGGCGATGCGCACCCGCATGCAGCGTGGCGTAGTCGGCGCTGTCCTCGAAGCGGGGCAGGAGCACGCGGGTCCCCCGTGAAATCTGCATCGTTACGCAAGGACGATGCCTGCCGCCCGGCCACCGGGCAAGGCGAGTCTGGAACCCGCCCGTGGTCAGGCCCAGGCCGGCAGGTCGAGCCAGGCGAGGTGGCCGCCCTTGCCGGCGCCGCAATCCAGGAAGACGCAGCGGCCGCCGAGCAGGCCCTCCGCCACGAAGGGCCGGCCATCGGTGGAGCGGCGGTCGTGGCCGCAGACCACCAGCATGTCGCGCGGGATGCGGTCCACCCAGTCATGCACGCGGTCCGGGAAGCCGTCCGCGCGCATCCGGCCGGTGACCTGGCCGTAGATGGCGCGGGTGACGAGGCCGGTGGCCTTGCCCGTGCCGGCGTCGGGCGGCGGCGAGGCGTGCAGCATGCCCGGATGGAAGCCGCCATGCACGAAGACGCGCCCGCCGTCGCGGATCCAGGCCGGCGCTCGCGCGATCTCGGCGACCGCGCGCGCCTTCAGCGCGGGCCCGTCCGGCGCGGCGTCCAGCTGCTCGAGCGTACGGCCCAGCCCCTCCGGCTGGATCCGCACCGGCGCGCCGACCAGCGCGCGGCGCAGCTTGTGGTCGTGGTTGCCCAGCAGGAACAGGCCCTGGCCGGCATCGATCAGCGCGAACATCCGGCGCAGCACCTCCGGGCTGTCCGGCCCGTGGTCCGTCAGGTCGCCGAGCTGGAGGACGAACATGTCGGCTGCGACCGCACCCTCGATGGCGGCGATGAAGGCCTCCGCCTCGCCATGCACGTCGGCGACGACGCGCAGCCCGGCGAAGCCGCGCCAGAGATCGCCGGGATGGGCGCTCACGCCGCGGCCGCTGGGCGCTTCAGCGCGCCGAACGCGGCGAGCGCCCGGGCGCGCCCCTCCGCTGGGCCGACCACCGGGCGCGGATAGGCGCGGCCGAGGGCCACGCCGGCCG
>NZ_JAPSMD010000847.1 GCF_027856955.1 Falsiroseomonas oryzae | reverse complement strand
AGCGGCAACGGCTCGCGGCGGGCCTCACGGGTCGCTGACACGCAGGCTCCTCCCCGCCCGCGGGCCAGCCGGCACGCGCGCGCAACAGGACAATCGCGCGCGGACGGGCCGGGGTTCCCGGCCGCGCCGCTACCGGCCTTGCGTCGTGGCCCGCGCGCGGACCCGCTCGCGATGCGCGGTGTAGAGCCCGCTCGCGGCGATCACCGCGGCGCCGAGCAGCGTCCAGCCATCCGGCAGCGCGCCGAACACGATCGCCCCGAGCAGGCCGGAGGTCAGCAGCTGCGTGTAGGAGAAGGGCGCGAGCACGGAGGCCGGCGCCGCGCGATAGGCCAGCACCACCAGCCACTGCGCCACGGAGGACACCAGCCCGATCAGCAGGCCGAGCCCGAGTTCCGTCGCGGTCGGCACCCGGGCGCCGAAGGGCAGCAGCAGCGTCAGCACGACGAAACCGACCGCGGCCGTCCAGAACAGCGTGGTGGCCGGCGATTCCCCTGCCGGCATCCGCCGCGTGGCGATCACCGCCGCGGCCCAGGCGGCGGAGGACAGCACCGGCAGCAGCGCCGCCGGCGTGAACACCTCCGATCCGGGGCGCAGGATGATCAGCATACCAAGCAGCCCGACCGCGATCGCGGTCCAGCGCCGCCACCCCACCCGCTCACCCAGGAACACGACGGAAAGGGCGGTGACGAAGGCGGGCGCGACGAAGTTCACCGCCGTCGCCTCGGCCAGCGGCATGTGCCGCAGCGCGGTGATGAACAGCACCGCGGATCCCACCACGCCGAGCGCTCGCAGCACCTGCAGCCCCGGCGCGCGCGTGCGCGCCACCGCCAGCCCGCCGCGCCGCATCATCGGCAGCAGCGTCAGCGCCAGGAAGGCGAGGTAGCGCAGCCAGGCGATCTCCACCGGCGGCAGCGTCTCGCCCAGCTTCTTGGCCAGCGCGTCGGAGATCGAGAACAGCGTGATGGAGACGAGCAGCAGCGGGATGCCGCGCATCGGCTCGTCGCGCCGCGCTCCGTCCCCCTCCGACATGCGCCCGGGTGTCCCGGGCGGCTCAGCCGCCGCCCGCCGGCGCCGCGTCGTTCATCGCCAGCAACCCGGCCGAGAGCCGCGCCAGGCAGCGCGCGGCGCGCAGCCGCACCGCG
>NZ_JAPSMD010000846.1 GCF_027856955.1 Falsiroseomonas oryzae | reverse complement strand
GGCGGGGGCCTCGCCGCCCCCGCCCCGCGCCCAGCCTCAGGCCGGCTGGCGCCGGCGCCGCGCGAGGCCGAGCCCCGCGAGCCCCAGCCCGAACAGCGCCAGGGTCGCGGGTTCCGGCACCACCGCGTCGATCGTGCCGGGGGTATCCGGGCCGATGAAGCGGACGTCCCACGCAGGCCGCTCCTGGGCGGTGCCGGTCGCGGTGAAGGTGATGCTGCCGCGGATGACGACATCCTCCAGCACGGTGTTGTCGGCTGCGCGATAGAACGTCTCCTGGAAGCCGCCGACCGGCGCCAGGCTGGACAGCGCGGTACCGTTGATGGTCAGGCCGGTGATCGTGGACCGGCCGGTGCTGCCGCTCTCGTTTCCGGTGATGCTGAGGTAGGTGAAGCCGAGCCCGGCGTAGCTCGTCGCACCCGGCAGCGCGAAGGTGCTGCGGCTGATCGACTCGCCGGCGCCGAAGGCGCTGTCGCGGTTGAAGTCCACGCTGAGCGAGATGGCCCCGGTCGCCGCGGCATAGCTCACCTCGAACCCGTAGGCCTGGCCGATCTGCCAGACCGGCGAGCCGCCGGGGTTGAGGG
Source organism: Falsiroseomonas oryzae (assembly GCF_027856955.1). Classification (GTDB taxonomy): domain Bacteria; phylum Pseudomonadota; class Alphaproteobacteria; order Acetobacterales; family Acetobacteraceae; genus Falsiroseomonas; species Falsiroseomonas oryzae. The sequence continues at coordinate 561 of NZ_JAPSMD010000846.1, read as the reverse complement.
TCGGCGACTGGTTCAGGGCGTTGGCGTCGTAGACGGACGCCTCGAATCCGGTGGCACCCCAGCGGATGCGGGCGCCGATCTCGCTCGCCAGCCCGGGATTGGCCGTCGTGACGATCGGTGCGGCGAGCGCATCGGGCGCAGCGGCGAAAGCTAGCGCGAGGGCGAGCGGAAGAATGTTGCGCATGGTCGAGTCTGCTCCTTGGCATGCGGTTGACCCGCGCGCAGAGGTGCAAGCCGCATGCCGTCTGGGCAAATTATTGAGACTATTCCAGTTAATAGATCAGATATGCCCTACATTTTCTCACAATGTAAAGTCTGCCGACTCCATCACGAACCGCGGATTGAAATCGAGTTGCCTGCCGGGCAGGGATGGCGAAATCGCCGGCCTCGGCTTCCCTGGCCCGGATCAGCCGCGCGCGGCGCCCCGCCCGGCGAACAGCGCGTCCAGCGGGCGCAGCGTCGCGTCCCAGTCATGCCCCGCCGCCACCGCCGCCCGCGCCGCCGTGCCGAGACCGGGATGCGCACCGGCCAGCACCTCCGCCACCCGCGTCGCGGTCGCGT
>NZ_JAPSMD010000845.1 GCF_027856955.1 Falsiroseomonas oryzae | reverse complement strand
GGCGCCGGTGCGGGATCGATCGCGTCGGCGGCGGGCAGCAGCGCCAGGCGTCGCAGGCCGGGCTGCGCGCCGCCCAGCAATTCCCGCGCGAAGGGATCGGCATCCGGCGCGACCAGCGCGGCCGGCGGGCCATCCGCCACCACGCGGCCGGCGCGCAGCACGACGACATGCGTGCCGAGTTCCAGCGCTTCCTCCGGGTCGTGCGTGACCAGCAGCACCGTCTTGCGGGTCTCGGCGTGGATGCGGCGCAGCTCCGCCCGCAGCTCCCGCCGGGTGATCGGATCCACCGCGCCGAAGGGCTCGTCCATCAGCAGGATGTCCGGGTCGGCGGCCAAGGCGCGCGCGATGCCCACGCGCTGCGCCTGACCGCCGGAGAGCGCGCGCGGCAGCCGCCCGGCCAGCGCGGGGTCCAGGCGCAGCATCGCCAGCAGTTCCTCCACCCGCGCGGCGATGCGCGGGGCGTCCCAGCCCAGCAGGCGCGGCACCGTCGCGATGTTCTCCGCGACCGTGCGGTGCGGGAACAGACCGACCGACTGCATCGCATAGCCGATGGAACGCCGCAGCGCCGGCGCGTCCTGCCGCATCACGTCCTCGCCGCGGACGCGCACGGTGCCGGATGCCGGCTCCACCAGCCGGTTCACCAGCCGCATGAGCGTGGTCTTGCCGGAGCCGGAGGGGCCGACCAGCGCGCAGAGCTCACCGGGGCGCACCTCCAGTGTCACGCCGGCGACGGCCACCAGGGGGCCGAAGCGCACCACGACATCCTCGAAGGCGATCATGTCGGCAGCGCCAGGCGCTGTTCGGCGGCGCGCGCCAGCGCATCGGCCAGCAGCGCGAGCGCGACGATGGGCAGCGCGCCGAGCAGCATCAGGTCGGTGGCGAACTGCGCCAGCCCCTCGAACACCAGCGCGCCGAGACCTCCGGCCCCCACCAATCCGCCGAGCGTGACGAGCCCGATGGCCTGCACCAGCGCCACGCGCAGCCCGCCGGCGAAGACCGGCAGCGCCAGCGGCAGCCGGACCTCCCGCGTGATCCGCGCCTCGCCCATGCCGAGCGCATGGGCGGCGGCGACCGCGGCGGGATCGGCCGCGGCCAGCCCGCCCGCCAGGCTGCGCCACAGCGGCAAGGTGAGATAGGCGGCGGTGGCCA
>NZ_JAPSMD010000844.1 GCF_027856955.1 Falsiroseomonas oryzae | reverse complement strand
GGCCAGCGCCGCGGCGTCGCCGAACTCCACGCCGCGGCTGTTGGGCCGCGTGCGGAACAGCGCCGGTGGCGGCTTCACGCGCGGATGCCGCGGCGGCCCCTCCGCCACCGCCTCCGCCGGGTGGCGCACCAGCCGCTCCAGCGGGATGTCGTGGTCCGCCACCGCCGCGACGAAGCCGCCATTGGCGCCGTTCTCCAGCAGGCGCCGCACCAGGTAGGCCAGCAGGTCCTCGTGCACGCCGACCGGCGCATAGACGCGCAGCGCCACCTCGGGCCGCGCCTCGCGCAGCCTGCCGTACAGCGCCCCGCCCATGCCGTGCAGCCGCTGGAACTCGAAGCGCGCCGCGCCCACGCCGCGCGCCTCCGCCAGGGCCAGCGCCTCCGCCACGCTGCGCGCGTTGTGGGTCGCGAGCTGCGGGAAGATGCGGCCGGCCCGCGCCTGGTCCAGCAGCGCCGAGGCGCCGGCGATCCAGGCCAGGTCCGTCGCCGCCTTGCGCGTCCAGACCGGGAAGTCGTCCAGGCCCCGCTCCTGCGCGCGCTTGATCTCGGCGTCCCAGTAGGCGCCTTTCACCAGGCGCACCATCAGCCGCCGGCGGTTGGCCGCGGCGCGCTCCGCCAGCCAGGACAGCACGGCGCCGCAGCGCTTCTGGTAGGCCTGCACCGCCAGCCCCAGCCCGTCCCAGCCGGCCAGCGTCTCGTCGCGCAGCAGCGCGTCGAACACCTCGAGCGACAGCTCCAGCCGGTCCGCCTCCTCGGCATCCACCGTGAGGTTCAGCTCATGCGCCTTCGCCGCGCGCGCGAGGTCCACGAGGTCCGGCACCAGCTCCCGCATCACCCGTTCGCGGGAGATCGCCTCGTAGCGCGGATGGATGGCGGAGAGCTTCACGGAGAGGCCCGGCCGCCCCGGCAGGGCGCCGTTCGCGCCGCGCCCGATCGCGTCACAGGCCGCGTGGTAGGCGGCGAGGTAGCGCCGCGCATCCGCCGCGGTGCGCGCGCCCTCGCCCAGCATGTCGAAAGAATGGCGCACGCCCTCGGGTGCCTTGGCCGCGCGCGCCAGCGCGTCCTCGATGGTCTCGCCGAGCACGAACTGCCCGCCCATCAGCCGCACCGCGCGGCGCGCCGCCGCCCGCACCGCCGGCACGCCGAGCCTGCG
>NZ_JAPSMD010000843.1 GCF_027856955.1 Falsiroseomonas oryzae | reverse complement strand
GCGCGGGAGCGGCGCTACTTCGAACGCCGCCTTGGCGCCTCGCTCGGCGGCGTGCGGGTGCATGCGGAGAGCGGCGTGGCGACCCGGCTCGGCGCGCGCGCCGTCGCGGCGGGACGCGACATCGCCTTCGCGCCGGGCGAATGGCAGCCGCAGCGCGCGGGAGGGCGGCGGCTGCTGGGCCATGAGCTCGCCCATGTCGTGCAGCAGGGCGAGCACGGCACCGCCGTGCAGCTGCAGGAGGAGAAGAAGCCCGAGGAAGGCGCGGATGCGCTCGAGGAGGGGATGAAGAAGGTCGCCTCAGAGGCCGCGAAGAACGAGAAGGTCAAGAAGGAGGTGCTGGAGCCTGCGAAGCGCTATGCGCTCTCCCAGTGGTCGCAGCTCTCCACCGGCGAGAAGGCGGGAGTGATCGGCTTCGGCGCCGGCACCTACGGGCTGGCCATCGGCGCCGGCCTGTCGGACCCGGCGGGCCGCAAGCTGCTGTCGGACTTCAACCTCGTCGCGCCGCTCGGGCTGATCCCCTATGCGACGCTCAGCGATTTCCGCTTCGTGCTGCCGAAGGACGAGGCGGGGCCCACGCTGTTCAAGGCGTCCTTCTCCGGCGACGACCTGCTGGGGCTGGCGCATGACCGGATCGGCTGGTGGCCGAAGATGACGCTCTCGCTGGACTTCACCTGGTCGATGGATGCCGCGGGGGAGGTCTCGCTGGCGGGCGCGAAGGCCAACTGGGGGCTGCTACCGGGCATCAACCTGCAGGCCGGGACAGGCATCGGCCTGGGCTGGAAGCCTCTGCCGATCCCGCAGGCGGAGCCCTTCGGACCTGACCTGCGCGGCCCCTTCGCCACCGGCCCGGCCACGCTCCAGGGAACCGGCGTGTTCCTCTCGGTGGACCTGCTGCGGGCCCCGATCCTGCCGGAGGCGGTGCGGCGGGCGCTGGGCGCCGGAACCGGCAAGGACTAGCCATGGCCCAGGCGCAGCATGCCGAGGCCGAGCGACGCCCACGCATCGGCCAGGTTCACGATCCGGAGGAGCGGGAGGCCGACCGCGTCGCGGCCTTGCTGGTCGCCCCAGCCCGCCCGGCCTGCACCGCCTGCGCCGCGGCGGATGCGCCCTGCCCGGCCTGCGCCGCCGGCCAGCGCAAGCTGCGGCGCAGCG
>NZ_JAPSMD010000842.1 GCF_027856955.1 Falsiroseomonas oryzae | reverse complement strand
GCCGTCGCGGCGCGCGGCGCCGCCGGCAGCGTGACGCGCGGCGTGCCGACGGCCGGGCGCATCGCCAACGGCGCGGTGGTGGAACGCGAGATCGCCTTCCGCTTCGCGGAGACCGAGCAGGTCCGGCTCTCGCTGCGCAACCCCGACCTGACCACGGCGCGCCGCGTCGCCGCCGCGATCAACCGCATGGCCGGCGGCCAGGCGGCGCGCGCGACCGACCCGCGCACCGTGGCGCTGAACCTGGCTGGCCGCGACCCCGTGGCCTTCCTGGGCGAGGTGGAGCAGCTGCGCGTGCAGCCCGACCAGGTCGCCCGCGTGGTGATCGAGGAGGCGTCCGGCACCATCGTGATGGGCGCCAACGTGCGCATCAGCACGGTCGCCATCGCCCAGGGCAACCTGACCATCCGCATCACGGAGACGCCGCAGGTCAGCCAGCCCAACCCGCTGGCGAATGGCGAAACGGTGGTGGTGCCGCGCACCAACATCGAGGTGGACGACCAGGCGGAGCGCCGCATGGGCATCCTGCGCGGCGGCGTGACGCTGGAGGAGCTGGTGCGCGGTCTGAACAGCCTCGGCGTCGGGCCGCGCGACCTGATCACCATCCTGCAGACCATCAAGGCCGCCGGCGCGCTGCAGGCGGAGCTGGAGGTGCGATGACGATGACAACGACCGCGGCCACCGCCCCTTCCCTCTCCCCCGGCCTCGCCGGTGCGCCGGCCGCGTCGCAGCGCACGCTGCGCCGGCTGGCCGCGGAGTTCGAGGCGCAGGCCGTCGCCGCGATGTTCCAGCCGGTCTTCGCCGCGCTGCCGACCGACGGCCCCTTCGGCGGCGGCCACGCGGAGGCGCAATGGCGCCCGCTGCTGGTCGAGGCGATCGCGCGCGACATGGCGCGCGCCGGCGGGATCGGCATCGGCGATGCCGTGCACCGCGAATTGCTGCGCGCCCAGGAAGGCGCCCCGTTCAACGCCGGAGGACCCGCATGATCGAGCCGCTGATGATCGCCGCCCAGCGCCTGGTGGAGGCGCTGCGCGCGGAGAACGAGGCGCTGGCGCGGCTCGACCTGTCCGCCGCGGGCGCGCTGGCGGCCGCGAAGCGCCAGGCGGCGGACGCCTTCGCCGCGGCCTACGCCGCCGCCAGCCGCATGGGCACGCGC
>NZ_JAPSMD010000841.1 GCF_027856955.1 Falsiroseomonas oryzae | reverse complement strand
CCCACGCGCGGCCCGGGGCCGCCCACCGCCAGGAAGGGCGTGACCTCGCCTTCCAGCAGCGTGCGGAGATCCGCCGCCGCCCAGCGATCCGCCGCCAGCAGCGTGTGCGCCCGCGCCAGCGCGCCGACCCGCCCCTCGATCGCCTGCGCGAAGGCGGCGGGATCGGTCTTCGGCGTCAGCCGCACCGCCGCCTGCACCACGGCGAGCGCGTTCTTCGCGCGGTGGTCCACCTCCCGCGCCAGCAGCGCCTGCCGCTCCTCCGCCGCGCGCCGCGCGGTCACGTCGCGGGTGGCGCCGACCAGGCGCAGCGCGGCGCCCGTCGCCGGATCCTGCGCGACGACGCGGCCATGGCTCTCCAGCCACACCCAGGCGCCGTCCGGGCGCAGGAAGCGGTACTCGGCACGGTAGGATCCGATGCGGCCGGCCCGCGCCGCCTCGATCAGCTCCAGCGCCGCCGCCCGGTCGTCCGGATGGATGCGGCCGCGCCAGGAGGGATAGGGATCCTCCGCCGCCTCCGGGCCGAAGCCGAAGATCTCCAGCGCGCGCGCCGAGCGCCGCACCCGGCCCGCCCGGAGATCCACCTCCCAGGCGCCCAGCTCGGCCGCCTCCAGCGCCAGGCGCTGCAGCTCTTCCGCGGCCTTCAACGACTCCATCGCGCGGGCGCGCTCGCGCTGCGCGCGCCGCAGGTCCTCGATGTCGCGGAAGGCGACGGTGACGCCGCCATCAGCCGAGGGGTAGGCGTCCACCTCGATCCAGCGACCCATGATCGGCGAGACGCCGCAGAGATGCGCCCGCTGCCGCGTCTCCAGCACGCCGGAGGTGGCGATCCAGGTCGGGCTGCCCACGGCCTGCGGGAACACCTCCGCGAAGCGTCGGCCGAGCAGCGCCTCCGCCGCGATGCCCCATCCCGCGAGCGCCGCACGGCTGGCGAAGCGCACGCAGCCGTCCGCATCGAGGGCGAAGAGCCGCTCGTCCAGGCTTTCCAGCACCTCCCGGTTGCGCCGCTCGCTAGCGGCCAGCGCGGCCTCCGCGCGGCTGCGCTCTGCCGCAGCACCGGCCAGGGCCTCGGCCAGTTCGTCGGCCTCGCGCAGGCCGGTGGGGGGCGGCGGCACGCGGCTCGTCGCGGCCTCGCGCACGGCGCGGAAGGCGCCGACGGTGC
>NZ_JAPSMD010000840.1 GCF_027856955.1 Falsiroseomonas oryzae | reverse complement strand
TGGTCGAGCAGCCTGCGGCGCGCCGCCTTGCCGGGCGCCGCACGGCCGTCACGCCCTGATTGCCGCCGCCAGGCGCGGCCGCAGCGCCGGCCCGTCGCCCTGTTGCAGCCGCCAATGGCCGCCATGCGTCACCGCCCAGAGCGTGGCGGGCAGGCCGAGCCGCCGGAGCTCCGGCAGGCTCCGGCGGAGGTCGGCTGCCCACGCCTGTTCGTCCGCCGCATTCGGCAGCGCACCGCCGAGTTCGGTCACCATCACCGGCAGGCGATGGCGCTGGCCATAGGCCGCGACCTCGCCGAAGCGCTGCGCCGCCCAAGCCGCATCGCCGCCCTGGTAGTCGTGCACCTCCGCGATGGTCAGCGGATCGGCCGGTGGCGGCTGCGGCGGGAGCGAGCGCCAGGAACACCATTCATGACCGCCCCAGAGCAACGCATGGCGCGGAGCCTCGGCGCGCACCAGCGCCAGCAGCCGGTCGCGCACCGGCGTCCATGCCGCCGGCGACGGAAAGGCCGGCTCGTTGAGCGGCGCCAGCGCCACAAGCCCCGGATCGGTCGCGCGCGCGAAGAGCCGCGCGCGCGCAGCCAGGGTGTGCAGCGCCGACTCCGCCCAGGGATTGGTCGATTCGTAGAGGTCGGCCAGGCCGAGCAGCACCGGCAGGCCGGCGGCATTGGCATCCTGCACAGCAGCCAGGAAGAGCCGCGGCACCTCGTCGCCGTCGCCGGCGTCGCGCGGCAGGAACAGCCGCGCATGGTCGAAGCCTGCCCCGCGCAGCCCATCCCACCAGTTGCGCCCCAGCCGCCTTGCGCGCTGGTCGGCGGCGATCGGGAACCAACGCTCGAGATTGGCGCCGAGCCGCAGCGCCGCGAAGCGGGGCCGCGGATCCGACTGCGCCGCGGCAGGTGCCGCCACGGCGGATGCGCCGCCAAGCGCCAGCAGCGCCCGCCGCGTGGCGAAGCCTGGCATGCCGTCTCTCCCCTTGTGTCCGCCGAGGCCGCGCGCCGGCTGCGGGGCTGCTCAGCCGCCCTGCAGCGCGCCGCGCAGGTAGCCGAGGTTGTAGGCCGCGCCGCAGCGCGCGCGGAGTAAACTGGGCGAGTGCGGCGGCCAGAGCAGCAGCGGCGCCTGCACCAGCAGCTTCGCCGCGGCGCGCGGCGCCCGGTGCGCGG
>NZ_JAPSMD010000839.1 GCF_027856955.1 Falsiroseomonas oryzae | reverse complement strand
GCCGCGGCTGCTGGCGCGCGCGCCGTGGCGCGACGACCCCGCGCGCACCGACCGCTTCCGCTATGCCGAGCGCGCGCCGGGCTGGCGCGAGCGCGTGTGGATGTCCGCCGCCTATGCCTTCGCCGCCAGCGCCACGCGCGCCTTCGCGCAGAATGGCTGGCCCGCCGATGTGCGCGGCGTGGAGACCGACCGCCCGGGCGGCGGGCTGGTGGAGAACCTGGCCGCCGAGCCCTTCGCGAGCGGCCCGGCCGAGGCCTGGCATCGCATACCCGCAGAGATCTCGCTGACCGACCGGCAGGAGCGTGCGCTGGTCGATGCCGGGCTGATGCCCGTCTGCGCCATGCCCTATTCGCGGGAGCTGGTCTTCGGCGCGGTGCGCAGCCTGCAGGCGCCGGCGCGGCACATGGGCGCCAACGCCGCCGCGGCGGACGCCAGCTCGCGGCTCTCGGCGCAGGTGAACGCGCTGCTCTGCGCGTCGCGCTTCGCGCACTACCTGAAGGTGATGGGGCGCGACATGGTCGGCAGCTTCCAGACCGCCAATGAGGTGCAGAAGCGACTGCACACCTGGCTGCAGCGCTACGTCAACGCCAACACCAACGCCACCGGCGACCAGCGCGCGCGCTACCCGCTCTCCGAGGGGAAGATCACCGTGCAGGAGAAGCCGGGCAGTCCCGGCAGCTACGGCTGCACGGTGCATCTGCGCCCGCACCATCAGCTTGACGACGTCTCCGCCACCTTCATCCTGCTGACCGAGATCTCGGCACCAGGCCGCAGAGGAGCCACGGCAGCCCCATGAGCAGCACTGCCCCAAGGCCCGGCGAGGCCGGCGCGCATTTCCAGGCCGGCCGTCTCGCGGAGGCTGTCGCGGCCGCCGGCGCCGCGGTGCGGGCCGCGCCCGGCGACATCGGCGCGCGCATCCTGCTGGCCGAACTGCTGGCCTTCCAGGGCAATGCCGAGCGCGCCGACGTCATCCTCGACGCGGCCTCCGACGTCGATCCCTCCGCCGCGGTCGCGGTGGCGGAGTTCCGCCAGTTGCTGCGGGCGGAGGTGGCGCGCCGCCAGCTGTTCCGCGACGGCCGCGTGCCGGAATTCCTGGGCGAGCCGACGGATGCGCAGCGCCATGCGCTGGCCGCCCTCGTCGCACTGCGCGGCGGCGACGCG
>NZ_JAPSMD010000838.1 GCF_027856955.1 Falsiroseomonas oryzae | reverse complement strand
CGGGACGCCGCGCGCCAGGCCGGCCAGGGCGCGCATCGCCGGATCCAGCGCGCGCGGGCCGAAATGGCGGCGCGCGAAGGCCTGCGCGGCGGCGCCCATGTGGGCGCGAAGCTCCGGATCCTGCACCAGGGCGGCCAGCGCGGCGACGAACTCGCCGCGGTCGGTGGCCAGCGCATAGGCCTCGCCCGCGCCGCCGGCGATGCCGAGCAGTGCCTCCGCGGTCAGCACGCTCGGCAGGCCATGCGCCAGGTATTCCACCGTCTTGATCTTGAGCCCGCCGCCGAAGAAGACCGGGTTCACCGCGATGTCCAGCCCGGCGAGGAAGGCGTCGCCATCGGCCACCTCGCCATGCGCGACGACGTTCTCGCGCCCCGGCGGGATCGCGTCGCACACGGCGCCCGCGACGTGCAGTTCCGCCCCCAGCCCGGCGATGGCCGGCCAGACCTGGTCCAGCAGCCAGAGCAGCGCGTCGCGGTTCATCGGGCTGTCGCCGCCGAGGAAGCCGATGCGCACGGGGCCGCCGCCGCTGCCGAGCGCCCGCGGCAGGGCCGGCATGGCATGCGGCGCCAGCAGCACGCGGCCGGGCAGCAGGCGTTCGAGCCAGCCGGCTTCCTGCGGCTGGATGGCCAGCACCGCGTCGAAGGCAGACAGGATCTTCAGCTCCTCGCTGGTCGAGATGGCGATGAAGTGCTCGCGGCCGAAGCGGCGGAAGTTCTGCGCGCGCAGCGACATGACGTCATGGGTGTCGAGCGCGAGCAGCGGCGGCGGCCAGGCGACCGCGAGGCGCAGGTAGGACAGGCGGATGTATTCGATCAGGAGGCCATGCGGCGGATGGCGCACCAGGTGGCGCTGCAGGGCGGCGAAGATCGCACCGTCGAAGCGCGTACGCTCGAACGGCGTGAGGCCCCAGGGCATCTCGGCCGGTGTGCCTGCGGCCGCCTGGAACACCCGCCCGCGCGGCCCGAGCAGCGCGAGCGCCACGCCGCGCTCGGCCGGGGCCAGCGGGCCGGCGAAGAACAGGTCGAGGTCCATCTCCTGCCGCGCCGCGCGCAGCAGCGTGGCGATGCGCTGGTGGTTGCCGAGGCGGGCGCGCCAGAACGGCACGTCGGTGGCGACCAGCAGCCGCGGCCGGTCCAGCAGCCGGGCCAGCGCGGCGGGGGAGGCGAGGGT
>NZ_JAPSMD010000837.1 GCF_027856955.1 Falsiroseomonas oryzae | reverse complement strand
GGCGGCGATCCTGGCGCTGATCGGCCCGCGGGGCGCCGGGCCGGAGCGCCAGCTGCACGGCTTCGGCCGCAGCGCCTGGCCGATGGCGCGCCGCGCCGCCGCGCTGGGCCTGATGCTGCGGCTGGGCCTGGAGGATGTGGCGGAACTGCCGGACGGCGCGCCGGCGCCCGACAACGCCGCGCTGATCCGGGCGGGACTGGCGCTGTAGACCGCCGCCTACATCATGTTCGCCGTGACGCCGCCATCGACGAAGATCAGCTGGCCGGAGACGAAGTCCGAGGCCGGGGAGGCGAGGAACACCGCGGTGCCCGCGATCTCCTCCGCCGCGGCGTAGCGGCCGGCCGGGCAGCGGCGCTTCACGGTGGCCAGCCATTCGGGGTTGTCGAGCAGCGGCCGGTTCATCTCGGTGTCGAACCAGCCCGGCCCGATCGCGTTGCACTGGATGTTGTACGGGCCCAGCTCGACGGCCAGCGCGCGGATGAACATCTTGAGGCCACCCTTGGCCGAGGCATAGGGCGTGATGGTGCCGCGGCCGAGGTCGCTGGCCAGGCTGCCGGTGGCGATGACCTTGCCGCGGCGACGTTCCTTCATGCCCGGCACGATCAGCTTCGACAGCCGGAACAGCGCCGTCAGGTGGGTGTCGAGCACGCTGGCCCAGCCTTCCTCGGTCAGCGTCTCGACCGGGCCGCGATACTGGTTGCCGGCGTTGTGGAGCAGGATGTCCACCGGACCCATGGCGGCGACGGCGGCTTCCATGGCGGGCAGGTCGCGCACGTCGAAGGCGGCGGTGCGGACCTTGACGCCCTCGGGCAGCCCCTCGGCCCGCATGGCCTCGGCCTGCGCGTCCAGCGTGGCCTGGTCGCGGCCGTTCAGGATCACCTCGGCCCCGGCGCGCGCCAGGCCCAGGGACATCGCCGCGCCAAGCCCGCGCGAGGCGCCGGTGACGAGGGCGACGCGGCCGGTGAGGTCGAACAGCGCGGCGTGCTGCGGCGATGGCATGGACGGATCCTCCGGATGGTTGCGGGCAGCCTACCGGCTGGGGCCGATGGTGCTAGCCTGCCCGCCGGAAGCGGAGAGAGCGGGATGCCGAAGCTGATGCGGCGCGCGGCCCTGGCGGCCGGCATGGCGGGCCTGGCCGCGGCCTGGCGGCCGGGCGCGGGATGGGCGCAGGCCGG
>NZ_JAPSMD010000836.1 GCF_027856955.1 Falsiroseomonas oryzae | reverse complement strand
TCAGGGCCAGGGCACGACCGTCGCCGGCCCGCACCACGGCACGCCGCAGGACTCCGCGGCCGGTGCGCCGGGCTGGGTCACCGGGGATGGCGGTCCGCCGCGGCCTGTGACGCGTGCCAGCGCCTCGCTCGGCGGCGCCGCGGCCAACCGGCCACGCGGCGGGACAGAGAACGGCTGAGGAGAAGGCGATGTCCAGCCAATACGACCCGGGCCGCTTCGAGCCACAGCCCGGCCGTCCGGTGAACGACGACAGCCGCAGCATCGGCGATCTGCTGGGCGACATGGTCACCCAGATCACCACGCTGTTCCGCAAGGAGCTGCAGCTCGCCCGCGCCGAGATGGGCGAGAAGGTGTCGGAGGCCGGTGGCGCCATCCCCGGCATCGCAGGCGGCGGCGCGCTGGCCTTCGGCGGGCTGATCCTGCTGCTGCTGGCGGCCGCGGCCCTCGTCTCGCGCCTGCTCGACGTGCCGGATGGGTGGGGCCTGCTGATCGTCGGCGTGATCGCCGCGGTCGCGGGCTACGCGCTGGTGCGCGGCGGCATCTCGAAGCTGAAGGCGACCAACCTCACCCCGCATCGCACCGCGGAACAGCTCTCGCGCGATGCCCAGGCCGCGAAGGAGCAGGTGCGATGAGCATCACGGACCCCGGCGAGCGTTCGGCCGCCGACATCGAGCGCGAGGTGGAGGCCACCCGCGCGCGCCTGACCGGCACGGTCGAGGAGCTCAAGGAGCGCGTCGCGCCCGGCCAGGTGGCCGAGCAGGCGATGGACTGGCTGCGCGGCTCCGGTGGGCGCGAGTTCCTCGGCAATCTCGGCACGACGATCCGCGACAACCCGATGCCGGTTCTGCTGGTGGCGGCGGGAATCGGCTGGCTGGCCCTGTCCGGCGGCCGCGACCGCGCCGCCAGCCGCGCGTGGTCGCGTGACGACCGCGCCGCCCCCCCGGTCGAGGGCGGCCAGGGCTATGCTGGCGCCTATCCGGGCGAGATCTACGGCGAGAGCTACGCCGGCGAGAGCTACCCGCCGGAGACGTATGCGCGCAGGACTGGCGATGCGGGCGGCCCCTCCGTCACCGCGCGCGCCGGCGAAGCCGCCACCGGCCTGCGCGACCGTGCCGGCGCGGTCGCCGAGCGTGCCGGGGAAGCCGCCTCGGAGTTGCGCGACCGTGCGGCTGCGGCG
>NZ_JAPSMD010000835.1 GCF_027856955.1 Falsiroseomonas oryzae | reverse complement strand
TGCGTGGCGCCGCGGCGGCGGAGCGCGCCGGCCGGCGGCGCGACCTGGCGGCGGCGGCACCGGTCTTCGACGGCGACACCGTCACCACCGGCGATGACAGCCGGATGGTGCTGCGCCTGGGCGAGGCGATGGAGGTGCGGCTCGGCGCCGCGGTGCGCCTGCGCATCGACCGCTTCCTGGCGCGGATCGGCGGCACGCTGGTGCTGGAACGCGGGGCGATGCTGGTGGACCGCCGCGGCGGCGAGGCGGCGCCGGGCCTCGCGGTGCAGAGCCCCTATGGCCTGATCGCCGTGCGCGGCACGCGCTTCTTCGCCGGGCCCAGCAATGGCGTCTTCGGCGTCTTCGTCGAACGCGGCGCCGTGCTGATGATCGGCGCGGGGCAGGGGGTCGAGGTGCTGCCGGGCTTCGGCGCGGATATCGCCAACCCCGGCGAGCCGCCCCGCGATCCGACGCGCTGGGGCGCGCCGCGCATCGAGGCGGCACTCGCCTCAGTCGGCTGACGGCCTGACCGTGTAGAGCTCGAGCGGCGCGGCGCGTCCGCGCACGGCGTGGGCGCCGAGCGGGCGCAGCGCGGCGCGCCCTATCCGTTCGGCCGCAACGGGGCCGATGCAGATCGCCGTGCCGAGTTTCTTGTTGTACGCCTCCAGCCGCGCGGCGGTGTTCATCACGTCGCCATGCGCGGTGTAATCCAGCCGCCCGCTGCCGCCGACATCGCCGACCACCGCGGGCCCGGTCTCGATCCCGATCCGCGTGCGCCCGAGCGCCAGCCGCGTGCCGAGCGGCGTGCGGCGCTGCGCCTCCGCCGCGGCGAGCAGCGCAACGGCGCAGTCCAGCGCGCGGCGCGGATGGTCGGGCAGGTCGAGCGGCGCGTTGAACACGGCGTGCACGGCGTCGCCCACGATCTTCTCCACCATCCCGCCATGCGCGACGACCACGCGCGTCAGCGCATCCAGGTAGGCGTCCAGCATTGCGACCAGGTCGTTCGGCGCCACGCGCTCGGTCAGCGCCGTGAAGCCCTCCAGGTCGGTGAACAGCGCGGTGATCTCGCGCATCTCGCCATCCAGGCGCAGCGCGTCGGGCGCGCTGGCGATGCGGCGCACCACGGCCGGCGGCAGGCGCTGCTCGAAGCGCGCATGCAGGGCGCGGGCGCGGCGCTCGGCGGCGGCATGGGCGGCGAA
>NZ_JAPSMD010000834.1 GCF_027856955.1 Falsiroseomonas oryzae | reverse complement strand
GGCGCCGCGCGCCGCCGCGGCCAGCGCGGCCATCATGCCGGCGGCGCCGGCGCCGGCCACCAGCACCCACGTCATCGCCCGCTCGCCGCTTGACACGGGATCGTGGCAGGCGAGGGATGCGCCGCAACGCCGAAGGAGAATGCCCGATGCGCCGCCGCGCCCTGCTCGCCGCCGCCCCTGCCCTGCTCGCCGCGCCGGCGCTCGGCCAGCCGGCGCCTTGGCCGAACCGCCCCGTCCGATTCATCAACCCCTTCACCGCCGGCTCCGCGGTGGACGTGGTCACGCGGCTGGTCGCCACCGACATGCAGGACCGGCTCGGCAGCCCGGTGCTGGTGGAGAACCGCACCGGCGCCTCCGGCAACATCGGCACCGAGGCGGTGGCGCGTGCCCCGGCCGACGGCACGACCCTGCTGGTGGGCTCGCCCGGCACCATGGGCATCAACCCGTTCCTGTTCCGCACCCTGCCCTATGACGCGGTGCGCGACTTCGTCGGCGTCAGCCACGCGGTCTCCTTCCCGCAGGTGATGGTGGTCAGCCCGCAGAGCCCGATCCGCAGCCTGGCCGACCTGGTCGCCGCGGCGAAGGCGCGGCCGGGCGCGCTGAACTACGCCAGCTCCGGCAACGGCACGACCAGTCACCTGGCCTTCGAGCTGATCCGCGCGGCGACCGGCATCGAGATCGTCCACGTTCCCTTCCGCGGCGGCACGCCGGCGATCCAGGCGGTGATGCAGAACGAGGTGCAGGTGGCGCTGGAGGGCATCCCCTCCCTGCCCGGCTTCCTCTCCGCCGGCCAGCTGCGCCCGATCGCCGTCACCTCGCGCGAGCGGTCTCCCAAGCTGCCGGACGTGCCCGCGGTGTCGGAGCTGGTGCCGGGCTTCGACGCCTCGGCCTGGGTGATCTACTTCGCCCCGGCCGGCACGCCCGCGCCGCTGGTGGAGCGGCTCTCGGCGGAGATCGCGACCTCGCTGAACCGGCCGGGCGTGCGGGACCGCCTGCTGGACCAGGGCGCGACCGTGGTCGGCGCCGACCCGGCCGCCACGGCCGCCTTCCACCGCGCCGAGCTCGAGAAGTGGCAGCGCGCCGTCCAGCTTTCCGGCGCGCGGGTGGAGTAGGCGCGGCACCGACGTTCCCTCCCCCGCGATGCGGGGGAGGGTGCCCGAGCATGGCGAGGGCGGGTGGGGGCGCG
>NZ_JAPSMD010000833.1 GCF_027856955.1 Falsiroseomonas oryzae | reverse complement strand
GCGCGACCCGCGCCCGCCGGCGGATCGTGCCGCGCCGGTGCCGGCCGACCGGGCCTGGCCACCCCTCGGCACGCTGGCGCCGGAGGAAGCGGTGGGCTGGTCGCCGGTGGGCCTGCTGGACCGTCGCCTCGCCTTCGCGGATACGCCGAACCCGCCCTTCGCCTCGGCGCTGCCCAGCGAGGATCCGCTGCGCGGCGCGCGCGGCCACGCCGACCCGCCGCCCGAGGCGATGGTCACGCTGGAAGGCGTGATCAAGGCGCCGCCCGGCCGCTGGCTCTGGCTGCGCGTCCGGCTGACGGGCACGGAACGCCGCGCGGCGGCGCTGTTCGCCCTGCGCGCCACCTGCCCGCGGCCCTCGCTGATGGACCTGCTGCCCTCCTACTGGCGCGGCGATCCGGTGGCGGCGGAGGCGAGCGACCGCGCGCTGGCGCTGTTCGAGGGCTTCGTCACCGAGACCGATGCGCGGATCACCGCGCTGCGGCACCTGCTCGCCGCCTCCACCACCCCGCGCGAGGCGCTGGAGTGGCTCGCCGGCTTCCTCGCGCTGACCTTCGATGCGCGCGTCGCCGAGGATGTGCGGCGCAGCCTGCTGGCCGAGGCGGCGACGCTGTGGCGGCAGCGCGGTACGGTGCCCGGGCTGACGCGGCTGCTCTCCATCCTGGCGCGCGCGCCGGTGCAGATCATCGAGGGGTTCCGGCTGCGGCGGGAGAGCACGGCGGTGCTCGGCACGGCGGAATGGGGCGTGCTCGGCCCCGGGTTGCAGATCGGCGACGACGAGGGGCCGGATGCGGAGCCGGCCGAGCCCTGGGAGCAGGCGCTGGCGCTGAAGCACGCGGCGCTGCTGGTCCGCCGTGCCGCGACGCGCGCGACGGGCGGCACCCCCTGCCCGGAAGCCGATCCGCCCGACCCGCTGGATGACGACGCGCTGATCCGCTTCCACCGCCGCTTCGCGCACCGCTTCACCGTGGTGGTGCCGGCGCACCGCACGGAAGACCTCGCGGCCGTGCTGGAACTCGCGACCGAGACGCACAAGCCGGCGCATACGCTGCACCGTTTCTGCTGGCTCGATGCCGGCTTCCGGCTCGGCGCGGGCAGCCTGGTCGGCATCGCGCGCATCGGCGGCCGCGACGGGTTCCGCGCCGGCATCCTCGGCGACCGCGCGCCGCTCGGCGCCGACCGCCTGCTGG
>NZ_JAPSMD010000832.1 GCF_027856955.1 Falsiroseomonas oryzae | reverse complement strand
ACCACACCGAGGCGTTCTTCGCCGAGCGGCTGGGGCTGGCGCTGCGGCAGTTCGGCTATGACAGCTTCCGAGCCGGCCCGGCGGCGACGCCTGTGGTCGGCGCGCTGCCCGACGACTACCTGGTCGGCCGCGACGACGAGCTGGTGCTGGCGCTGCGCGGCCGCACGCGCGCCACCCTGACGCTGCGCGTGCTGCGCGACGGCACCATCCTGCCGCCCGACCTCGCGCCCGTGCCCGCCGCGGGCCGCACCCTGCGCGAGCTGCGCGCCGAGCTGGAAGGCCGGATCGCCCGCGACATGCCGGGGACCGAGCTGTTCCTGACGATCGGCCAGGTCCGGCAGATCGCGGTGTTCGTCGGCGGGGAGGTGCAGCGGCCGGGGATGCAGGCGCTGACCGCGCTCTCCACCGTGCTGGACGCGCTGCAGCAGGCGGGCGGGGTGCGCAAGACCGGATCGCTGCGCGCGATCCGCGTGGAGGGGCCGTACGGCAGCCGCGTGGTGGACCTCTACGCGGTGATCGCCGGCGGCGGTGGAGCCGCCGATCTCCGCCTGCGCGAGGGCGAGCGCATCCTGGTGCCGGCGCTGGGCGGCGTGGTCGCGGTGGCCGGCGAGGTGACGCGGCCGGCGATCTACGAATTGCCGGCAGGGACCACCGCCGTGCCGCTGGCGACGCTGCTGCGCCTGGCGGGAGAGCCGCTGCGGCCGACCGGCAACCGCTTCCTGGTGCAGGGCACCGATGCCGCGGGCCGCCGCTCCTTCACCGAGCTGCGGCCGGGCGACCAGGTGCGCCGCGGCGATTCGGTGCTGGTCCAGCCCGGCGCCGACGTGGTCGCGAACCAGCTGCGCCTGGCGGGCCACGTCACCGCACCCGTCACCCGCGCCGCCGGCCGCAGCGGCACGGGTCTGCGCGGCCTGCTCTCCGACCCACGGCTGGTGCGGCCCGATCCCTACCCGCTGCTCGGCGTGGTGCTGCGGCTGGATCCGCAGACCCGCGTGCGCAGCTTCGTGCCCTTCGACCTGGCGCGCGCCATGCGCGGCGGCACCAACCCGCCGCTGCTGGAAGGCGACGAAGTGGTGGTGCTGGGCAATGGCGACGTCGCCTGGCTCGGCAGCCCGCCGGTGCAGCGCGCGCTGCGCGGCGAGGCGCCGCCGGGCGACGCCTGCCCGGCGCTGGTGCAGCTCGCGATCT
>NZ_JAPSMD010000831.1 GCF_027856955.1 Falsiroseomonas oryzae | reverse complement strand
TGCCGGCGGAGCGCGACCTGGGCCCCTGGCTGCTGGCGGTCGCGACGCTGCTGCTGGTGGCGGACCTGATCGCCTCCATGCTGCTGCGCGGCGTGGTCGGGCGGCCTTCGGCGGTTCTGGCGCGGGCGCTGCCGCTCGTCCTGCTGCTCGCCGCGCCCGCGGCGGCGCAGCCCGAGGGCAACGCGGCGCTGGCCACGCGGCTGGCCTATGTCGTCACCGGGAATGCGGAGGTGGACGAGATCTCGCGCGCCGGCCTCGTCGGCCTGTCGGACTTCGTGAACCGCCGTACCGCGGCGGCGCTGGCCGATCCGCATGGCGTCACGCCCGGACGCGACGACCTCAGCTTCTTCCCGCTGCTCTACTGGCCCGTGCTGGGCGACGCGCCGCAGCCCGATGCGCAGATGGTCGCGGCGCTGAACACCTTCATGCGGCAGGGCGGCATCATACTGTTCGACACGCGCGACGAGGGCTCGGGCGAGGGCTTCTCGCCCGGCGCGAGGCAGGCGCTGCGGCGGGTCACGCGCGACCTCTCGGTGCCGCCGCTCTCGCCGGTGCCGGAGGACCACGTGCTGAAGCGCGCCTTCTACCTGCTGCAGGACCTGCCCGGCCGCTTCGTCGGCGGCAATGTCTGGGTGGCGCGGGAGCAGGACCGCGCGAATGACAGCGTGAGCCCGGTGATCATCGGCGGGCACGACTGGGCGGCCGCCTGGGCGATCGATGCGCGCGGCAACAACCCCTATGCGGTGGTGCCCGGCGGCGCGCGGCAGCGCACCCTCGCCTACCGCTTCGGCGTCAACCTCGTGATGTACGCGCTGACCGGCAACTACAAGGGCGACCAGGTCCACGTGCCCGCCATCCTGGAAAGGCTGGGGAATTGAGGACGCACTCCCGCGAACGGAGAGCGGGCGGCCCGCGCAGCGGGCCGAGGCCGCGAATGCGGCCCGCGCACATCCTGTCGGCGGCCCTCGGCGCAACTGTGGCCTGCGCGAAGCCAAGCGCGCGGAGCGCGCGCCCGGCGTCTGAGGGCACACACACATGAACCACGTCCTCGCCGGCATCGACTTCGCGCCCGTCATCCCGTCCTGGCTGCTTGCCGCGCTCGCGCTCCTCGCGCTGGCCGCACTGGCGCCGGCGCTGCTGCGCATCGCCACCGGCGGCGACGGCAGGCGGCGCCTGGCGCCCGCGCGCGGC
>NZ_JAPSMD010000830.1 GCF_027856955.1 Falsiroseomonas oryzae | reverse complement strand
CGGTCGGCGTGGCGGCGGCGCTCGCCGTGCCGCCGGCGCTGGCGCAGGCGTCGGCGCGCACGCTGCGCGTGCGCCGCGCCTTTACGGGCGATGCCTTCTCCGGCGTCTACTGGCGCGACGGGCGCTACGACCGCGATGCGCTGCGCCAGCTTGACCACGTGTTCCGCGACCTCTCCGCGGCGGAGACGACGCCGATGGATCCGCGGCTGTTCGACGTGATGGCGGCAGTTGCGCAGGCGGTCGATGCCGACGACGCCTTCGAGGTGATCAGCGGCTACCGCACGCCGGAGACCAACGCGGCGCGCTCGCGCCAGAGCCGGCGAGTCTCCACGGTGTCGCTCCACATGTCCGGCATGGCGGCGGATTGCCGCTTGCCGGGCCGCGTCAGCATCGAGGTGGCGCGCCGTGCCGCCGACCTCGAGCTCGGCGGCGTCGGGCTCTATCGCCGCGACGGCTTCTTCCACCTGGATTGCGGCCCCGTGCGGCGCTGGTAGCGCTGCACCCTTGAGCCTGGTCGTGGCGGTCGTCGCGGCGCGGCACCGCCTCACCCGCGCCCGAAGGCCCTCCACGCCAGCCCCGCGCCAAGCAGCGCCAGACCCGCGCCCGCCAGCCCGGTCCAGGCCAGCCCCGCCGCGGCGATGATCGCGCCGCCATAGGCCGCGCCGATCCCCTGGCCGCCGAGCGCCACCGCGCCGTTCAGCGCGAGTGCGACCGCCCGATCCTCCGGCGCCAGGTCCACCAGGCGCGTCTGCATCATCGGCGCCAGGGCGAACAGTGCGGTCGCGCCGGATAACACCAGCAGGGCCAGCGGCACCGCATGCCAGCCCGCGGGGGCACGCGCGAGCAGCAGCGAATAGCCGAGCAGCGCCGCCGCCAGCAGCGCCATCAGCGCCGTCGCCAGCACCGGCCCGCCTTCCCGCGCGCGGCCGCCGATGAAAATGCCGGCGATGCTGCCCAGGCCCACGAAGACCTGGATCGCGCCGATGCCGGCGCCGGCGATGCCGGTGCTGGCCGTCACGATCGGGCCGAGATAGGCGGCGATGCAGAACAGGCCGGAGAAGGCGAGCAGGTTCGTCGCCAGCACCAGCAGGATGGCCGGCCGCAGCATCCGCCGCGCCGAGCCCGCGCCGCCGCGGTCCGTCGAGGGCAGCGCCGGCAGGCCGAGCCGCACCGCCAGCGCCGCCAGCAGCGCGAT
>NZ_JAPSMD010000829.1 GCF_027856955.1 Falsiroseomonas oryzae | reverse complement strand
GCGCGCCGCCCCGCCATCCACCACCAGCGCGCCGAGCGGCGCCAGGCTGCCGGCGATCCAGCGCTTGCGGGCGCTGCGGCCGGCGGGCTCCGGCAGGAACCAGGTGCAGCGGGCGCCCTGCTCCATCGCCCGCAGCGGCCGGTCCTGCTGCCCGAGCGCGATCGCCATGGCGCAGCCGGCGCCGGTGGCGATGCGCGCTGCGATCAGCTTGGTGCGCATTCCGCCGGAGGAGTAGCCGGGCGGCGGCTCGCCCCCCATCGCCATGATCTCGTCCGTCACATGCTCCACGGCGGGAAGGTGGCGCGCGCCCGGGTCCTTGCGCGGGTCGGCGGTGTAGAGTCCGTCGATGTCAGACAGCAGCACCAGCGCATCCGCCTCCACCATCTCCGCCACGCGGGCGGCCAGGCGGTCGTTGTCGCCGAAGCGGATCTCGGCGGTGGCGACGGTGTCGTTCTCGTTGATCACCGGGATGCAGTCGAGGTTCAGCAGGGTGCCGAGCGTGGCGCGGGCGTTCAGGTAGCGGCGGCGGTCCTCGCTGTCCTCCAGCGTCAGCAGCAGCTGCGCGGCGTTCAGCCCGACCGCCGAGAGCGCCTGCGCCCAGGCGCCGGCCAGGCGGATCTGCCCGACCGCGGCGGCGGCCTGCTTCTCCTCCAGCCGCAGCTTGCGGCGGGTCAGGCCGAGGGCGCGGCGGGCGAGCGCGATAGCGCCGGAGGAGACCAGGATCACCTCGGTGCCGCGCGCGCGCATCGCGGCGACGTCCTGCGCCAAGCCGGCCAGCCAGGCCTCCCGCGGGGCGGCCGTGGCGTCGTCCACCACGAGGGCAGAGCCGATCTTGACCACGACGCGGCGGGCGGCGCGGAGATCGGGCAGGGATGCGGCCGGCTGCATGGCTCGCGCGGATAGCATGGGCGGCTGCGGGGCGGGAGGCGCGGCGCCGCCCTGGTGCCTTACCGCTTTGGCGCTTTATGCGCGTCCGGGTGGTTCGCGCGTTTCGGACAAATTCGCCGGGCTGGGGCGGAAGGGCCGGGCGGCCGGACGCAAGGCAGCCCGGGGCAGTGGGAACATAGAACGAACGACGCGCCGGGGGAAGCGGAATCAGCCCCGTCCGCCGCCCCGGGCAGGTCGGTCGCGCCCCCACCCCAACCCTCCCCCGCAAGTGCGGGGGAGGGAGGAGTGGCGGAGGGAGGGAGCGGACG
>NZ_JAPSMD010000828.1 GCF_027856955.1 Falsiroseomonas oryzae | reverse complement strand
CGCCAAGCCGAGTCGTCGCACCGGCGCGCCGGCGCCGATGCGGGGATCGCGCCCGAAGGCCAGGGCGCGCGCCGCATCCGGCCCGGTCGCGACAACCTCCGCGCGGACCGGCTCCGGCCCGTCGCCGATCGCCAGGCGCTCGCCGAGGACCGGCACGGGGCGCAGGCCGACCACGTCGAGCGCCAGGGCCTGCGCCGACCGCACGGACCCGAGGGCGCGGGTCGGCTCAACCTGCGCGAGCATACCCATGGCGAGGGATGAGCGATGCAGGAAGGCACTTACGATCGATTCATTCATGCTTGTCTTGTTTTTGCGACGAATTAACCTCCGAGGCACAGTTTTTCCGTGAAAAAGGTCTTTCATTCCGCAGGGATGGTGATATCTCTACACGCATGGGATGTGGGAGTACACCAGATGCGTGTCCTTTTGGTTGAGGACGACACGATTGTCGCCCGCGGCGTATCCCTCGCGCTCAAGGCATCGTCGATGATCGTCGATACATCCGATACGGGTGAAGAGGCGCTGGAACTCGCGCGTCTTTATGATTACGACATCATCGTCCTGGACCTCATGCTCCCGGACATGGAGGGCTACGAGGTCGTCCGGCGGCTGCGCGCCGCCCGGATCGAGACGCCGGTCCTGATCCTCTCCGGCCTCACCCGCCCGCAGGCCAAGGTGCGCGGCTTCGGCATGGGGGCCGACGACTACATCACGAAGCCCTTCGACCAGCAGGAGCTGGTCGCGCGCATCCAGGCCATCGTCCGGCGCGCCAAGGGCTTCAGCCAGCCGACGCTGACCGTCGGCCCGCTGACCCTCAACCTCGGCTCGCGCGAGGTGCTGGTGGAAGGCCGCAACGTGCACCTGACCGGCAAGGAATACGCCGTGCTGGAGCTGCTGACGCTGCGCAAGGGCATCGTGCTGACCAAGGAGGCCTTCCTGAACCACCTCTACGGCGGCATGGACGAGCCCGAGGTGAAGATCATCGACGTCTTCATCTGCAAGCTCCGCAAGAAGCTCGCCCAGGCGGGCGCCGCCGACCTGATCGGAACGGTCTGGGGCCGCGGCTACGTGCTGCGCGACCCGGCCAGCGGCGCCCGCATCAGCCTGATGCCGGAGGCCGGCGTCGCCGCGGTGGCCTGAGCGCACGCAGCTGCGCCGCCCGCCGCCCCGGCAGAATGCGGGGCGGCGACTGGCCGGCGGCGT
>NZ_JAPSMD010000827.1 GCF_027856955.1 Falsiroseomonas oryzae | reverse complement strand
GGAAGCACGACGATGGCAAAGGCGAAGTTTGAGCGGACGAAGCCGCACTGCAACATTGGGACGATCGGTCACGTGGACCATGGGAAGACGTCGCTGACGGCGGCGATCACCAAGGTTCTGGCGAAGACGGGCGGTGCGACGTTCACGGCCTATGACCAGATCGACAAGGCGCCGGAGGAGAAGGCGCGCGGGATCACGATCTCGACGGCGCATGTGGAATACGAGACGAAGAACCGGCACTACGCGCATGTCGATTGCCCGGGCCACGCGGACTACGTGAAGAACATGATCACGGGCGCGGCGCAGATGGACGGCGCGATCCTGGTGGTGTCGGCCGCCGACGGCCCGATGCCGCAGACGCGGGAGCACATCCTGCTGGCGCGCCAGGTGGGCGTGCCGGCGCTGGTGGTGTTCCTGAACAAGATGGACATGGCCGACCCCGACCTGGTGGAGCTGGTGGAGATGGAGGTGCGCGAGCTCCTTTCGTCCTACAAGTTCCCGGGCGACGAGATCCCGGTGATCAAGGGCAGTGCGCTGGCGGCGCTGGAGGACAGCAACGCGGAGCTGGGCGAGCAGGCGATCCTGAAGCTGATGGAGGCGGTGGACGCCTACATCCCGCAGCCGGAGCGTCCGAAGGATCGTCCGTTCCTGATGCCGATCGAGGACGTGTTCTCGATCTCGGGCCGCGGCACGGTGGTGACGGGCCGCGTCGAGCGCGGGATCATCAAGGTGGGCGAGGAAGTCGAGATCGTCGGCCTGAAGGCCACGGTGAAGACGACGGTGACGGGCGTGGAGATGTTCCGCAAGCTGCTGGACAGCGGCGAGGCGGGCGACAACATCGGCGCGCTGCTGCGCGGCACGAAGCGCGAGGACGTGGAGCGCGGGCAGGTGCTGGCGGCGCCGGGCTCGATCACGCCGCACACCAACTTCAAGGCCGAGGCGTATATCCTGACGAAGGAGGAGGGCGGTCGTCACACGCCGTTCTTCACGAACTACCGTCCGCAGTTCTACTTCCGCACGACGGACGTGACGGGTGTGGTGAAGCTGCCGGAAGGGACGGAGATGGTGATGCCGGGCGACAACGTCTCGATGGATGTCGAGCTGATCGCGCCGATCGCCATGGACGAGGGGCTGCGCTTCGCCATCCGCGAGGGCGGCCGCACCGTCGGCGCCGGCGTCGTCGCCAAGATCGTCAAGTAGGGC
>NZ_JAPSMD010000826.1 GCF_027856955.1 Falsiroseomonas oryzae | reverse complement strand
CTGCGCAGCGCGGCGGCGCTGCGCGAGGCCGCCGCCGCGATGCTGGAGGCGGCGGCGCGTCTGCGCCCGGCCGCGCGGCTCGACGGCTTCCTGGTGCAGGAGGAGGCGCGGCGCGGCGTCGAGCTGCGGCTGCGGCTGGACGACGACGCGATGTTCGGCCCCTTCATCGGATTCGGCCTTGGTGGCACCGCGGCCGACCTTTTGGGCGACGAGGCCTTCGACCTGCCGCCGCTGAACGATGCGCTGGCCGGCGGGCTGGTGCGGCGCAGCCGCGCCGCCATCCTGCTGCGCGGCTACCGCGACCATCCGCCCGCCGACATCGACGCGGTGGAGGACGCGCTGGTGCGGCTGAGCCAGATCGCCGTGGACTTCCCGGAGATCGCCGCGCTCGGCATCAACCCGCTGGTGGCCCGGCCGGACGGGGTGGTGGCGCTTGATGCGAGCTGCCGGCTGCGCCCGGCGGGGCAGGGCGCACTGCTGGCCATCCCGCCCTATCCGCAGGAGTGGGTGACGCGCTGGACGACGCGCGCGGGCGAGGCGCTGACCGTCCGCCCGATCCGGCCGGAGGATGCCGAGGCGCATGGCGAGTTCTTCCGCCGCCTGACGCCGGAGGACATCCGCTGGCGGTTCTTCAGCCAGCTGCGCGAATTGCCGCCGCAGCAGATCGCCCGCATGACCCAGCTGGATTACGACCGGGAGATGGCCTTCGTCGCGGTGCGCACGCGGCCGGACGGGACGGAGGAACTGCTCGGCGTCTCCCGCCTGATCCGCGAGCCGGACGGCGAGACCGGCGAGTTCGCGGTGATCGTGGACCGGCAGATGAAGGGGCAGGGGCTCGGCCAGCACCTGATGCAGCGCCTGTTCGACTGGGCGCGCGCCAGCGGCATCGCGACCGTCGCCGGCCAGGTGCTGGCCGACAACGCCCCGATGCTGGCCTTCGTGAAGCGGCTGGGCTTCACGCTGAAGCGCAGCGCGGAGGACGAGGAGGTGTTCGACGTGCGTCGCCCGACCACGCTGCCGGGCGAGGCCGAGCCCCTGTGAGGTGACGGCCCGGGCGCACGGCCAGTTGCGTACGCATCCGCGGGAGCGTGCCGAACCGCGGCGGCGACATCGCTGTTGGCGCGGGCATGACGCCCGAGCCCTCCGCCCAGCCGACCCGCCGCTCCCTGGCCGCCCGCGCGCGGGCGCTGCCCGGCGTCGCCCGC
>NZ_JAPSMD010000825.1 GCF_027856955.1 Falsiroseomonas oryzae | reverse complement strand
GGCGGCGACGGTGCTGCTGCCCGGCTGACGCCGGGCGCAGCACGCCACAATCAGTGCACCACGCCGGGTTCCGCCGGCGGCGGCTCGGCAGGGGCCGGCTGGGGCGCTGCCGCCGCGGCCGCGGCGGCGGGCATGCGGTCCAGCATGTCGCGGAAATGCCGCAGCGAGGCGAGGTGCAGGAAGGTGCACTCCAGCTCGTCCTTGCTCATCATGTCAGCCAGGACATCGGCCGGCAGCGCCTTCAGCTTCTGACGGTCCACCGCCATGAAGCCGGCGATCGAGCGTTGCTCCCCACTGGCCAGGGTGAACTGCGCCTGCATCGGCTGGAGCAGGTTCAGCTCCTTCAGCCGGTCGCAATAGGCGCGGGTGCGGCGGATGCGCGCCTGGTAGTCCTGCAGGAAGGCCAGCACGCCCTGCAGGTACTGGGTCTGCTGGCCATCGGCGTCGAACAGCCGCTCGCCGCGGCCGTCCTGGTTGCAGCCCGCGAAGCTCTCGTCGATGTTCAGCGTGAAGGTCGTGCCCGCCTCGTCCTGCGAGAAGACGAAGGGATAGCGGCGCACGAAGGCCGGCACGTAACGGCCGAGCCACTTGCCCGCGCCGTCCACATAGAGGTTCTCGTTAGGGCGGGCGCCCAGGATCGCCGCCGGGAACACCGAATCCCCGCTCGCCGCGAAGACCACCGGGTACTCGGCCGAGGCCGGGTCGAACTCCACCGCCGTCAGCGGCACGGAGTTGACGCCGGCGGCGAAGGCGAAGCTGTCCCCGGACTTCACGGACCAGTTGCCGTGCCGCTGCGCACTGACCGGCACGACGCTCCGGTAGAAGAGCTGCTGAGTGGTCATCTCGGTCCCCTGGTTCCACGCGGCCCGCATGGCGGCCGCGGCTGCTTCCGAGCGGGCAGATGAGCCGCCCGGCCGGTCGCGCGCAAGCGGGCATGCCTAGACGCGCAACAAGCCTGACGCAGCTTGACCGCTCCGCGCATGTCTCTTACGCGCCGACTGGCAGGATTGCAGGAGCTTGGCGATGCAGGACGCTCGCGGCGCGCGTGCGCATGACGGCGGCGCCTTCACCATGAGCCTGGCCCTGCCGCGCGTGGCCTTCGGCCCGGGCGCGATCGCCCGACTGCCGGACGAGGCGGCCAGGCTCGGCCTGCGCCGGGCCCTGGTGGTGGCGACCGCGCCGCAGGCCGCACTGGCGGCGCGGGTCGCG
>NZ_JAPSMD010000824.1 GCF_027856955.1 Falsiroseomonas oryzae | reverse complement strand
TGGAGCCGCGGCAAGGCGCGGCGCCTCGCCTTCTGGCTCTCCCTGCGCGGCCTCGTGGCGCGCGCCGAGGGTTCCGTCCACCTGACGCCGCGCGGCGCGACCGCCGCCCGCCGCGCGGTGCGCGCGCATCGCGCCGTGGAGCATCACCTCCTGGCCGCGGGGGCCGCCGACATCGCCTCGGCAGACCGCCTTGCCGACCTTGTGGAGCACGGCCTGCCGCCGGAGATGGCCGCGAAGCTGCTGCCGGAGCCGAGCGCGCTGCCGGCCAGCCCGCATGCGCTGGGAGGCGGGCGATGACCTTCGCCGATTTCCTGATGCTCGACCTGCCGCCGCTGCTGGCGGCGATCATGGCGGGCGGGACCTGCGGGCTGCTCGGGTCCTTCCTGGTGCTGCGGCGCGAATCGCTGGTGGGCGACGCGCTCTCCCACGCCGTCCTGCCGGGCATCGTGCTGGGCTTCGCCATCACCGGCGCGCGCGCCGGCCTGCCGATGCTGGCCGGCGCGATGGTCGCGGGGCTGGCGGCGGTGGCGCTGATCGCGGTGGTGCAGAAGGCGGCACGACTCGATTCCGGCGCGGCGATCGGCGCGGTCTTCACCACCTTCTTCGCCATCGGCCTGGTGCTGCTGGAGGTGACCGGCGCGCGCAGCGTGGACCTGGACCTCGACTGCGTGCTGTTCGGCCAGCTCGAGACGCTAGTCTGGACGGAGGGGCGCTCCGCCGCGGCGCTGCTGGACCCGCAGGCGCTGTCCGCCCTGCCGCGCCAGCTCGGCCTGCTCGCCGCGGTGGCGCTGGCGGTCGGCGTCACCGTCGCAGTGCTCTGGCGGCCGATCAAGATCATCTGCTTCGACCCGGCCTATGCCCAGGCGCTCGGCCTGCCCGGACGCAGCCTGGAGCTCGGCCTGGCGCTGATGGTCGCCGCGGCCGCGGTGGCGGCGTTCGAGGCGGTGGGCTCGATCCTGGTGGTGGCCATGCTGGTCTGCCCGGCCGCCGCGCTGCGGCTGATGACGGACCGCTATGCCGTGCAGGTGCTGGGCGGCGCGGCGCTCGGCGCGGGGCTCGGCGCGGTGGGCTATGCGCTGGCGGGGCCTGTGCCGGCGGTGCTCGGCGTCGACGTCTCGCTGAACGCGGCCGGGGTGATCGGAACGCTGGGCGGGCTGCTGGTGGCGACCGCCGCCCTGCTTCGCCGCACGCCCGGCCAGGGCCGGGTGGCGG
>NZ_JAPSMD010000823.1 GCF_027856955.1 Falsiroseomonas oryzae | reverse complement strand
GGGTGGCGGGCGTTGCGGGCGCCGGCGCCGCGACGGCGCCTGCCGGCTGCGGCGCGGCCTGCTCGCTGGCGGCGCAACCCGCCAGCCCCAGGAGCATCAAGGCCGCCAGCCACCGCATCGCTCACCTCCTGTTGAACCGTTTCGTCCGGCGCAACCGCTGCGCGGAGGCAGCAGCCGCCACACAGTATCGGAACACGGCCGTTCCGACACGCTGGGCCTCCGCGTGGCGGACCGCAAGCAAAGGGAACCCCATGTTGTCGCGCGTCCTGCCGTCCGCACGCGCCAAGGCCGCATCCACCGTCGTGACCCGCCGCCGTTTGCTGGGCGCGGCCGGTCTTGCCCTTGCGGTGCCGCCCGCCGCCCTGGCCGAGGCCGATCCGCAGGCGCGTGGTATGGCCCGCCTCGCCCTGCTGCTGGCCGAGGCGGTCGAGGCGGAACTGCGTCGGGCGGAGGCGTCGCTGTCGACCGTCGCTGCCATGCTCGAGGCAGGGCGTCCGAACGGCCCGGGTGCCGCCCTCCCGCTGCCTGTCCTGGACCAGGCGGTGCGCGGCGCGGCCGGCGCGCTCGGCCTGCCCGTCGCCGGGCTCGACGCGCTTCTCGCGCCCCTCGTCGACTCCGAGGCGCCGCCCGGCACGCCCCTGCCGGCCTCCCCCGCCGGCGACCTGGCAGCCGATGCGCTGACGGACCTCCGGCCGGTCGCCGGCCTGTTCGGCGGGGTGGATCTCCGGCTGGGGCTTGCCGTCCCGGTGCTGCGCTACGGTGCGGGACGGGCGATCGGTGTGCTGGTGGCGACCCTGCCGGGCGAGCACCTCGCGGCGCGCCTGGCGATGGCGCTGGCCGCCGAGGGACCGATGGACGAGATCGTCTCCGCCAGGCTGGTCGGCGCCGCCGCCGAGGGCGAGCCGGTCGAGACCCTTGCCTGGATCCGCGCGGGAGAGATCCCGGGCCGGCTCGTCCTGCCCGATGCCCCGGCCGCGGTGTTCGAGATGCCACCGCCGGGTTCCGACCAGGCCGGGCGATTGCCGTCCCTGCTGCTCGCCACGCAGCGCCTGCGGCGGGCTCCGCGCTGCGCCGTGGTCCTGGCCGCCCGGCCTGTCCCGGCGGCGGCCCCCTCACGCCCAACCGCCCCCCTCGATGACGCCGCGGGGACAACCGGGTCGCGCGGCATGGCGCTCGCGACGGCCGGGCTGGGCGGGGCCGGGATCGGCGCCCT
>NZ_JAPSMD010000822.1 GCF_027856955.1 Falsiroseomonas oryzae | reverse complement strand
GACGTGATCTTCGGCGAGGCGATGCTCGGCGCCGCCGACCGCGGCGCGGTGGCGCGCGACCGCGGCCTGCGCATCGCCGCCTGGGCGGGCAGCGCCGCGCTGATGCTGGGCGGCGGCGCCTGGCTCTGGATGGAGCACGGCACGGCGGAAGCCGGGGCGCGGAAGTTCGACACGGCGCTCGCTGCCTATGAGCGCCTGGCAGCGCCGCTGCTGACCGATCCGGTGAACGACGGCGACCTGGCGCGCATCGCGCCCGTGCTGGACACCGCACGCGCCCTGCCGGCGGAAGCAATGGCCGCCGATGCCGGGCTGGGCATGTCGCAATCCGAGAAGCTCGCCGCGGCGGGCAATGTGACCTACCGCCACGCGCTGCAGCGCGCCCTGCTGCCGCGCCTGCTGTGGCGGCTGGAAGCGCAGATGCGCGGCAGCTTCAACCAGCCGGAGTTCCTCTACGAGGCGACCCGCGTCTACCTGATGCTCGGCTCCGCCGGCCCGCTGGACCGCGCGCTGGTGACGGAGTGGATGAACCTGGACTGGGCCAACGCCTATCCCGGCGCGCCGCAGCAGCCGCTGCGCGACAACCTGGCGCAGCACCTGGCCGCCCTGCTCGCCGGGCCGCTGCCGCAGGTGCAGCTGGACGGCGCGCTGGTCGAGGAGGCGCAACGCGCCTTCAGCCGCATCCCGCTGGCCGAGCGGGTCTATTCGCGCATACGCCCCTCCGCCGCTGCCACCCAGCTGCCGCCCTGGCGGCCGGGCGACGCGGCGGGCGCGGCCGGGGCGCGGCTGTTCCTGCGCGGCTCCGGCCGTCCGCTGACCGATGGCATCCCTGGCTTCTACACGGTGGAAGGCTTCCACCGCGTGCTGCTGCCCTCCCTGCCCGGCGCGGCACGGGAGGTGGCGAACGAATCCTGGGTGCTCGGCGCGCGCTCCGAGATCGACCCGCGCAGCCCGGCGTTGCAGACGCTGGAGCGCGACGTGGTCGCGCTCTACGTCGCCGAATATGTCCGTCACTGGGACGCGCTGCTGGCCGACCTCAACGTCGTGCCGCTGCGCACCATGCCGCAGGCGGTGCAGGACCTGTTCATCCTGGGCGCGCCGCAGTCGCCGATGCGCGACCTGCTGGTGGCCATCGCGCGGCAACTGACCTTGAGCGTCTCGCCCGACCCGGCGCCCGGCGCGGCGGGCGGGGCGGGCGGCCTCGCCGCAACCGCCGCGGCC
>NZ_JAPSMD010000821.1 GCF_027856955.1 Falsiroseomonas oryzae | reverse complement strand
CGGCACGCCCGCGCCCTCTCGCGCCGCCGCCCGCTCGAAGCCGGCTGGCAGGATTGCTACGACCACGCGCTGCCCGCCCCCGGCGCCGCGCCGCTGTTCGACGCGACGGCGGCCGATGCGGCGGAGCAGCTGGCCGCCTCTCTGCTGGCGGAGCTCGCGCCGCCCTGGTCGCGCTGGTTCGCGCTCGCCCCCGCGCGCGACCTGGACGATGCCACGCAGGCCGGGCTGGCGCGCAGCCTGGCCGACACGGCGGAGACGCTGCAGGGCCACCTGGACCGCTCCAACTTCGCGCTGGAGCTGCACCAGGCCTTCCTGGACCTGGTGGTCGCCGGCACCGGCCTGATCGCCATCGAGGAAGCCCCGCCCGGCGAGGCCTCCGCGCTGCGCTTCCGCGCCGTGCCGCTGCGCGAGGCGGTGCTGGAGGAAGGCGCGAGCGGCCGGCTCGAAACCGTCTTCCGCAGCCTGCGCCTGACGGCGGACGAGATCCGCGCCCGCTGGCCCGCCGCCCCGCTGCCACCGGCGCGCCGCGACGAGGATCCGGCCGCGAAGCTGCGCGTGGTGGAGGCCGCCTGGCCCGACCCGCGCACCGGCCACCGCTTCGCCGCCGTGCTGGAGCCGGAAAGCGGCGCGCCGATGGTGCTGCATGAGGGTCGCTTCGCCGAGAGCCCCTTCGTCGCCTTCCGCTGGCTGAAGCTGCCAGGCGAAACCTATGGCCGCGGGCCGGTGCAGAAGGCCCTGCCGGACATCCGCACCGCCAACAAGGTGGTCGAGCTGATCCTGAAGAACGCCTCCATCGCCGCCACCGGCATCTGGATGGCGGAGGACGACGGCGTGCTGAACCCGGCGACGATCCGCCTGGTGCCGGGCGCCATCATCCCGAAGGCGCATGGCTCCTCCGGCCTCACCCCCTTGGCCGCGCCGGGCAATTTCGACGTCTCGCAGATCGTGCTGCAGGACCTGCGCGCGCGCATCCGCGCCGCGCTGCTCGCCGACCGCATCGCGGCGGCGGAGAAGAAGCCGATGACCGCGACGGAGGTGCTGGAACGCGGCGCCGCCGCCGCACGGCTGCTGGGCGCGACCTATGGCCGCCTGCAGGCCGAGCTGCTGACGCCGCTGGTCGCGCGCTGCCTGGCGGTGCTGCGCCGGCGCGGCGAGGTGCCGCCCGTCACCCTCGACGGGCGCGCGGTGCGGCTGGTCTATGCCTCGCCGCTCGCCCGCGTTC
>NZ_JAPSMD010000820.1 GCF_027856955.1 Falsiroseomonas oryzae | reverse complement strand
CAGCGTGCGCGCCGACGCCTGCGCCAGCGCCGGCGGCACGGCGAGCGCCGCCGCCACGCCGACCGCCGCGGCCAGGAAGCCGCGTCGCGGCGTCACCTGCTCCGCCCCGCAGCAGGGGCAGAGCGCATCGTGACCGGGGAACGGAGGCATCAGAGTGCGGCGACCTGCGCCCGCGGGGCCGCGTTCAGCGCCCGCGCATAGGCCTCGTCGAGGCCGTAGATATCGGGGCGGATGCGCACGCGCCCGCCCTCGACCACCGCCGTCTGGTAGCGCAGCAGCACCGGCAGGCTGCGGCCGAGCGTCATCGCGCTTGTCACGCGGCTGTCGATGGCGCGCTGGGCGCGCTCCACGTTCCAGCCGGGCGAGCCCTCCAGCAGCATCGCCATGAAATCCATCGGCCGCTCCAGCCGGATGCAGCCGGAGGAGAAGGCGCGGTCGGGCCGGCGGAACAGGTGGCGGTCGGGCGTGTCGTGCATGAAGATGTCGTCGCCATTCGGCATGATGAACTTGATGCGGCCCAGCGCATTCGCGTCCCCCGCATCCTGGCGGATCACGAAGGGGAAGCGCTGGTTCGTATACTGCGACCAATCCACCGTACGCGGGTCCACCTCAACCCGCTCGCCGTTCACGAATTGAAAGATGCGGAAGCCGCGATCCAGCACGGCCTGGGGATCGCGGCGCAGGCGGGGCAGCAGGTCCTCCCGCGCATTGCGCTCCGGCACGCCCCAGGGCGGGTTGAACTGGATCGCCGTCATGCGCACGCGCAGCATCGGCGTCTGCCGGTCGCGGCGGCCGACGATGACGGCCATGGCGAGCACCTCGCGCCCGTCCTCCAGCACGGCCAGGCGGAAGTCGGGGACGTTCACCTCGATGCGGCGGTCGCGGCCTTCCGGCGCGGCGGCGCGGCGCATGTCGAGCGCGACCCGCAGCTGGTCCACCCGCGCCCCGGGCGGCCGGTTCAGCAGGCCGAGCGAGATGCGCCCGACGCGGCCATCCACCTCGAGGCCCATCGCCTGCTGCCAGCGGCGCACCCCCGCCTCCAGCGCCGGGTCGTAGAAGGCGCCGCGATCCGGGGCGGCCGCCAGCACCGGGTCCTCCGCCGCCAGGCGGGCACGCAGCGCGGGCACGCGCACCGGATCGGTGCTGCCGGGCTCGATGGTGGCGTCGCCCGGGATGCTGCCCCAGCCGCGCCGGGCCAGGTCCTTCGCGCGCGCCAGCTCCGC
>NZ_JAPSMD010000819.1 GCF_027856955.1 Falsiroseomonas oryzae | reverse complement strand
CCTCCAGCCGGACGCGCGGGTCGGCGAGCAGCGCCGCCACCGCACCGTCCGGCCGCAGCGCCGCATGCTGGCGCAGCGCGTCGAGCACCGGCGCTACCAGCTCCACCGCGCGCAGCTCCTGCACCGCGGGGACCGCCGCCGCGCCCCAGGGCGTGCCGCCGCTGCCGACGCCCACCGCGAAGATGCGCCGGGGCTCCGGATGCAGCAGCGCACCCGTCGCGCCCAGCAGCATGTGGCGCGGCAGGAAGGGGATCGTCGCCTGGGCGTGTCCCATGATGAAGAACGGCCCGTGCTCCCCTTCCGCGCCGCCGGCGCGCAGCGCGTCGTCGCGCCAGAAGGCGACGCCGGAGCGATCCTCCCCCCAGGCATGGGCGGTGCCGGGCACCAGGCCATGTGCCCGACGCCAGAACGTCTCGTTGCCCGGCACCAACGCCAGCACCGCCGCGCAGGCGGCCGCGGCTGCCACCGCCGCGCCGCGCCCCGACCAGCCGACGCCCTGTGCCCAGGCGACCCAGAACAGCGCCAGGCCCAGTGACACCACGCCGAGCAGCGCCAGCGTGCCCGCCGTGCCCAGCAGGTGCAGCGTGACGAGGCCCGTCATCACCGAGCCCGCCGCGTTGCCCAGGATGTTCGCCAGCTGCACCCACCCGACCCTCGCGCCCACCTGCGCCAGGTCGCGCTGCACCGCGCGCTGCACGAAGGGGAAGGTCATCCCGATCAAGAAGGCGGGCGGCGCGACCACCAGCACGATGACCACCAGCGTCGCCTGGAAGGCACGCCCGCCGAGGCGCCACCGGTCCGGCATCAGCAGCGCCTCCAGGGGCGGCAGCGCCAGCGCCCACCACAGCGCCAGCAGCAGCGCCGCTGCCAGGACGAAGCCGCCGGCCTGCGCCAGGAAGAAGGCCGGCCGCGGGTCCCGCATCCGCCGCACCCGGCGTGCCGCCACCGCCATCCCCAGGCCGTCGGCCAGCAGGAACACGCCGAGCACGGTGGGGAACAGGTAGGCATGGAACTGGCCCGCCTGGCCCAGCACCCGCACCCAGAGGATCTCGACCGCCACGATCACGTAGCCGGAGACGAAGACCAGCAGGCACCACAGCGGCAGGCTCCCCGCCGCCGGGGCCGACACGGAGGGTGTCGGCTCGGCCGCCGCAGCCGACAGGGCGCGCGGCACCAGCTGCGCCGGCGCGGCGCCGCGCCGCAGCCGCCGCACGAGGCTCAAG
>NZ_JAPSMD010000818.1 GCF_027856955.1 Falsiroseomonas oryzae | reverse complement strand
ACGCGGCCAGCCGCGCCGCCGCGCGGTCGGACAGCACCGGGCAGGTGCCGAGCACCGCCGCGGTCTCCGCCAGCACGCCGGTGCAATGCAGCACGATGTCGCAGCCCGCCCCGATCGCCGCCGCGGCCAGGTCGTTCGACAGCCCGCGCATCGCGCCCATCGCCAGGTCGTCCGACACCAGCAGCCCGTCGAACCCGATCTCGCCCCGGATCACGCCGTCGATCACCCGGGGTGACAGCGTCGCCGGCCGCGCCGCGTCCCAGGCGGCATAGAGGATATGGGCCGTCATCGCCCAGGCCCCGCAACCCGACAGGTCGCGGAACGGCGCGATATCGGCCGCGAGGTCCGCGGCGGAGGCCGCCACCCGGGGCAGGCTCTCATGGCTGTCCACCAGCGCCCGTCCATGGCCGGGGATGTGCTTGATCACGGGGATGCAGCCCGCCGACTGCAGCCCGCGCACCCAGGCCGCGCCCAGCCGCGCCACCTCAACGGGATCGGCCGAGAAGGCGCGGTCGCCGATGACGTCGTGCGCGCCGGGCAGGCGCAGGTCGAGCAGCGGCGCACAGACGACGTCGAGCCCCGCCGCCGCGCAATCCATGCCGATCAGCGCGGCATTGGCCTCCGCCGCCGCGTCCGGCCCGCCCTCGAAGCTCGCCGGCACCGGATAGGCCGGCCAATGCGGCGGCCGCAGCCGCGCGACCCGGCCGCCCTCCTGGTCCACCAGGATCGGCGCCTCGGCGCCCAGTTCCTCGCGCAGCGCGGCGGTCAGCCCGGCCAGCTGCGCCGGGCTCTCCACGTTGCGCCGGAACAGGATGGCGCCGAGCGGCCGGTGCCGCCGGAACAGCGCCGCCTCCTCGCTCGCCAGGGTGGTCCCGGCGATCCCGACGATCGCGGCGATGGCAGGGGTGGCGCTCAGCTGCGCACCGGCACGCAGGCACCGCGGCGGGCGCGGACCTGCTCGCAGAACTGCGCCGCGGCCTCCGCATCGGGCAGGCCGCCCGTACGCAGCCGGAACAGCGGCGTCTGCCCCTCCCCGCGGTCCAGCCGGGAGATCTGTGGGCTGCGGCCCTGGAACAGTTCCGGCACCAGGCGGTTCAGGCGGTCCCACTCCGCCCGCGCGGCCTCCTCGGTGGGCAGCGCGCCGAGCTGGACCTGCACCCGGCCGCCGGTCATCGGGCGGGGCGGCGCAGGCTGGGCCGGCGCGGCCGCGGCCGGCACGGGTGG
>NZ_JAPSMD010000817.1 GCF_027856955.1 Falsiroseomonas oryzae | reverse complement strand
CGCGGCGTTGCGGCCAGCTGCGCAGCGCCTCACCCACGGCGGCCAGCGCCGTGCCGATGCGCGCGAAGGCGCGACCGAGGGAGGCGGCGATCGCGGCGTCGCGGGCGCGGACGGCCTGGGCGCGGATGGCGTCGATCTCGGCGGCGCTCGGGGCCGGGGCGGCGGGGAACAGGCCGATCTGTTCCTGGTTGCGGCGGGGATCCATGGTAGCTCTCATTCGCTTGGCGCGGTCCGGGCGGGCCCCGATGGCCCGTCTCCGATCGCGCTTCGCACTGCAACATAGGGTCGCAGCGCCACAGGTGATGCGGAGATGCCACACTCGAGACATGCTCCAGACGCATGTCTCATTGTGGACATATGTGTCGGAGTTAAGGCTTCAGTGACGAACACGGTGACGCAACGCCCCACCCAGGCCCGACTCGCCGCCCTCCGGGCCGAGCTCGCCCGCCTCTCCCTGCAGGGCTTCCTGGTGCCGCGGGGCGATGCCTTCCTCGGCGAATACGTCCCGCCCTCCGCCGAGCGTCTGGCCTGGCTCACCGGCTTCACCGGCAGTGCCGGCCTGGCGCTGGTGCTGGCCGACGCCGCGCTGCTGTTCGTGGACGGCCGCTACACCACCCAGGCCGAGCGCGAGACCGACCGCGCCCTGTGGCAGTTGCGCCACCTGACCGAGCAGCCGCCGGCCGAGGCGCTGCGCGGCCTGCCGAAGGGCGCGCGCATCGGCTTCGATCCCTGGCTGCACACCGAGGCCGCGATCGAACGGCTGGCGGCCTCCGGCGCGGAGCTGGTCCCGCTGGACGCCAACCCGATCGACGCGGTCTGGACCGACCGCCCCGCCCCGCCCGATGCGCCGGCCGTGCCCCACCCCGTCGGCTTCGCCGGCGTGGAGAGCGCGGCGAAGCGGGAGGCCGCGGCGGCCGAGCTGCGCAACGCCGGGGAGGATGCGGCGGTGCTGGCCGACCCGCATTCCGTCGCCTGGCTGCTGAACATGCGCGGCGCCGACCTGGCGCATACGCCGCTGGCGCTGGCGCAGGCGGTGCTGCGGGCGGATGCGACGGTGGAGCTGTTCCTCGACCCCGCGCGGGCCGATGCGGCGCTGCGCGCCCATCTGGGCAACGCTGTCGCGCTGCGCCCGCCGGCGGAGCTGGGCGCGGCGCTGGATGCGATGGCGGACCGCCGCCTGCGGCTGGATGCGGATGCGACGCCGGCCTGGATCGCGCGCCGCCTGCGCGCC
>NZ_JAPSMD010000816.1 GCF_027856955.1 Falsiroseomonas oryzae | reverse complement strand
CCAGCGCGCCCGCCAGCAGGCCGGCGGCGACCGTCTGCGCGCGGCCGGGCGTCGCGGCCGAGACCTCCTCCGTCCCGCCGCGCAGCCGCACCGCCGCGACCAGCAGGATCAGGCCGGTGGCGCCCGCACCGATCGCCGCCTCGGTCAGCGCGACGTCCACGGCGCCCAGCCGTGCCCAGGCCAGGGTGAGCAGCAGCCCGAAGGCGACGAAGCCGACGACGCCGCCGAACACGCTGGGCGCAGCCAGCGTCCAGACCGCCGCCGCCAGCACCAGCAGCGCGATGGCCCCGTCCAGCAGCCAGCCAGAGATCATGCGGGCGGGTCCCGGCGCGCATCCGGGTCGCGCAGCCGCTCCGCGATCATCTGCGCCACCGTCCCCCCGGAGAGCAGCACCAGCCCCCAGACCAGCAGCATCTTCAGCGCGGCATCCCAGCCCGGCGCGAAGGGCAGCAGCCCAAGCACCACCAGGCCCAGGCCGAGGTTGTCCGCCTTGGTCAGCGCGTGCAGCCGGCTGAGCGTATCGGGAAAGCGGATCAGCCCGACCGTGCCCGCCACGAAGAACACCGCGCCGGCGGCGACCGCCAGCAGCCCGATCAGCTGCGCGAGCCCCGTCACCGCCCCTCCGCCAGCCGCGCCGCGAGCACAAAGGCGACCGAGGCGATCGCGCCCAGCAGCGCCAGCACCAGCGCCACGTCCAGAAGCGCCGCGTCGCGCATCGCCGCCGCAAGGATCAGCAGCCCCGCGATCCCGCCGGTGCAGAGCAACTGCGTCGCCATCAGCCGGTCCGACCGGCTGGGTCCGCGCAGCACGCGCCACAGCCCGGCAGCGGATGCGGCCAGGATCACCAGGGCGAGCAGCAGCAGCGCCTCAGCCACCCTGGCCCTCCCGCCCCGCCGCAGCGGCGAACAGCGCCTCCGCGGCGCGGGTTTCCGCCTCGACCGGCAGGCGCGTGTCGAGCGCGTGGACGAGGATCCGCCCCTCCCCGGCCAGCCCCGCCGGCAGCGTGCCCGGCTGCAGGCTGGACAGCAGACGGAACCCGTCGCGCACCGGGCCCGGCGGCAGGCCGGTCGGCACCGCCACCAGCCCCGGCCGGATCGGCAGCCGCGGATCGAAGACGCGGCGCGCGATGTCGATGCCGGCACCGACCGAGGCACGCAGCACGCCGAATCCGAGCCGCAGCGCCGCCACCGGCCGCAGGGCCCGGTCGGCCGGCGGGCGCAGTGCCAGGCTGGCCC
>NZ_JAPSMD010000815.1 GCF_027856955.1 Falsiroseomonas oryzae | reverse complement strand
CACGCCGAGCCGGGCGGCGCGCCGCGCGCCGCACCCAGGGCACCGCGGCGACGCCCAGCCCCATCAGCAGCACCGTGTGGGCCGGGCGCAACCCCGCCCCGGTGTCGAGATTCGCCGCCAGGATGCGCCCCGCCGGCAGGCTGGTCGCCGCGGCGTACCAGGCATACTCGACCAGGGCCGCGCCCAGCGCCGCCGCCACGGCCAGCAGCGCCAGCCCGGCCGGATGCGCCCGCCACTGCCCAGGCAGCAACCGCCAGCCCATCAGCCACAGCCAGCACCCGGCCATCAGTACCGCCGTATCCGCGCGCGCGCGGGACTGCAGGAAGGCGTGCAGCACGGCGCCGGCGGCCAGCAGGTAGACCCTGCGGTGCAGCCGCTTCCAGCGCCGCCCGAGCCGCGCCTGCCAGCCATCCGTCGAGGTCCACCCCAGCACGCAGAGCCCCACCAGCACCACGAAGCCGAGCGTCAGGTAGACGCGCTTCGCGATCTCCGAGGCGACCGCGAGCAGGTCCCAGGCCAGGTGCCCGGCATAGAGAACCAGATGCAGCAATGCGTAGGCCAGTGCCGCCAGCCCGACCATGCGCCGCAACGTCACCGCCTTCTGCCAGTCCGCGAGATGGCGCAGCGGCGTCACGGCCAGGCTGATCAGCAGGATATGGGCGGCGTGGCTGCCGGCCTCGCGCGTCGCGGCCTTCCAGGGCTCGGCGCCCAGCGCGCCGGCGGCCAGCATTGCTTGCAGCACCAACGCCGGCGCGCACAGCGCAACCAGCAGCGACAGCCGCAGCGGGGAGAAGCGGCCCGCCCGGTCGCGCCATGGCGTCAGACTAGCGGCCAAGCAGCCCCCGCGCGCGGATCTCGGCGGCGATGCGCCCGGTCTCGTCGAGCGGCGCCCGGTCAAAGGGTGCCGGCGCGGCGTCCAGCGGCCGCGCCTGGCCAGCGGCGTAAAGGCTTTCGTGCAATGCGCGGTGCCGTCGCCCCTCCCCGCCGATCGGCGCGACGAAGATCGGCACGGCCGTCACCAGCGCTTCCGACAGCATGGAAACCGAGTCGCCGGTGACGACCAGCGCGTCGGCCCAGGCCATGAAGCCGAGCAGCGGGTTCGCTCCCTCCCCGCCCCAGCGGTGCAGCCGGTGCGGCACGGCGGCGAGCGTGCCGGCCAGCGCCTCGGTCGCGGCGGCGCCGGTGCGGCGGCTGGCGGTGGCCAGCACGCTACCCGCGAAACCCGCGACCTGCGCCCCCA
>NZ_JAPSMD010000814.1 GCF_027856955.1 Falsiroseomonas oryzae | reverse complement strand
CCGAAGGCGACGCGCAGGCCGCGCGCGGCCAGCGCCTCCGCGACACGGCGCGCGCCGTCATTGGTGCGGCAGAGCACGGCGATGTCCCCGCCCCGCAGCGGCCCGGGCTCGCGGCGCCCCTCGCTCGTCAGCCGCCAGGCGGCGCGGTTCGCGAGCATGTCTGCCACGCCGGCCGCGATCGCCCTCGCGTCGTCGGTCTGGTTCTTCGACTGCAGCCGCCAGAGCTGCGGGGCGGGCGGCTGACCGGCGCCGTCGCCGCGACGCGCGACCACCTCCACCTGCCCGCGCGGGATGCCGGGGAAGGCGTCACGGAAGACCGCGTTGCAGAAGGCCACGAGGCCGGGGCGGGAGCGGAACATCTCGCGCAGCGGCTCCGCCCGGCCGCCGGTCGCGCCGGGCACGGCGGCCGCGACCTGCGCCATCAGCTCCGGGTCGGTGCCGCGGAAGCCGTAGATCGCCTGCTTCGGGTCGCCCACCCAGGCCGAGCGACGCATCAGCCGCGCCATGCGCAGGAAGAGCGCCAGCTGCATCGGGCTCGTGTCCTGGAACTCGTCCACCAGCAGCATCGTGCTGTCCTGCGCGATGCGGGCCGCGATGGCGGGATCGTCGAACAGCGCAAGCGCCTCGGCCTCCTGGTCGGCGAAGTCCACCAGGCCGCGCGCCGCCTTGAAGTCCTGCCACGCCTCCATCGCCTCCGCCGCGCAGGCGAAGACGCCTTCGATGAAGGAGGCCAGGTCCTCGCGCAGGCGGGGATGGTGGCGATGTGCCGCCGCGGCCGCGTGGACGGGGGCGATCGTCGTGCGGCTCGGGGCGTTCACCTTGAGCTTGGCGAGCTTCGCCCAGAGCGGCCAGGGCAGCGGGCCGTCCTCCATCGCCTCGGCCGCCTCGCGCAGCGTCTCGACCGCCGCCTTCGTGTCGGCGCCCTTGTCGCCGCCGGGCAGCGCGCCGAGCGCGGTCCGCACGGCCGCCTCCAGCGCGTCATCCAGTGCCGCCACGCTGCCGGCCGCCGGATCCAGCGCGGCCAGCAGGCCGTCGCGCGACCGCATGGCGGAGGCGGCGAGATCGGCCGCCGCGATCCCGTTCTGCCGCGCGAGGTCCACGATCGCGCCGGCCATGCGGCGCCAATCGGGGCGCCGCTCCTCCTCCTCGCCGGGGCGGAGCGGGCGGTCGTGGCCAAAGCGCTGCGCCAGCGCGTTGAGCCGCACGGCATGGCGGCCGATCGCCGCGTCGGCGGCGATGCGGAAC
>NZ_JAPSMD010000813.1 GCF_027856955.1 Falsiroseomonas oryzae | reverse complement strand
CGCGAGCCGGCGCCCCGCCGCGTGGCGGGTGCCGGCGCATCCGGCGTGGCGACTCGCGCCGCCACGCGCCTCGGCGCGATCAGCGAGAAGCTGCGCCGCACCAGCGCGTCCACCTCCGCCCAGTCCGTGCTGCCCGACAGCACCACGCCGATCCAGCCGCGGCCGCCAAGATAGGGCGGGCGGAAGAAGCGGGCGGGATCGACCGCCAGCAGCAGTTCCTGCGCGCCGGGCGGCGCCTTCAGCCACACAGCGGGCGCATCGCCATGGCTGCCGACCAGCGCGAAGATCCTCCCCCGCACCCTGAAGGTCGGCGTCTCCCAGGTCTCGACCTCCACCGCCTCCGGCAGCGCGAGGCAGAGGCGGCGCA
This sequence comes from Falsiroseomonas oryzae, assembly GCF_027856955.1. GTDB lineage: Bacteria > Pseudomonadota > Alphaproteobacteria > Acetobacterales > Acetobacteraceae > Falsiroseomonas > Falsiroseomonas oryzae. Next base: position 882 of record NZ_JAPSMD010000813.1, on the reverse strand, counting down.
GGCGCGCGATGGGCGATGCGGGCATGCCGTGCAGCCTAGACCGGCGTAGCCCTGACTGTGTTCAGGGCTACGCCGGTCCAGCTTCTCTGGCCCGGCGATTCACGCCCTTCGCCGTGCCCACCTTCGGTGCGCACACTCAGGGCGATCGCGGGCTGACGCGTCTCGCTTGACCAGCCGAGCGCCCCGCGGGAGCGTGGCGGCGCGCCCGCTCGCAACCGGAGAGCCCCGCGATGCACCGCCCGACCCTTGCCGTGCTGCTGACCCTCGCCGCCGCGCCTGCCCTGGCGCAGGACCGGCCGCCGCTCACGCCGACGCGCGACGTCACGGTGACCTACCGCAGCATCGGCAGCGGCGTGCCCGCCGGGATGCCGCCGATGACGATCTCCTGGCTCGCCGCGCAGGGGCTGATGCGCAACGACATGCCGGGAATGGGCTGGGTGGTCGCCGACCCGCGCAGCGGACGGGCCTTCATGGTGATGGAGCAGGCGCGCGCCATCATGGACGTGCCGATGCCCCCCTCGGTCGAGCAGCAGATGAACTCGCCGACCGTGACCTTCCGGCGCGAGGGCAGCGCGACGGTCGCCGGCCATGCCTGCACGATCTGGCTCATGCAGGACGGCCCGAACCAGGCGCGCAGCTGCATCACGGCGGAAGGGGTGATGCTGCGCGCCGAGGGAACCCATCAGGGCCAGACCTCCGGCATCGAGGCGACGCAGGTGAGCTTCGCGGCGCAGGATCCGGCGCGCTTCCAGCGACCGCAGGGCTACCAGCCCATGCAGGTGCCGCCCGGCCTGGCGCCCGGCGCCGCGCCCCGCCAGCCGACGCGCTGAGCGGCGCGGGCTGGCCGGGCAGTCCGCGATTCGACGGCGCCCGCCGGCGGCG
>NZ_JAPSMD010000812.1 GCF_027856955.1 Falsiroseomonas oryzae | reverse complement strand
CCTGCGGCGCCGGGACGGCCAGCACCACCGCGTCGAAGGGGCCGTCCTCGGCCGGGGCGTCGCCCGCGCGGCCACGCTGGCCGGGCACGTGGCGCAGGCTCCAGGCGCCCGGCCCGCCGGCGATCTCGGTCACCTCCCGCGCGACGGTCAGGTCCAGCCCCTCGGCCAGGGCGCGCGGGATGGTGGACATGCGGGGCACGCCGACGCGGCGGGACTCGTCCGGCCAGGGCCTGGCGTGGCTGGCTTCCAGCGTCGCGCGGAACAGCGCGTGGCGGGCGGTGAGGTATTGCGCGCCATGGTCGAAGTCGAGCGTTCGGCCGGCGGCCTCCACGCGGCGGGTGGCCATGCGACCGCCTGCGGCGCGCCCCTTGTCGAAGAGGCGAGCGGACAGGCCGTGGGCGGCAAGCGTCTTGGCGCAGGCGAGGCCGGCGAGGCCGGCGCCCACGATCGCGACGGAACGGACGGGCATGACGCATGTATGGCGCGTGTCGCGCCGGCCGCAAAGGCGTCGCGTGCGGTCGGTGACCGCCTGCGGTGCCTCAGCGCTGCCCGTCCCACTGCGCGATCTCCTCCTGTCGCAGCCCGCCGACGCGGGCATGCGGGCGCGGCCCGGTGGTCATGGCCAGGGCGAAGAGGATCTCGTCGGGCCGTGGCGCGTCCGGCACCACGCAGGTGATCCCGTCGAAATGGCTGCGGACATAGGCGGCGTTGCGGTGATGGATGGGCAGGTCCAGCATCGCCCCCATCGGCCCCACCTTGGTCATGGAGGGAACGATGGCCAGCGCCTTCCCCAGCAGCCCGCGCATCGCATAGCCGCCCGCCACGTGCCACAGGGCGCCGTGCTCCAGCTCCCCCGCGGCACCGACCAGCCCGCCCTTGCCATAGGCCTCGATGCGCCCTGGATCGCCGCCGAGGCCCGCCAGGAGCTTCTCCGCCACCATCAGCCCGACCGGCTTCATGGCCTCCATCATCCACATGAGGTCCGGCTCGTACCGCCCGGCGAAGGGGTTGCGCAGCACCACGGCGCACCATCCCTTCAGCACCGGGACCGCCAGCGGCGGGCCGCCATCGTGGCGCACCTCCTCCACATGCAGGACGGTCTTGCGGATAGCGAGGTCCTGGCTCATGCGGCGGCCTCCGTCAGGGCGGGGAAGGGAACTCCGACGACCCGCGCCTGCCCGGCCAGGCGCAGCGCCGCGGCGCGGATCAGCCCGGCGCGGCACCAGGCCTCCGCTCGCGCGACGCCGGCCGCCAGCGC
>NZ_JAPSMD010000811.1 GCF_027856955.1 Falsiroseomonas oryzae | reverse complement strand
CGCGGCGCCGCCCGGCCTGGTCGCGCTGCTCGACCCGGCGGACAACCCCTTCTCCGGCGGCGTCGCCGACACGCCGGGCCTGCTGCGGGCGCTGGTCGCGGCCGGTCCGCCGGTGGAGACGGTCCTCGCGCCCCTGCACGACCCCGCCACGGTGGAGCTGGCGCGTGCGGCGGGGCCGGGCGCGACGCGCCGCTTCACGCTCTGCGCCCGCACAACCGACGCCTTCGGCCCGCCGGTGGAATTGGACGCCACGGTGGCGCTGCTGACGGAGGGCCGCTTCGTCAACAGCGGCCCGATGGAGCGCGGCAGCCCGATGGACCTGGGCGCCACCTGCGTGCTGCGTGCGGGGCTGCTGCGCATCATCGTGACCAGCCGGAAGGAGGCCGCGGCCGACCCGGCCTTCTTCGACCTGCACGGCATCGACTTCGCCGGGGTGCGGCTGCTGGCGAACAAGGGCAAGAACCATTTCCGCGCCGCCTTCGCGGAGCGCTGCGTCGCCATCCTGGAATGCGACTGCCCCGGCCCCGCCGCGCTCGACCTCGCCGCGCTGCCCTTCCGCCACGTCCCCGCCGCCATGCTGGCGCCGGCCGACGCGCCGCCATAGGCTTCGCGCGCCCCCACCCCGACCCTCCCCCGCTGCGCGGGGGAGGGAGCATGATGCGCCGACATTCCCTCTCCCGCGCAGCGGGGGAGGGTGCCGAGCGCAGCGAGGCGGGTGGGGGCGCGACCGACCCTGCCGTCGAAGGGGAATCGCGTCGCCCTTAGGGCAAGCCTACCCGGAGGAGTACGCCATGCAGCGCCGCCAAGCCCTGCTCGCCTTCACCGCCATGGCCCTCGCACCGCCCGCCCGCGCGCAGGACCTGCCGCGCACCATCCGCGTCGTCGTGCCCTTCGCCGCCGGCGCCTCCTCCGACACCATCGCGCGCATCGTCTCGGCTAAGCTGGCGGAGGCGCTCGGCGTCGCCATCGTGGTGGAGAACCGCGCCGGCGCCGGCGGGCTGCTCGCCGCGCAACAGGTCGCGCGCGCCGCGCCCGATGGTTCGACGCTGCTCTGGGGCGGCGGCACCGCGATCACCCATGCCGTGATGGGCCGCGATCCCGGCTACGACGTGCTGCGCGACTTCACGCCCATCGCCACCATCGTCGAGAATCCCGCGCTGCTGGCGGTGCGCACCGCCGCGCCCTGGCGCGACATCGCCGCGCTGATCGCGGCCGCGCGCGCGGCCCCCGCGGGTGGGCTGCGCTACGGCTCGGGCGGCGTCGG
>NZ_JAPSMD010000810.1 GCF_027856955.1 Falsiroseomonas oryzae | reverse complement strand
GTTCGGATGGGCCGCGCCGGCCAATGGCGGCCGCACCAGCCCGATCCGCGTCACGCGATGCGGCGCCGCTGCGTCCAGCGCGCGCCAGCCCGGCCATTCGCGGCCCGTGGCGGCATCGCGGCGCGAGGTGAGCACCGCGATCGCGCCGCCCGCATGCCGCGCCAGCGCCGCATAGACCTCGGCCGAGCCGCCGATCAGCGGCGGGAAGGTGTGGCAGACCAGCAGGCAGCGCGCCGTCGTCCCTTCGCTCTGCCCGCCTTCATCCACCGCCGCACCCGATCCCGCCGCCCCGGCGCAAGGCTACAGCAGGCACGCGCCGGCGGAAGCGCCCGGCACGCCGGGAGGTTTTGTCAGGAAGCGTTCCGTCCGGCTTGCGAACGATCCGCCCGTGCCCGATACGTCATCGGAACAATACATCATGTGTGGCTGATGGAAACCCGACGCAGCACGCCGATCGTCCCGCTTCGCCTTGCCGCAGCCGCAGCGCTGCTCGGCCTGGCGATGCCCGCCGCGGCGGCACCGATCTTCGTCGCGACCGGCAGCAACGACGTCTTCTACGAGACGGTCACCCTGCCGCCCTTCGGCGTGCTCATCCCGCAGAGCGAGGTGTTCGTCGCGCAGGCGCGCATCGGCAACCGCGCGACCAACGGCGACTACGAGATCGGGCTGCACCGCTACAACGCGGCGAACCGCAGCACCTTCCCGACCAGCGCCTCGCCGCTCGGCAGCGCGTCGGAGATCCAGTTCGCGTGGGCGAACGGTGCGCCGACCGCCTTCACCCTCACGCGCACCGGCACGACCGTCCGCTTCCAGATGGGCGGCTATGACGAAAGCTTCACCGATGCCCTGGTGGACGACGTGGACGCCATCAGCTTCCGCGTCGCGGCGGGCACCGGCAACACCACGCAGATCTCAGCGCTGCGCTTCATTGCCGGCGGCAACACGACCAATCTTCGCAGCTTCACCGCGAGCAACGGCTCGCGCGACCTGGCGCTGTTCGCCGAGGTCACCGGGGACTTCACCATCTCGGGCGATCTGACCTTCAGCTGGACCGGCACTCCCGGCGGCTCGAACCTGTCCATGCAGCTGAAGGCGCTGGAGGGCTTCGTCGCCCCGGTGCCTGAACCGGCCGCGGCGGCTCTCTTCGGCCTCGGCCTGCTCGGCCTCGCCGGAGTTTGCAGGCGGCGCGTGGCCGCCACCTGAGCGGTCGGCGGGGGCCTCGCCGCCCCCGCCCCGCGCCCAGCCTCAGGCCGGCTGGCGCCGG
>NZ_JAPSMD010000809.1 GCF_027856955.1 Falsiroseomonas oryzae | reverse complement strand
CAGCGCGCCGACCAGTGCGCGCCCGATGCCGCCCGCGCCGCCGGTCACCGCCACGCGCGCACCGGGCGGCGGCCCGAGACGCGCCGCGTCCTGAAGCTGACTCATGACAGGCACGATGCGGCGGCACCGGCACGCTGTCCACGCCGCCGCGCGCGCTCAGCGGACGGCGAGGCCCCCGAAGCGCCCGGCCTGGTAGTCGCGCACGGCCTGCGCGACCTCCTCGCGCGTGTTCATCACGAAGGGACCATGCGCCACCACGGGCTCGCGGCAGGGCTCGGCATGGCCGAACAGCACCACGGCCCCGCCCTCCCCCGCCTGCATCGGCACGGTGTCGCCGGCATCGTCGAGCGTCGCCAGGTGGAAGGCCTCGACCAAACGGCCCGAGACCTCCAACGCGCCGCGCACGACGTAGAGGAACACGCTGCGCCCCGGCGCCACCCGCGCGTCCAGCCGTCCGCCCGGAGCGCAGCGCAGCACCGCCATGTGCACGCCGGTCAGCGAGCGGATCGGGCCCTCGCGCCCTTCCCAGGCGCCGGCGATCAGCTCCACCGTCACGCGGCCGCCATCCGTCGGCAGAGCCGGGATATCGGCGCGCTGCAAGCCGACATAGGCCGGCTCGGTCATCTTCAGCCGCGCCGGCAGGTTCACCCAGAGCTGCAGGATCTCGAGCGGGCCGCCGCTGCGGCGGGAGGACTCCGGCGAGATCTCGGCATGCACCAGGCCACGTCCCGCCGTCATCCACTGCACGCCGCCGGCGCGGATCACGCTCTCATGCCCGCCGCTGTCGAGATGGGCGAGCTCGCCGTCCAGGATGAAGGTCACCGTCTCGAAGCCGCGATGCGGATGCGGGCCGAAGGGCAGGCCCTGGTTGCCGGGCGCAAAGGTCTGCGGGCCGTGGTGGTTCAGGAACAGGAAGGGGTCCACCTGGTCCAGCCCCGGGCCGGGCAACGGGCGGCGCGTCACCAGATCGCCGATGTCGTCGCGCAAGGCGGGGTGGATGCCGATGACGGCGCGGTCGGTCATGTCGGAAGGCTCCTCGGCGCCGGCCATGCGCCGGCCCTCTCGCGGCGTCAACGCCCGGCGCCAGGCCAGTTGCAAACGGTTGCGCGGCCGGCGCAGGATCGCGGCGGGGAGCGGCGCCGCCGCCCCGGGGAGGAACGACGATGTGCTTCTTCTGCGGGCCGTCCGCCTTCGGGCGCGCGGCAACCTCGCGCCGCGGATTCCTGGCGAGCGCCGCCGGGATGGCCGGCACCGCCGTCGCGGCC
>NZ_JAPSMD010000808.1 GCF_027856955.1 Falsiroseomonas oryzae | reverse complement strand
ATCTGCACCACCGCCGGGCGGACGGCGCGCACCAGCTCCGCGAACCCGGCGGAGGGCGCGGCGCGGGTCAGCGTGACGGCGGGCGCCGTGGGCGCCGGCGAGGTCTGCGCATGCACGGCGAGGCCGCCAAGCGCGGTGGTGCCGAGCAGCAGGCCGAGCAGCGCATTGCGCGCGCGGCGGCCGGGCAGGCGGGTGGGATTGGTCTGGTCCATGCGGTGTCTCTCCTGACGCATGCTGCGGGGTCCGCTTCGCATCGACAGGAGAATGGAGAGCCGCGGCTGACATGTCCGGAACGCGAGACTGAAAGGATTTTCAGCCTTCGCGCGTCCGCGCGTCAGCCTGAGAGGCCGAGAGATCCACGGTGACGCGCAGGCCCGGCGCGGCGTCCGACAGCACGGGCTGCGTGCCGTGCAGCCGCGCCACCGCCGCGACCAGCGCCAGGCCGAGCCCGCTGCCCGGCGTCCCGCGGCTGCGGTCCAGCCGGTAGAAGCGCCGCAGCACGCGGTCGCGCTCCTCCGCCGGGATGCCGGGGCCGTCGTCGGCGACCTCCAGCACCGGGCCGGGGCGCAGCCCGACGCGCAGCGTCGGCCCGCCATGGGCCAGCGCGTTGTCGAGCAGGTTCGCCAGCATCTGCCGCAGCAGCGCAGCGTCGCCATGCACGCGCTGGCCCGGCGCGACCTCCGCATGGAGCGTGCGCCCGGCCTCCTCGGCCACCACTTCGTAGGCCTCGGCCAGCGTCGCGACGAGCGCGCTGAGATCGACCACCGGCGCCTCGCCCGGCGGCAGCGGCGGGCCTGCCTCCAGCTGGGCGATGCGCAGCAGCGCGGCGAAGGTGCCGAGCACCGTGTCCAGCTCGGCCAGCGCAGCGTCCAGCGTCGCGGTGTCGGCCTGCGCGTCCCGGGGCTGGGCCAGCGCGGCCTCCAGCTGCTGCCGCAGGCGGGAGAGCGGGCCGCGCAGGTCGTGCGCCACATCCGCGGTCACCTGGCGCATGCCCTCGATCAGTGCTTCCTGCCGCGCCAGCAGCGTGTTCACCGTGGCGGCGAGGCGATCGAACTCGTCGGCGGTGCCGGCCAGCGGCAGGCGGCGCGCCAGGTCGCCGCGCATCACCTCCTCCGCCGCGCCCGACACGGCGCGCAGGCGGCGCTGCAGGCTCCGCGCCATCAGCAGGCCGAAGGCCAGCGCGATCAGCACCGCGATGGCGCCGGTGGCGAGCAGCGTGCCGGCCAGCGGGGCCGCGGTGTCCAGCACGGCGCCGAGCTCGGCGGCGA
>NZ_JAPSMD010000807.1 GCF_027856955.1 Falsiroseomonas oryzae | reverse complement strand
GATCGCGGCGCCGGCCAGCACGTCGCTGCCGCGCCGCCCGGTCGCCGCGGCGATCAGGCCGCCCAGCACCGCGCCGCTGGCCGCGCCGAGCGCGGCACCGCGGATGATGTCCTCGCCGAAGAAGTTGCCGGTGGAGTCCAGCGCCACGACCTGCTGGCGGCAGGCATCGGTGCCGTCATCGGCGCCGATCCGACCCTCCCGCGTGGTGACGCAGCCCGCGAGCAGCGCGGCGGAAGTGGCCAGGGCGACGACGCGACGGGCATTGGTGCGCATGCAAACCCCGCAAGGGTCGGACAGGAACGGTCGTCAGACTAACCGTTCGGCACAGGAACCGCCAGCGTGGGACCCACCTGCGGTGGCGCGACGTGTCGCTCAGCCCTCGACCGTCTCCGCCCCGGCCTCGACCGCCACGGCGGTGACGTTGTCCGAGGCGCGCCGCGCCAGCGCGGCCGCCACCAGCAGATCCGGCGCCAGCGCGGCGTCGGGCACGGCGAGCAGCGTCGCGATCTCGGCGGTGGGCAGGGTCTTGGAAAGGCCGTCGCTGCACAGCAGGAAGCGGTCGCCCGGCAGCACGCGGTCGGTGGTCTTGTCGATCTCGATGCCGTCGTCGCCGGCGCCGATGGCGCGGGTGATGACGTTGGCACGCGGATGCGATTCCGCGTCCTCCGGCCGCACCAGGCCGGCATCGACCAGTTCCTGCACCAGCGAATGGTCGCGCGTCACCTGTTCCAGATGGCCGCCGCGCAGCCGGTACAGGCGGGAGTCGCCGGCCCAGAGGCAGGCGAAGTGGCCATTGCGCACGATCAGCACGACGACGGTGGAGGCGATGGTCGCGCCGCCTTGCTGCTCGCCGGTCTCGCGCAGCGTGTCGTGCACCAGCGCCAGGCGCTGGCGTACCTCGCCCAGCATCCGCCCGGCCGGCAGGTCGTCCGGGATGGCGGCCAGCGCATCGCGGATCATGCCGGAAGCGACCTCGCCCGCCTCGTGCCCGCCGGCGCCGTCGGCCACCGCCCACAGCCCGGCTTCCGGCCGGTCGAGGAAGCTGTCCTCGTTGTGGCTGCGGCGCGCGCCCGGATCGGTCTTGCCGGCGGAGCGGAAGCGGGTGGTCTGCGCGTCGCTCACGGCGGCGGATCCCCCGGGTCGAGGGGCGCGTCGAAGCCGGCGGGATCCTGCAGCATGGCGGCGAAGGCGGCCGGTCCGGGCAGCGCGCCGGCCTGGAAGCCGCGCGGCGCGACGCGCGGCGCGCCGGCCGTCCACCAACTGGCCATCCCGCTG
>NZ_JAPSMD010000806.1 GCF_027856955.1 Falsiroseomonas oryzae | reverse complement strand
CGGCGCGGCGCTGGCGCTGCTGGCCTGGTGGCGCGCGGCGCGCGCGGGCGACATGCGGCGGCTCGGCCTGGTGGTCGGCGTGCTGGTGGCGGTCACCGCGAATGCGGTGGCGGCCGGCGCGCTCTCCCGCCCCAATCCGCGCTACGAGGCGCGGATCCTGTGGCTGGTGCCGGTGGTCGCGGTGCTGGCGCTGCTGCCGCGCCCGCGCGAGGAGCGGCCATGACGGCGCTGCTCGCCATCCTGGCGGGCGCAGCGCTGCTGGTCTGGCCGGCGGCGCTGAACGGCTACCCGCTGCTCTTCATCGACACTGTCTCCTACCTCAATCACACCACGCTGCCCGAGACGCCCTGGGACAAGACGCAGGCCTACGGGCCCTTCCTGCACCTGTTCCACTGGCAGGTCTCGCTGTGGCCGGCGGCGGCGGCGCAGGGGCTGATCGCGTCGCACCTGGTGTGGCTGACGCAGCGGATGGTGCGGGACCGTGCGACGCCCGCGGCGCATCTCGCGGTCTGCGCGGCGCTCTCGGCGCTGACCTCGGCGCCCTGGTTCCTGGCCACGCTGATGCCGGATGCGCTCACCGCCTTCGTGCCGCTCTGCCTGCTGCTGCTGGCCTTCGGCGGGCTGGGGCGCGGCGAGGCGGCCTGGGTGGCGCTGGTCGGCGGGCTGGCGGTCGCCGCGCATCTCTCGCACCTGCCGACGGCACTGGCGCTGCTGGTCCTGGTCGCCGTGGTGGCGCGCCGGCCGGCGCCGGTGGTGCGCGCGGCGCTGCCGCTGGCGCTGGCGCTGGGCTTCCTGCTTGCGTCGAACGTCATCGCCTTCGGCCGGGCGACGCTGTCGCCGCATGGCGCGGTGTTCCTGCTGGCGCGGCTGCAGGCCGATGGGCCGGCCGCGGCCGTCATCCGCGACCGTTGCCCGGCTGCGGGCTGGCATCTCTGCGCCTTCGCCGACCGGATGCCGATGGACAGCGATACGTTCCTCTGGGACGGCGGCAGCCCGCTGAACCGCAACGCGGACGGATCGCCGCGCGCCATGGGCGGCGTGGCGGGCGCGGCGGAGGCGCGCGCGATCATCGCCGCCACGCTGCGCGACCGGCCCGTGGAGGTTGCCGTCGCGATGCTGCGCAACACGCTGACCCAGCTCGGCCGGACGCGTGTGGGGGACACGCTGCGCAACGACCATCTCGCCGCCTCGGCGCGCCGCCCGATCGCGACCGCCTTCCCGGCGCGCGAGCTGGCGGCCTTCGACGCCGGCGCGCAGATGCGCGGCGTGCTGCCGGACC
>NZ_JAPSMD010000805.1 GCF_027856955.1 Falsiroseomonas oryzae | reverse complement strand
GCTGCCGCGGCGGGGCCGCGCGGCCGCGCCGGGCGTGCTGGTGCACCGCGCCACCGGCTGCCGGGACGGCGCCGCGACGCTGCTGTACGAGGTGCGCGGCGGCGGCCACCGGCTGCCCGGCCATGACGGCTGGCCGCTGATGGCGCTGCTCGGCCCCACCACCCTCGATGCCGATGCGAGCGAGCTGATGCTCGGCTTCGCGCGCGATCCGCGCGCCGCGCCGGGCCTTCCCGGACAGGCCGCGACGCGCCTCGCGCGGCCGTGAAGGCAACCGGGGCGCGTATCCCGCAGCGCAGCACAGCCTTTCCTTGCGTCGTTGCGCGGCTGTTTGGCAGCCTGTCGCCGTCCGACGGGAGCAAGCAGGATGGTCATCGCCGCGATCCTTCGCCGCAAGGGTGCCGAGGTCGTCTCCGTGGGGCCGCAGGACGACGTCGCCACCATCGCCCGCATGCTCGCCCAGCACCGCATCGGCGCGGTGCTGGTGCGTGACGCCGCGCAGGACGTGCTCGGCATCGTCAGCGAACGCGACATCGTCCGGTGCATCGCGGCGCATGGCGTGCAGGCGGTGGCCCTGCCGGCCGCGCGGCTGATGACGCGCGTGCTGCACACCGTCGGGCCTGAGACCAAGGTCACCGAGGCGCTGGAGATGATGACCGATCGCCGCGTGCGGCACCTGCCGGTGCTGGACCAGGACGGCAACCTGGCCGGCATGGTCTCGATCGGCGACCTGGTGAAGGCGCGCATCGACGAGGCGCTGCACGAGGCGGAGGAGCTGCGCCACTACGTCGAGACGGCGGGCTGACGCAGCACCGCCGGCCGCCGTCCCGCGGCCGGCCGCTTGATCCGAATCAAGGACGCAGGCCGAGGCGCGGGCGAGACTGCCCGCACGGAACAACAGCCAAGGGACTCGTCCGGATGAACCATCGCCACCGCAAGGTGCTGCACGCCCTCTTCGCGCACCCGGTCAGCAGCAACATCGACCCGAAGCATGTGCTCAGCGTCTTCGAGGATCTCGGCGCGCAGGTCAGCCACGGCGGCAACGGCCACATCAAGGTCTCGCTGAACGGCCACACCCACGGCTTCCACGACACGCGCCACAGCCTCTCCAAGGACGAGGTCGGGGAGATGCGCCGCTTCCTCGAGCAGGCCGGGGTGGACCCGGCGCGCGACTTCCCGCTGTAGCCCGCGATCGCGCCGGGCCGTGCGCGCCGCGGGCGGGCACGGCCCGGTCGTGGATCGCCGGCTTCGACCAGGCGGGCCCCTGCCGCCCCGCCGCGCCG
>NZ_JAPSMD010000804.1 GCF_027856955.1 Falsiroseomonas oryzae | reverse complement strand
TGGCGCAGGGGCTGCCGGCCTTCGACGCGGCGGCCGCTGCCGTCCACCTGCACGGCGCGGCGGCGCAGGCCGCCGGGCCCGGCCTGCTCGCCGAGGACCTGCCCCGCTTCGTTCCGGATGCGCTCGCGCGGTTATGGGTCGATTGAAGCGTCGTCCTGCGTCACTATCTGCCTGAAACACGCGGAAAGGATGCGTGATGTCCGATCTGGCCGTCGCACCCGGCCTGCTTGACCGAGCCCTGCGGCGCGTGACCGCGCTGTGGCGCGACATGGCCGGCGGCGTGGCGGAGGAGGACGGGGTCCTCGAGCAGATGCGCGCCTGCCTGGATGCGCGCGGCGGCGAGGTCTCGGCGCGGTCCCGCGCTGCGGGGCTGGCGCAGGCCTATCTGGTGGCGGACCAGGCCGGCCGCGACGAGTTCCTGCGCGCGCTGGCCTCCTTCGATTCCGACCACGAGGCGGTGCGGGCCGCCTGGGACAAGGTGGCCGCCGCGACCGGCGTGGCCGAGCGCGCCGCGGCCAAGGCCCGGCTGCGCCGCGCCCTGGAGCCGCCGCGGATGCGGCTGCTGACGCAGTTCACCGCCATCCCGGACGGTGTGAAGCTGGTGGTGGACATGCGCGCCGACCTGCTGGCGCGCATGCAGGACGCGCCGCTGCTGCAGGCGCTGGAAGGCGACCTCAAGACGCTGCTGGCCGCCTGGTTCGACGTGGGCTTCCTGGAATTGCGCCGGATCGACTGGTCGTCGCCGGCGAGCCTGCTGGAGAAGCTGGTGCAGTACGAGGCGGTGCACCGCATCCGCACCTGGCGCGACCTGAAGAACCGGCTGGATTCCGACCGCCGCTGCTACGCCTTCTTCCACCCGCGCATGCCCGAGGAGCCGCTGATCTTCGTGGAGGTCGCGCTGGTCAAGGGCATGGCCGACAACGTGCAGCGCCTGCTGGACGAGAAGGCGCCGGTGCTCGACCCGAAGGCCTGCGACACGGCGATCTTCTACTCCATCAACAACTGCCAGCGCGGGCTGGACGGCATCTCCTTCGGCAACTTCCTGATCAAGCGCGTGGTGGCGCTGCTGTCCGACGAGTTCCGCAACCTCAAGAGCTTTGCGACCCTCTCGCCGATCCCGGGCTTCCGCCGCTGGCTGGAGGAGCGGCTCGCCGCCGCCGACGCCGCGCTGATCACCGAGGAGGAGGCGGCGGCGCTGCGCGCCGTGGCGCCGCCCGACCTGGCGCTGCCGGCGCCGGCTTCCGACGGCGCAGTGGTGGCGCCGTCACGCGCCGGCAGCGA
>NZ_JAPSMD010000803.1 GCF_027856955.1 Falsiroseomonas oryzae | reverse complement strand
GCCCCACCCGCGGAGGCGGCGCCGGCCGAGGCGGCACCGGCGGATGGCGGGGCGAAGCCGCGCAAGCGCCGCGCGACGCGCGCGAAGAAGGCCGAGGGCGTCGCGACGGCGAGCGCGGCCAAGACGCGCGAGGAATGGCAGGCGGATGCGCTGCTGCGCGCCCGCGTCACGCCGGAGGAGTTCGCCCGCCGCCTGCGCGACCTGATGACCGATGCGCGCACCGCGCGGGAGGAGACGGGCATCGCGACGCTGTCCCTCGGCATCGGCACGCTGGCCTGGCGCGACCCCGGCACGCCGGGCACGGAACGGCTGGCGCCGCTGGTGCTGCTGCCCGTCACGCTGGAACGCGAGGGTGTCTCCCAGACCTTCCGCGTGCGGTCCGCCGGGCTGGAGGTGCAGGAGAATCTCTCGCTGCGCGAGAAGCTCGGCACCGAGTTCAAGGTGACGCTGCCGCCCTTCGACGCCGAGGCCTACGACCCGACGAAATGGGCGGAGGCGGTGCAGGCCGCGATCGGCGAACGCGAGGGCTGGGGCGTGGATCCGGACGGTCTGGCGCTCGGCCTGTTCAGCTTCGCGAAGTTCCTGATGTGGCGCGACCTGGACCCGGCCGCCAATCCCGGGCTGCTGGACCACCCGGTGATCCAGGCGCTGGTCGGCGGCGGCATGCTGCAGGGCGAGCCGCCCTTCGCCGACGACGCCGATGTGGATGCCGAGATCAGGGTGGAGCGGCTGGACCACGTGATGGACGTGGACGGCAGCCAGGCGCTCGCGGCGGAGGCCGTCCGCCGCGGCGGCCACACGGTGATCCAAGGGCCGCCCGGCACCGGCAAGTCGCAGACCATCATGAACATCATCGCCCAGGCCGTGCTGGATGGGCGCAGCGTGCTGTTCGTGGCGGAGAAGCTGGCGGCGCTGGAGGTGGTGCAGCGCCGGCTCGGCACCGCCGGGCTCGGCGCCGCCTGCCTGGAGCTGCATTCCGAGAAGCAGTCGAAGCGCGCCGTGCTGGACGAGCTGCGCGCGACGCTGGCGGCGCCGAACGTGGCGAAGCCCGACCGCGAGGCGCTGGTGAAGCGGCTGGGCTCGCTGCGGTCGCGGCTGAACGCGCATGCGGATGCGATGGCCGCACCGGTGGGCGAAAGCGGGCGGCCGCTGCATGCGGTGGTCGGCGCGCTGGTCGCGCTGCGCGCCGCGGAGATGAAGGCGCCGGACTTCACGCTGCCGGCCGGCGGCTGGTCCGCCGCGCGCATCGCGGAGGCGCGCGACGCGGTGACGGAGCTGGCGGCGCGCGCC
>NZ_JAPSMD010000802.1 GCF_027856955.1 Falsiroseomonas oryzae | reverse complement strand
CGGGCGGCGGCGCGGCGGCCTCCGCCTCGCGGCGTTTCTCGGCGCGCCACTGCTCGCGCGCCAGCCAGGCGGCGCCACCGGCCAGCACCAGGAAGGGCAGCGCCGGCATGCCGGGCAGCACCGCCATGAAGCCCGATGCGCCGGCGGCCAGCGCCAGCGGCTTCGGTCCGCCGAGCTGCAGCGCCAACGCCTGGTCGGCGCGGCCATCGACGCCGCCCTTGGTCACCACGATGCCGGCCGCAACCGAGACCAGCAGCGCCGGGATCTGCCCGACCAGCCCGTCGCCGACCGTCAGGAAGGAGAAGGTCGTCACAGCCTCGCCGAAGGGCATGCCGTGGCGCAGTGCGCCGATGGCGATGCCGGCCAGCAGGTTGATCAGCGTGGTGACCAGGCCGGCGATGGCGTCGCCGCGCACGAACTTCGCGGCACCGTCCATGGCGCCGTAGAAGGCGCTCTCCTCCTCCAGCTCCTTGCGGCGGCGGCGGGCCTCGGCCTCGGTCACGATGCCGGCGGAGAGGTCGGCGTCGATCGCCATCTGCTTGCCCGGCATGGCATCCAGGCTGAAGCGCGCCGCGACCTCCGCGATGCGGCCGGAGCCCTTGGTGACGACGACGAAATTCACGACCAGCAGGATGGCGAAGACGATCAGCCCGACCAGCACGTCGCCGCCCATGAGGAAGCTGCCGAAGGCGGAGATGACAGCGCCGGCGGCATCCGGGCCCTCGTGCCCGGAGGTGAGGATGGCGCGCGTGGTCGCGACGTTCAGCGCCAGGCGCAGCAGCGTGGTCAGCAGCAGCACGGTGGGGAAGGCGGTGAAGTCCAGCGGCCGCTGCATGAACAGCGCGACCATCAGCACCAGCACGGAGGAGGTGATGGACAGCGCCAGCCCCGCATCCAGCAGCCAGGAGGGCAGCGGCACGACCAGCACGGCGACGAGCAGCACCACGCCGAGCCCGAGCGCGACATCGCCCGAGGGCTTCGCCAGCCCGACCCAGTGCGGCAGGACCAGGGTGCGCATGCGCTATCCGGCCGGCAGCGGGAGGGGCGCCTGCCCCGGCGCCGGCGGAACGGGAAGCCCCGCCGCGCGGTACTCCTGCAGCTTGTTGCGCAGCGTGCGGATCGAGATGCCGAGGATCTCCGCTGCGCGCGTGCGATTGCCCAGGCAGTGGGCGAGCGTCTCCAGGATCAGGTCGCGCTCGACCTCCTCCATCCGCCGGCCGACCAGGGCGGCGACGCGGCCGGCGGGCGCGGGCTGCAGCTTGGCCTGCGGCGCCGCCTCGCCGGCCGGCTCGCTCGCGC
>NZ_JAPSMD010000801.1 GCF_027856955.1 Falsiroseomonas oryzae | reverse complement strand
CTCGGCGGTGGGGACGGCGGCGAAGAGCCGGCGCAGCAGGACCGCCGCGGCAGCGGGCAGCGCCGGCGCCGTCCGCACCAGCGCGGCCTCGGCGGCGGCCAGCACGCCGGGGCGGACGCCGTCGTCCTGCGTCGGGGCATCGGTCATGGCGGCGTCTCCTCCGGCCCGAGCGTGGCGGTTTTCCCCACCCGGCCGCAAGCGCAGCGACGTGTCACGGTTGCGCTGGCGGTGGTAGGATCGCGCCCCATGATCGCCGACCTCGCCGCCCTCCTTGCCCCGGTCACGCCGGAGCAGTTCTTCGCCGAGCATTACGACAAGGCGCCGCTGCATGTGCGCGGCACGCCGGGCAAGTTCGCCCAGGTGGTGTCCTGGCGGCAGATCAACCGCCTGCTGGACATGACGCATATCTGGACCGGCACCTCGCTGAAGCTGGTGATGGACAGCCAGGCGGTGCCGCCGGAGCAGTTCTGCACCCGCACGACGGGCCGCGACGGCGGCCAGGTGCTGCAGCCCGACGCGAAGCAGGTGCAGGCCTGGATCGCGCGCGGCGCCAGCGTGGTGATGAACGACGTGGACAGCCTGACGCCCGGGCTGGCCAGCGTGTCCGGCGCGCTGGAGGGGGCGGGGCTCGGGAAGAGCCAGGCCAACGTCTACATCTCCTGGCAGAGCCACAAGGCCTTCCGCACGCATTACGACACGCACGATGTCTGGGCGGTGCAGGTGGAAGGCGAGAAGACCTGGAACATCTGGGAAGGCCGTGCCGAATGGCCGATCCCGCACCCGGTCTTCCGGGGGCAGCCGCAGGAGCATCACGACCAGGCGCGCGGGAAGCTGCGCGGCACGGTGCTGATGAAGCCGGGCGACCTGCTCTACCTGCCGCGCGGCTGGTACCACGACGCGCTGGCGGAGGCGCCGGCCAGCGTCCATGTCGCCTACGGCGTGCACGCCCCGCTGGGCATGGACCTGATGAACATCCTGGCGGAGCGCGTGCTCTACGACGCCGAGTTCCGCAAGCCGCTGCCGCGCCAGGATGGCAGCACGGCCGCGTCCTTCGCGCTGACCCAGCGCGCCGGGCTGCTCGGCCAGCGCCTGGCGGAGCTGTCGCGCGACCCGAAGGTGCTGCAGGTGCTGGCGCAGTTCGTGGCGAACTACCGCTTCAGCCGCGGCGGCTTCGACATCCTGGCGGCGCGCGGCATCGGCAGCGTCGCGTCGGACGGCGCGGCGGAGGGCGCGCCGGCCTTCCGCGTGGTGGCTGCCGGCGCGAAGCCGGTGCGGCGCGGCGCGGAGTGGGTGGTGAAGGCGGC
>NZ_JAPSMD010000800.1 GCF_027856955.1 Falsiroseomonas oryzae | reverse complement strand
ACCGGCGCCGGTCAGGCCGCGGCGTCGCCGGCGGCGTCCGCCGGCACCCGCACCGTCACCCGCGTGCCCTGGCCGGGCACGGAGAGCGTCTCCACCGTCGCCGCGATCCGCGCCGCCAGGCTCTGCACCAGCACGCTGCCCAGGCTGCCGTCGCGTCGCGGGCCATCGACCATCCCCGCGCCGTCGTCGCGCACCTCCACCTCCAGCCCGCCGGCGCCGCCCAGCACCACCCGCACCGCGACCCGCCCCGGCGCGCCCTCCGGATAGGCGTGGCGCAGCGCATTCGTCAGCAGCTCCGCCACGATCAGGCCGAGCGGGATGGCACGCTGCGCGTCCAGCACCGGCCGCCCCTCCACCGTGATCCCGACCGTCACCTGCGGGTTGAGCCCGGCGACGAAGCGGCACAGGTCGCCCAGCATCGCGGCGAGGTCCACCGTGCGCAGGTCCGGGCTGCCCTGCAGCGCGCCATGCGCCTCCGCCACCGCCGCCACGCGCCCGATGGCCGCGTCCAGGCTGGCCTGCGCCGCGCCGTCCGTCAGCCGGTTGCGCTGCAGCCGCAGCATCGCCGCCACCAGCTGCAGCGAGTTCTTGATGCGGTGGTCAGCCTCCCGCTGCAGCAGCTCGCGCTGCACCACCGCGTCGCGCAGCGCCGCCTCGGTCCGCTTGCGCGCGGTGATGTCCAGGCTGGCGGAGACCGCGCCGACGATGCGCCCCGCCGCATCGCGCAGCGGCCGCGCATTGGACAGCAGCCATTTCCGCGTCCCGTCCGCGAAGGCGACCTCGAACTCCTCATTGTGGCTCTCGATGCCGCGCCAGGCGCGCTGCAGCGGCAGCTCCTCCGGCGGGATCTCGCGGCCGTCGCGCAGAAGCCGCACATGGCGCAGCCCGTTCGGCCGCGACGCGCCGAGCGGCGCGGTGCTGTCGGGCGGCACGTCGAACAGCTCCGCCGCGAAGCGGTTGCGGCTGACCTGGCGCACCTCCGGGTCGTAGGTGAACCACACGCCGACCGGCGCCAGCGTCATCAGCGATTCCACCTCGGCCGCCTTGGCCTGCCAGGCCTCCTCCGCCACCTGGCGCGCGGTGACGTCGAAGCCGGTGCAGACCGCCGCCACGATCCGCCCATCCGCGCCGCGCACCGGCCGCGCGAACAGCTCGAGGTGCCGCCAGCCCTCGCCGTCGCGCAGCCGCGCTGCCTCCCCGTCCACCGCCTCGCCGCGTTCCAGCGCGCGCAGCGCGGGATGCGCGTCGGGCGCGATGGGCGTGCCATCCCCGCCCAGCAGCGGCACGGCCAGCGGGTCGTCGCCGGGCAGG
>NZ_JAPSMD010000799.1 GCF_027856955.1 Falsiroseomonas oryzae | reverse complement strand
CGGCGCGCAGCGTGGCCGCGCGGCGGCCCCGCGCGCGGATCGTCGCGGCGGTCTCGGCGGCCTCGGCCTCGCTGGCGGCGTAGTGGATGGCGACGTCGAAGCCGGCCTCGGCCAGGGCGAGCGCCATGGCGCGGCCGAGCCGCTTCGCGCCGCCGGTGACGAGCGCGGTGCGCGGGATGGTGGCGGGGATGGTCATGCGCGTGTGCAGATAGGGCCGGTCGCGCGGCTTGACCACTGCTTGACCGCAACGCTGCCGCCGGCCGAGGCTCCGCGCCCTGGCGGCGGAGGGCAGCGCGATGCGGGTCCGGTTGGCGGCGTTCCTCGTGCTGGGGCTGGCGACGCCGGCCTTCGGCCAGGGGCTGGGCTCGCTGCCCGGCCTCGGCCAGCGGCAGCCGGAGACGCCGGAGCAGAAGCGCGAATTCTGCCAGCGTGTCGGCAGCGCCGCGATGCGCTGCGGGCTGACGCTGGACGTCACGGCGCTGACCAGCTGCCTTATGCGCAGCCTGCCGCCGCAGGATTCGCTCCGGGTCGCGCAGGTTGCCAACAACGCCCGGGGGAGCGCCTCCTCCCTGCTGTCGGATTGCGGCATCGGCCTGGGCCGCTGAGCCGTGGGGCGCTGAGCCCGCGGCGCGGCGTCGTTCAGCCCGTCCCCGGGTTCTGCGTCGCGCTGGATCCGTAGGGCCGGCTGTCGCGCAGCGCCGCCTGGTCCGGATGCGCCTGGGTGCCGCCGGAGACCAGCGTGACGCCCTGCGTCACCTCCTCGCAGTGCTGCTTCACCGCGACCAGGCTCGCACGCAGCGCGCCATCCACGTCCAGCGCCTTGTCGCCGGTCCAGTGGGCCAGCGCCTCGGGCCGTGCCGCGCGCTGGCCCAGGCGCAGGGCGAGGACGACGGCGGCACCGGCCTCCGCCTCCTCCACGCGCACGTCGCCGGCGCAGCCCACGCCGGTGGCGGTCGCCCAGGACACGCAGCGCGCACCCGCCTCCACCGCGAAGCGCACATGCGCCGCGATGCCCTCCGCGCCGACGCCGCCGCCGATCACGCGGATGCGGTCCGGCCCTTCGCGGAACGTCTCGCGCAGCATGGGCTGCCAGCGCGGCAGGTTCATCGGGTTGGCCAGGAAGGCGAAGACCTCCGCCGGCGGCCGCGAGATCTCGATGCGTGCGTGGTGTTCGGTCATGCCCTGTCCGGTTCCGCTTGCCGGCAGGGCGAACGCGGGGCCGCGGCGCTGTGTTCCGCGGCCCCGCCGCGGCTCAGCGCCGTCCGGACGGCGCCGTCAGCGCACCGACCGCGGCGCCGCCGGCGCCGCCGATCAGC
>NZ_JAPSMD010000798.1 GCF_027856955.1 Falsiroseomonas oryzae | reverse complement strand
TCCGCCAGCACCGTCGCGGAACCCACCGCGGCGGATGCAGCGGCCTCCGCCTGTCGCAGTGCCTGCGGCACGCCGCGCCCATCCGGTGCGACGGGTGGGACCGGTGGCGCGACGCCGGGCTCCGGCCAGGCCGATGGCGCGAGGACAGGTGGCGCGGGTCCGTCTTGCGCCGCGGCGCCATCGGCGGCGCGTCGGAGTGGCAGCCCGGGGACACCGGCATCGGGCGGCGCCTCGCGCGACGCGCCGCCCTGCGCGAGGGGTACCCCGAGGCTGGCGCTGATCGCGCCGACCAGGATCGGCGCCTTGGCCGGCATCTGGTTCGGCAGGTTGCGGACCGTCGCCCTGAGATTCCGCAGCGCCTGGTCCGAGAGCAGACTGCCTTCGACCGGCCCGTGGTCCCGCTCCGTGGTCATGGACCGCTCAGCGTTCCCGGAAGGCGGTGGAGGTCGCGCCGTAGAGCGGCTTGAGCAGGTATTGCAGCACGCTCTTGCGTCCCGTCGTGATCTCGGCCGACACGGTCATGCCGGGTGCGAGGCGCGCAAGATCCGGGTTGCGGCCGACATGTGCCTGCGACAGCGCGATGCGCACCCGCCAGTGGGGCTGCTTGTGCTCGTCGAGGAAGGTGCCGGCGGAGATGCGCTCCACATGGCCATCGATCGTGCCGAAGCGCGAGAAGTCGAAGGCCTGCACCTTCACCGTCACCGGCTGCCCGGGCGCGACGAAGCCGATGTCGCGCGGGCCGATGCGCGCTTCCACCACCAGCGCTGCATCGGCGGGCAGGATCTCCGCAGCAAGCGTGCCGGGGGCCAGCACGGTCCCAGGCCTGGTCACCACGAGCCCGCGCACGATGCCGGCGCCCGGCGCGCGCAGCAGCACGCGCTCCGCCCTGTCCTCCAGGCGGATGATGGCGGCTTCGGTCTCCGCGATCTCCTGCGCGACCCGCGCTGCCTCGCTCCGTGCCTCGTCCAGCGCGGCGAAGTCCAGTTCCGCCAGCCGCGCCTCGGCCTCGGACAGGCTGCGGGCGGCGGTGGCGGCCTGGCCGGCGACGCGCTCCTGCTCGGCCTCTGCGCCCAACAGCAGCCGGCTCGCCTCCAGGACCGCGATGCGTGTCGTGAGGCCGTCGCGCGCCAGCGCCTGCCGCGTCGCCAGCTCGTCGCGGAACATGGCGACCTGCCGCTCCAGCGCGGTTGCATGCGCGGCGAGTGTCGCGAGCTCGCCGCGCCGCTGGGCCACCTGCTCGGCCACGGTCAGGCGCCGGGCGGCCTGGGCCGCCAGGCGGGCCTCCAGTGCGGCCCGCTGCGGACCCAGCAACGCGTCG
>NZ_JAPSMD010000797.1 GCF_027856955.1 Falsiroseomonas oryzae | reverse complement strand
TCGGTCTGGGCGCCTGACCCGCGCGAGCCCGGCAGGCCGTCACGGCGCCTCGCGCAGCACGTCCCGCACCGGGCGGCGCACGGCGGGCACCGGCTTCGGGCCGCGGCCGATGCGCATCAGCATCTGCGGCACGCCGACCTCGCCGGGCACACCCAGTTCCGCCGCCAGCTTCGGGCGCAGCGCCGGCACCTCGATCGGCTGGTTGAGGAAGGAGGCGGTGAAGCCGCCGGCGGTGATCGCCAGCAGGGCCCGCTGCAACGCCTCGCCGGCGGCGAGCCAGTCGCGCGGCGTATCGCCGGGTGTCGCCAGGACCGCCAGGGCCGGCGAGCCCTCCGCCAGCGCCATGTCCTTCGCCGCCTGGCTTGTCCCCATGTCGAAGGTCCGCACCGTCGCGGCGGCGGCGAAGGAGAGCAGGTCGGGCATGCCGAAGGCGGCGCCCGACATGCCGTCCCGCGTCGCGCCGTGGCGCGAGCGCATCCAGGCCGCCAGCTCGTGCCGGAAGGCCGGGTCCGCCATCTGGACGCGGTCGCCCTCCGCGACCAGCAGCGCCAGCGCGTGCCGTCGCGGGAAGGGCTCCACCCAATGCAGCCGCGCCTCGCCCGTGCGCTCCGCGGCCTCGATCGCGGCGGCGCGCAGGATCTCCGGCACCGGGTCAGGGGCGAAGGCGAAGCGGCTGGTGCGCCGCGCGGTCATGGCGCGCAGAAGCCGCGCCCCTGCGATGGACGGCGTGCAGGGCCCGAGCGGGACGATGCGCGCCAGCAGGTCGCGGTCGGCCGGGTCCGGCAGCACCTCGACCTGCAGCGATTCGCCCAGCGCCTCCGCGGCGCCGCGCAGATTGGCCAGCGCCGCGCCGCAGCCGATCACCATCTCGCGGTCCTCGGGATCCACCACGGGTAGCGCGCGGGTGCGGTCGGCGCAGAGGTCGAGGGTATCGTCGGCGCGCAGACGGAACAGCCAGGGCTGGGTGTTGTGGCCGGACGGGGCGAGTACGGCGTAGGTCACCAGGAAGCGCAGCCGGGCGCGCGTTCCATCGCATGCGGCGAAGCTTGCCGGGTCCACCGCCCAGGGATCGTCAGCCCAGGCCCCGTCCATGCCGTCGCTCCCGCTGCCGTTCACGGCACGCAGGATGCGCGCTGGCGGCGGCACCCGCGTTGCGCAGGATCAAGCCGGCGGGACGCGGCGAATGCGGCGCGCGGATGCGTCCGGCAGGGTCAGCGCGGTCGCGTCAGCTGCCGCAGATTGGCCGCCACGCGGCGGCGCGCCGGGCGAAGCGCCGCGGCAGCCACCACGTCCGGCCGCGAGCCCAGCATCGCCGCGCGC
>NZ_JAPSMD010000796.1 GCF_027856955.1 Falsiroseomonas oryzae | reverse complement strand
CAGCATGGCGGCGAAGGCGGCCGGTCCGGGCAGCGCGCCGGCCTGGAAGCCGCGCGGCGCGACGCGCGGCGCGCCGGCCGTCCACCAACTGGCCATCCCGCTGCCGATGCCCCAGCCGGGCGGCGCGGCGGCGAGCATCTCCGCCACCTGCTCGGGCTCGGCATCCGAGAGGATGGCGGCGAGACCGGCTTCCTCCAGCGCGTCGAGCCAGGCGGCTTCGGGCACCGGTGCGGCGGAGAGGCCGGGGAAGACCGCGCCGAGGGTCAACGGCCAGTGCCGGCCGCTGCGGTCCACGCTGGGCAGCAGCACGCCCGCCGCCGCATCCGGCCCGCATTGCCCGGCCGGCAGCGCGAAGCGCCAGACCGGCGCCTCCAGCCAGGCGGGCAGCCAATCCTCCCCCAGGATCTCGCGGCTGCCGGGCAGCGCGATGGACAGCCAGGCATCCCAGGGCTCCGCGAAGCTGCGCGGCAGGCCGCGCGCCACGAAGTCGCCGCGTGCCGGCAGCTTGCCGACAAAGCCCACCCGTGCCGCGCCGGACCCGGCGCCGCCCGCAAGGACGGGGCCCGATTCCGGGCCTGGCGGGATCAGAGCGTCGGGCACCGGAACTCCCTCAGCACGGTGGTGGCCAGCGGGTTGAGCGTGGAGGAGGCGCGGATGTCGTAGGAGATGCTCCGCTCGCCCGACCGGAAGGACAGGGTGAAGCGCTCCGCGACACCGCCGCCCTGGATGGTGCCCTGCTGGAACAACCGGATCAACGCCCAGGGCCCGCTGGCCTGCAGCACGCCCGGCGCACCGGCGGGGGCGGGGTCGAAGACCAGGCGGACATTGGTCATCCGGTTCGGCCCGGGCCAGGTGACCTGGGTGGAGCGCGTGGGGCCGTGCGCGTAGGTGATCGTCACGCCGTCCAGATCCAGCGTGGCCTGCCGCGCCCCGGCATCGAGCTGGGAGGGCGCGATGTCGAAGCGGAAGGTGGGCTGCGGCTGTCCGGCGAAGAAGATGTCGCGGATCACGGCGGCGCGCTGGAAGTTCAGCACCGCCTCCGCTCCCACCGGCGCCGGCACGCCGTCCACGGCCTGCGGGCGCCAGATGCGGCCGGACATGTCCACGAAGGGCCGGACCTGGGTGTTGAAGAAGGTGTCGAGCATGCCGCCCGGGGCGAAGAGGCGGGCGAAGTCGTCCATCGGGATCTCGTTCGCGGCACCCGGGGTGAAGGGGAAGCGCCCATCCACCGCCTGGCGGCAGAGCTGCGCCGGCGCGATGCCGCCACCGCCGCCTCCACCACCGCCGCCCGCCGCGCCGCCGGCGGCCGCGCCGCCGTTCCACGCC
>NZ_JAPSMD010000795.1 GCF_027856955.1 Falsiroseomonas oryzae | reverse complement strand
CCGACCCGGCGCGCCGCGCGGAGTTCGGCGCGCGGGGCCGCGCCGCGGCGCTGGGCCGCTTCGGCTGGGCGGGCGAGGCGGCGCGGCTGGTTCGGCTCTACCGGCGGCTGGTCCCGACCGGGGCCGGCCCGCGGGAGTGAATCGTTGCGCTGAGCCGGCGGATGGCCGTGAATGCGACCCGGCTATCCGGGGGGACATGCCGATGCGGTTCCTGCGCGCTGTGGCTGGCGTCGCGCTCTCATTGGCTGGTGGCGCTCTGGCGGCCTGCACGCCGGGTGCCTCCCAAGGTGTCGCCAGCGGCGGGTCGGGCGCGGCGGCCTCGGCCTTCGACGGGCGCTATGTGGCGTCCGGCAGCCTGGTTTCGGGCAGCGCGGGCTGCTTCCGCATGGACCGGCCGCTCTCGATCACGCTGACCGTGGCCAACGGCCAAGCCGAATTGCCGCTCCGTGGCGGCCGCCTCGCCGGCACGATGCGCGGGCCGGTGGGCGCGGATGGCAGCCTCGATGCGTTGCGCTGGGACGGCACCAGCGGCGTCGAGGTCCGCACGCGGGGCCGTATCGGCGGCACGGAGCTGATGCTGGAACTCGCCTATGACTACGCGGCGGACGGCGCGTCCGGCTGCCTCTATCGCTATGCGGGCAGCCGGGCCGCCTGACCGGCGCCGCTCAGGGCAACGCCTGAAGCTGTCGTTCCACCACCACCCGCCAGGGCGCGTCGCGCGGCGCGTCGGCCAGCAGCGCGGTCCAGACGCTGCGGGCATTCGCCGCGCGGCCGGCGCGCGCTTCCGCCAGCCCCGTCAGGAAGCGCAGCCGCGGATCCTCCGGCGCATTGCCGAGCGCACGCGCCAGAAGCGCCGCGGCTTCGGCGTGGTTCTGCTGCTCGATCTGCAGCTCCGCCAGGTCGCCCGCAAGCTGCGGGTCGAAGCGGATGGCGAGCGCGCGCGTCCAGGCCTCGGACGCCGCCTCGATCCGGCCGCGGTTGCGCTCCGCATTGCCGAGCAGGAGGTAGCCCTGCCGCGCCGCATCGCTGTTCGGGTCAACCTGCGCGATGCGGGTGCGCAGCGCGGCCAGCAGCTGCTCCTCCGCCTCCGCCTGCTGGCGCCGCAGGTCGTAGGGCGCGCTCGGCATGTCGGGGACGCCGCGCACGAGATACAGCCCGATCGCCGCGGCCGGCACGATGAACAACGCGGCGGCGACGAGGGCGGCGCTGGACCGCCCGGCGCCGGCGGCGTCGTCCTTCGGCGCGGCCAGGATGCGGCGCTGCACCTCGAGCGTCGCGGCGGCATGCGCGGCGGCGTCCAGCCGCCCGAGCTCGCGCTCCCGGTCGAGTTC
>NZ_JAPSMD010000794.1 GCF_027856955.1 Falsiroseomonas oryzae | reverse complement strand
CGCTGCTCGCCCCGCGCCCGCCCTTGCCCCTGCCGCCGGCGGCGCTCCGCCCGCAGGCCGAGGCGCTGCTGGACGACCCGAACGCCAACCTGCTCGGCACGGCCCTGCCGCGCGCTGTGCTGGCGCGCGCCAGTCTGCCGGTGGCGCGGACCGAGTGGACGATCCCGGCCGGTGTCGTGGCGCCGCGCCCGGTGGAATCGGCAACCTCGATCGAGAAGCTGCTCGGCTGCGCCTATGCCTGGGTCGCGCAGCACGCGGCGCGGCTGCGCGGTGGCCGCGTGGCGGAGGTCCCGGACGGCGCGCGGCTCGCCGGGCTGCTCGCCCATCGCCTCGCGCAGGAAATCTTCCTGCCCGGCACGCCGCCCGATCCCGCCGCGGCGCGGGAAGCGGCAGCGGCGCGGCTGCCCGCGCTGCTCGAGGAGATGGCCGCGCCCCTGCTGGCTGCCGGCATGGCCGCGGACCGCACCCGCATGACGGAGGATCTGCCGCGCGCGACGGAGGCCCTGGCCACCGTGCTGCGCCGGCGCGGCCTGTCCGTGGTCGAGGCCGAGGCGCAACGCTCGCTAGCGGATGAGCCCGAGACCGGCGGGACGCTCTCGGGCGCGATCGACCTGCTGCTGGCGAAGCCGGATGGCAGCCCGGCGCTGCTCGACCTGAAATGGTCCTCCTCCGACAAGCGGCGACGCGCCGAGGTGGCGGAAGGGCGAGCCGTGCAACTCGCGGCCTATTCCGCGATGGCCGGTGCCGGGGAGGATGCCGGCTTCTTCATGCTGGCGCAGCGCCGCGTGGTGGCCGGCGCGGCCTCGGTCTTCGGCGGCCCCGCCGCGCCCGCCCTCGGCGTCGCGTGGTCCGATCTGCGGGCAGCGCGGCGGCTGCGGCTCGCCACCGCACAGGGCGGGACGCTGCGCGCCCTCGGCATCGGCTGGGACGACAGGAAGAGCCCGAAGGAACCGGACCCAGACGGCGCCCCGCTGCGGATGCCGCCGCCGTGCCGCTTCTGCGACCTCGGCCGCCTCTGCGGGAAGGAGACGCTGCGATGACCGGACTGCCCCCCATGGGACCACCGGCGGGCGCCGTGGACGTGTTCAACGCCTCGGCCGGCACCGGCAAGACGCATCTGCTCTGCGAGACGCTGCTCGGGGAAATCGCCGGCGGTAAGGCGGAGCCCGAGGGCGTCGTCGCCGTCACCTTCACCCGCGCCGCCGCGCGCGACCTGGTGGAGCGGGCGCGCGGGCGGCTGTTCGAGGCCGGGCAGCGCGCGGCCGCGCAGCGCCTGATCGGCGCGCGGATCGGCACGGTGCACGGCGTCTTCGGCGGCCTGCTCGCCGAGCA
>NZ_JAPSMD010000793.1 GCF_027856955.1 Falsiroseomonas oryzae | reverse complement strand
CCGAGCGCGCGCGCGCGGGCTTCGTCGGCTCCGCCACCTGCGCCGGCTGCCACGCCGCCGAGGCCGCCGCCTGGCGGGAGAGCGACCACGCCCGCGCCATGGCGGCGGCGACACCGGCCACGGTGCTCGGCGACTTCGCCGGCCAGACGCTCACGGACGGGCACCACGCCGCAACCTTCCTGCGCGACGGCGACCGCTTCGCGGTGCGCACCGACGGCCCGGGCGGCACGGTCGCGGACTTCCAGGTCAGCGAGACCTTCGGGGTCGATCCGCTGCAGCAGTATCTCGTGCTGTTCCCCGACGGCCGCCGCCAGCCGCTGCCCTGGGCCTGGGACAGCCGCCCGCGCAGCGCAGGCGGCCAGCGCTGGTACCACCTGATGGCACAGCAGCCGCTGCGCGCCGGCGATCCGCTGCACTGGACCGGGCGCGACCAGACCTGGAACTTCATGTGCGCGTCCTG
Source organism: Falsiroseomonas oryzae (assembly GCF_027856955.1). Taxonomy (GTDB): domain Bacteria; phylum Pseudomonadota; class Alphaproteobacteria; order Acetobacterales; family Acetobacteraceae; genus Falsiroseomonas; species Falsiroseomonas oryzae. The sequence continues at coordinate 874 of NZ_JAPSMD010000793.1, read as the reverse complement.
CCACTCGACCGGCCTGGTGCGCGGCTACGACGCGGCGCGCGACCGCTACGACACCACCTGGACGGAGATCGCCGTCGGTTGCGAATCCTGCCACGGCCCGGGTGCCGCGCATGTCGCCTGGGCCCGGGCTGGCGCGCCCGCCGCGGATCCGCATCGCGCACTGTCCGTCTGGCTGCGCGACGGGTCCGGCGGCGCCTGGCGCTTCGCGGAAGGCGACCCACGCGGGATCGCCCGCTGGGAGGGCCCGCCGCGGCAGTCCACCGCCGCCCAGGTCGAGACCTGCGCGCCCTGCCACGCCCGCGCCCGCCCGATCGTGCCGGACCCTCTGCCCGGCGCGCGCTTCCTCGACACCCATGCGCCGCTGCTGCTGACCCGCGGCGAGTACCACGCCGACGGCCAGATCCAGGGCGAGGTCTTCGAATGGGGCAGCTTCGCGCAGAGCCGCATGCAGCGCGCCGGCGTCGTCTGCGCCGATTGCCACCAGCCGCACAGCGGCCGGCTGCGCGCCGAGGGCAACGCGGTCTGCGCGCAATGTCACCTGCCGGCGCGCTTCGATACGGCGGAGCACCACCGGCACCCGCCAGGCAGCGCCGGCGCGCAATGCGCCGCCTGCCACATGCCGGCCGTGACCTACATGGGCGTGGACCGCCGCCGCGACCACGCCTTCAGCATCCCCCGCCCCGACGTCTCGGCGGCAATCGGCGCGCCGGACACCTGCACATCCTGCCATGCCGGGCAGACGCAGGCCTGGGCCGCGGCCCAACTCGCCGCCTGGCACGGACCGCCGCGCGGCGGTCCGCATCCGGCGCTGGCGATCCAGGCCGGCCGCGAGGGTGCGCGCGGCGCCGACGCCGCGCTGGCACGCCTGGCGCTG
>NZ_JAPSMD010000792.1 GCF_027856955.1 Falsiroseomonas oryzae | reverse complement strand
GTCGCGCCCCGCGGCGGCGACGAGCGAGAGGCCGACCGGCGCGCCTTCCGCCTTGCCCGCCGGGATCGAGACCTCGCACAGCCCGCCGAGGCCGGCGATGGCGGTGACGCCCATGGTGCGTTCCCGCACCGCCTGCTGTGCGTCGAGCCCGGTGTCGAGCCGCGGCGCCGGCACCGGGGAGGTGGGGTAGGCCAGCACCGCGCCGCCCTGCAGCAGCGCGCGCAGCCGGGCGCGGAAGGCGTCGCGGAAGCGCCGCCCCTCGGCGGCCTTGGCCGGGTCGGTCGCCTTGGCGGCGGCGAAGCGGGTATCGACGCCCGGGCCGAATTTCGGCTGCGTCGCCTCGATCCAGGCGCCGAGGGTGGTCCAGGCTTCCTCCGCCTGCACGTGGCGGAAGTTCTCGTAGAGCTGGTCCAGCGTCTCCGGCACCAGGTTGACGGTCATGGCGGGGCCGAGCACGCGCTCCGCCGCGCCCAGCGCGCCGGACAGCGCGGCGGCGGTGGCGGGGACGGCGTTGATCCAGGCCTCCTGCACCTTGAGCAGCGGGCCGAGCTCGCCCTCGCCGCCCGGCGGCAGCAGCACCTCGCCGACGCGCTGCAGCACGGCGGCGCTGCGCGCGAACCAGCCCGCTGTGTCGAAGCCCGGGCCGAGCGCGCAGGCGCCGGTGAGGCTGACCGCGCCCCAGGAGGGGCGGATGCCGAAGATCCCGCAATAGGAGGCGGGGATGCGCACCGACCCGCCGGTGTCGGAGCCCAGCGCGAAATCGACCAGCCCTGCCGCGACCGCGGCGGCCGAGCCGCAGGAGGAGCCGCCGGGGAAGCGGTCCGGCGCGGCGGGGTTGGTGGGGGTGCCGTGCCAGACGTTCTCGCCGGTCAGGCCGTAGGCGAGCTCGACGGTCTTGGTCTTGCCGCGCAGGTCGGCGCCGGCGTGCAGCAGGTCGCGAACCGCGATGGCGGTGCCGGCGGCAGGCGGGTGGGTCCGCGCCCAGTCCGGGTTGCCGTAGGTGGTCACGACGCCGGCGACGTCGAACAGGTCCTTCACCGCGAAGTCCAGCCCCGCGAGCGGGCCGCCGGGCTTGCCGGCGATCTCCACGCGGGGACCCGGCACGAAGGCGCCGACCCGATCCTCGATCACCCGCGGCATCACCCTGCTCCCCGGTCTTGTCGCGTGCCCGGCACGACCGTGGGGCAGCGGGGGCCGAAATACAATGGGCGGTCGGTTCGGCCGTGCCGCGTGCCGGCTGGCGCGCCGGCCAGGGGGCGGGCCAGGGGGCGGGTCATGGCGCCAGCGCCGGCTCCGCCGCGAGGCCTGCGGTGGCCGCCGAGAGCGAGGCGCGCGGG
>NZ_JAPSMD010000791.1 GCF_027856955.1 Falsiroseomonas oryzae | reverse complement strand
CGCCCATCCCGGCCGAGCCGGAGCTGGCGGCGGAGCTCGGCGTCTCGCCCGGCACAGTGCGCCGCGCGCTGGCGGCGCTGGAACGGCGGCGCCTGGTGGAGCGGCGGCAGGGCCGCGGCACCTTCGTGGCGGCGCATACCAGCGAACGCGCGCTGTTCCACTTCTTCCGCATCGTGGACGCCAGCGGTCGCCGCCACACGCCGACCAGCCTGGTGCTGGATTGCCGCACCGGCCCGGCGAGCGAGGCGGAGGCCGCGGCGCTCGACCTGCCGCAGGGCGAGGCGGTGCACCGGGTGGAGCGCATCCGCGCGCTGGCGGGCGAGCCGGTGATCCTGGAGCGCATCCTGCTGCCCGCGGCGCGCTTCCCGGGCTTCGCCCTGCCGGTGCTGCAGGAGATGACCGACGAGCTCTACGTGCTGTACCAGCGCGACCACGGCGTCACCATCGGCCGCGCCGAGGAGCGGCTGGCGGCGATCGCGGCGACGCCGGAGCAGGCGGGGAAGATGCGGCTCTGGCCCGGGGCGCCGGTGCTGGAGATCGCCCGCGTCGCCTTCGACCTGGCCGACCGCCCGGTGGAGCGGCGGGTCACCTGGCTCGACACGCGGATGCATCGCTACCAGGCCAGCCTGGATTAGCCATCACCATGGTTTGCCGCTTTGGCGCTTTACCGCTTTGGCCGGGCATGGCGCCGACCGCTTCGGACAAATTCCCGGGCTTGCCTTCCATGAACATACAGGGAACGATGGCCCGGAGCCAGCGTTGTCGCGCAGAGCCCGCACCGGGCCTGTCCGGAGACCCCGCATGGCTAAGCCGAAGCCGCAGACCCCCCACGCCGAGAACCCGAAGGCCGACCCCGATCCCGGCTCCAACACCATCAAGGACCCGCAGGACTGGACCACGGGGGAGGAGCCGATGACCGGCGCCCAGGCGAGCTATCTCAAGACCCTGTCGGAGGAGGCGAAGGAGGCGTTCGACCCGAACCTGACGAAGGCGGAGGCGTCGCAGCGCATCGACGAACTGCAGGCGAAGACCGGGCGGGGGCGGTGAACCGCATCCCGGGGTAGGTCGGTCGCGCCCCCACCCCAGCCCTCCCCCGCTCCGCGGGGGAGGGGGCGTGGCGTGTCGACGATCCCTCTCCCGCGGAGCGGGGGAGGGTGCGCTCGCGTAGCGAGGGCGGGTGGGGGCGCGACCGGACAGCGCCGTGGAATCGCGCCCCCGGCCGCGTCAGCCTCGCCCCATCACGACAGGACCCAGATGTCGCTCTCCAGCACCGCCGGCACGCCGGTGAGGAAGGCGACCAGCACGCGGGGCGCGGCGCCGGTGCCGTCCGGGTCGAAC
>NZ_JAPSMD010000790.1 GCF_027856955.1 Falsiroseomonas oryzae | reverse complement strand
ACTCTCCGTCGCGCCGGCCGCGTAGGACACGCGACACGGCGCGCGGCTGCGCCTCGCGCTCCGCCGGGGACGCGGTGTGCCGCGGCGCGGTCGCGGCGTCCGCCGGCGATCCCGGGGTCAGCCCGTGGCAGCCGGCAGGCGGGACGAGTGGTGATCGGCAATGCGCCATGCACCGTCCTGTCCGCGCACCATGACCATGCTGAACCGGGCCGGCGACTGGCTGGTGCTTCCGTCGTGGCGGCGCTGGGCGAAGGTGTAGTGGCCCGAGGCGACCGCTGCCTCCGCCGAAAGCTGTCGGACGGCGTGCTCGCCGAAGCTGACCGATATGCCCGCCACGTCGCCGCGCCGCCGTCCGAAATAGGCGGCGATTGCGGCCCTGCCGACCGTCTGCTCGCGGCTGCTCGTGCCCCAGACGCGCGCGTCCTCGGTATAGAGCACGGCGGCGCGCTCGCCGTCGTTGGTCGCATAGGCCTCGGCCCAGGCGCGCAGCACGGCGGCAGGATCGCGCGGCATCTCCGCGCCTTCGGCGGCGACGGGCAAGAGCGCCAGGGATGGGAGTGCGGCAAACATCCGGCGGCGCTGCAGCATGGTGTATTCCTCCCTTCTTACGTTCGGGAGGTTCCGTCCAGACACCAAACGCGTCAAGCGGGACGAGAGGCCGCTGCGCGTGCCGTCAGCGGTTCCGCTACGCGGGATCGCCGCCGACGAAGCGCATGAACACGCGGTGCGGCCCGGTGCCGAAGGCGATCACGTCGTAGGCCTCTGGCGCGGCGCCCGGGACCTCCATCCCCGGCGAGCCGATCGGCATGCCGGGCACGGCCAGGCCCCGCACCCCGGCCGGCCGCTCCGTCAGCAGGCGGCGGATGGCCAGCGGCGGCACGTGCCCCTCCAGCGCGAAGCCCTCCACCCGCGCCACGTGGCAGGAGAGCAGGTCGGACGGCACGCCGAAGCTGCGCCGCCAGCCCGCCAGCGACCGCGTCACGTTGTCCTGCACGCCGAAGCCGGCGGTGCGCAGATGCGGCATCCACAGGTGGCAGCAGCCGCAATTCGGGTCGCGCCAGACCTGCACCAGCGGCCCGCCCTCGGCCCGGGCCGGAGCGGCGAGCGTCGCAAGGCCGGCAAGCAGCACGCCGCGTCGTCGCAGGGTCATCGTCATCTCCTTTTCGCCGACCATCGCAACCGCCAGGCGGACGGTCCTTGATCTGAGGCAACCGGCACTGGACTCCCGGCGCCAGTATGGTAGCGACTCCGCATGCTGCCGACCGCCCCCCGTCGCGCGCTGCTGGGCTGTGCCGCGCTGGCCGCGGCCGCGGTCGTCGCCGCGCCCGCGCGCGCCGTCC
>NZ_JAPSMD010000789.1 GCF_027856955.1 Falsiroseomonas oryzae | reverse complement strand
CGCGCCCCGCCAGCCGACGCGCTGAGCGGCGCGGGCTGGCCGGGCAGTCCGCGATTCGACGGCGCCCGCCGGCGGCGCGCACCGTCGGAGCGATCGCGGGCTACGCGATCTCGCCGCGCCAGACCGGGATGATGCCGGAGGCCTCCGGCAGGCCCGGCCGGCGCCATACGGCGCGCCAGGCGACGCGGTCCAGGTTCAGGCCCAGATTGACCATCGGTGGCGCCTCCTCCAGCGCGATCTCCGCCACCGCGGGGCGCAGCGAGGGGGCGATGCGGTCCAGCGCATGGCGGGCCAGCAGGGCCCGCGGGACGCCGTGGAATTCCGCGGCGTCCACCGGCGCGGCCCGGGGCGCGGCAAGGTCGAAGGGCATCTGCGTGCATCCTCCCGGAGGGGCCCGGTCCTCGGGCCGCGAACGCCGTCCTGGCCGGCGCATCCTGCGTCGCTGACGGTAACGGAGCGGTTAAGGCGGTCACGGCCCTTCAGCCTGCCTTCCGCTCGCCACGCCGATGGGCCATCTGGTGGGCCATGGTGCGACGCAGAATTCTCCTGAGGGGCCTGGGTGGCCTGGCCGGGGCGGCGGTGCTGGCGGGAACCGCCGGCCCGGCGCAGGCGCAATCGATCGACCGCGCGGCGCTGGGACGGGTGGAGGCCTATCTCAACGGCCTTCGCACGCTGCGCGCGCGCTTCCTGCAGGTGGCGCAGAACGGCGCCTCGGCGCAGGGCACCGCCTGGATCAGCCGCCCCGGCCGCATGCGCTTCGACTACGACCCGCCGGAGCCGCTGCTGCTGGTGGCCTCGGGCGGGCAGGTGATGATGTACGACCGCGAATTGCGGCAGCCGACCACGGTGCCGGCCTCTTCCACGCCGCTCGGCCTGCTGCTCCGCCCGGAGATCCGGCTGTCCGGCGACATCACGGTGACCGGCACGGCGCGGCAGGGCGGCTTCCTGCACGTGTCGCTGCACCGGACCGGCGCACCGGCCGAGGGGCGGCTGACGCTGTCCTTCGAGGAGAACCCGATGCAGTTGCGGCAGTGGACGGTGCTGGACGCGCAGGCCCGCGAGACGCGGGTGACGCTCTACGAGGTGGACACCACCACACGGCCGGACAACCGCATCTTCGATTTCAACGACCCGCGCTTCTTCGAGACGGAGATGCAGCGGCGATAGGCCGCTTGCGCCGCAGGATCGTCAGCAACCGTTCGGAGATGTAGGGCGCGCCATTCCCCGCTTGGCTAGCGCGACCGCGCGCGGCAAGCCTTCGGCGCATGAGGCTGGCCCGCCGCACCCTGCTGGGCGCCGCCGCCGCGCTGCCGGCCCTGCTGTCCGGCGGCCGCGCGCGCGC
>NZ_JAPSMD010000788.1 GCF_027856955.1 Falsiroseomonas oryzae | reverse complement strand
CAGCGCGGCGTTGCGGGCCGGGCTGCGGGCCGGGGGGTCGCGCTCCTCCGGCACCACCTCCGCGCCGTCCACCAGCGCGTCCTGCACCGGGGCGGGCGGCAGTGCCGCGCCGCGCGGCGCGCGGCGCACCAGCAGGGCGTGGATGGCCGGGGCGTCGGGATGGTCGGCATATTCGCCGAGCCAGGCGGCCAGCTCCGCCAGGGACGGGCTCTGCGGCCCGCGCATCCAGCGGTCGGCCAGGACGTGGCCGAGCAGACGGCGGTCGTCCAGCCGGTCGGTCTCGCGCACGGCCGCCGCGATCTCGCCCCGGGACTGGAGCTCGAAGATACGGCGAAGCCGCGCCGCATCCGACGGCGCGAGGGGTTGCGGGAACCCGGCGATCCCACCCTGCAGCGAGGGACGGGGAACGCTCATGGCGGTCTGGTCGGCCCGTTGCCCGAACGCAGGGACCTGAGCCCCCACGGTCATCGTCGCCCCCAGGAGGAGCACCAGCGCCGTGCGGCGGGAGGTGCGAACCGGGCGGGGGCGCCGGGCCATGGGGCAGATCGCTCGCATGGCCCCGTTCCCCTACAGGCCGTCCGGACGGCGAGGCAACCCTCCATTCCTGAGAAAATCTCGACTCTTTAGACGTCCGTTAACATGTCAGCAGGTTGCAAGACGTTGTTCGCTGCATTTTTCACCCTCAACCGGGCGTGACATGCCCATCCAGGGTGCGACGGAGCAGCACCAGGTCCGCCCAGGCGTCGCGCTTGGCGGCCGGGCTGCGCAGCAGATAGGCGGGGTGCAGGGTGGCCAGCGCCGGCAGGGCGGCCTCCCCCTCCGTCGGCAGCCGGTGCCAGCGGCCGCGCAGGCGGGTGATGCCGTCCCGGGCACGCAGCAGGGTCTTCGCCGCCACACCGCCCAGCAGCACCAGGTGCCGCGGCTGCACCAGCGCGATGTGGCGCAGCACGAAGGGCAGGAAGAGCGTGATCTCCGCGTCCGTCGGCGTGCGGTTCCCGGGGGGGCGCCAGGGCAGGATGTTGGTGACGTAGAAGTTGCGCGACCGGTCGAGACCGATGCTGGCCATCATGCGGTCCAGCAGCTGGCCGGAGACGCCGACGAAGGGGCGACCGAGCCGGTCCTCGTCGGCGCCGGGCGCCTCGCCCACCAGCATCAGCCCGGCCTCCGGCACGCCGTCCGAGAACACCAGGTTGCTGGCCGTGTCCTTCAGCGGGCTGTCGGCCGCGGCGATGGCGGCCTTCAGGGCGGCGAGGTCGGCGGCCTCCGCGGCGAGCCGCGCCGCAGCCGCGGGGGCGGCGACCAGGGCGAGCGGCGCGACCTGGACGGCGGGACGCGCGAGCGCGG
>NZ_JAPSMD010000787.1 GCF_027856955.1 Falsiroseomonas oryzae | reverse complement strand
ATCATCGCCAGGCCGGCCAGCGCATAGTCGCCGCGACGCCGCGCGACCTCGGCGAACCAGGGCGTCCAGCCCGGCGCGCGCGGGATCTCCACCCGCAGCAGCAACTCGTCCGGGCGCCGGTCCGTCTCGTAGAGGCCGCGGAAGAAGGCGTGCGCGGGAACGCGGCGCTCGCCGGCCTGCGAGCCGAGGACGATGGTGGCGTCGAGCGCGACCATGCAGGCCGGCAGTTCCGCGGCCGGGTCGGCCAGCGCCACGCTGCCGCCCAGCGTGCCGCGGTTGCGGATGGCGGGGTGCGCGACTTCCGGCAGCGCCACGTGCAGCAGCGGGGCGGCCTGCCCGACCAGCGGCGAGGCCAGCACCGCAGCGTGCCGCGCCAGCGCCCCGATGCGCAGCACGCCGTCCACCAGTTCGATCCCGTCCAGATCCGGCAGTCGATTCAGGTCCAGCAGCAGCGCCGGTCGCGCGACCCGCATCGCCAGCATCGGCACCAGGCTCTGCCCGCCGGCGAGCGGCGCCGCCTCCGGCTCCTGCGCCAGGATAGCGAGCGCCTCGGAGAGTTTCGTGGGGCGGGCATAGGCGAAGCGGGCGGGCGTCATGCCAGGCGTCCGAGCGCGCGCAGCACCGTGACGGGATGGATCGGCAGTTCGGTCACGGCGCCGCCGCCGGCTGCCTCCAGCGCGTCGTTGACCGCGTTCAGGATGGCGGCCGGGGCGCCGCAGGTGCCGGACTCCCCTGCTCCCTTCGCGCCGACCGCGCTGCCGGGATAGGGCGTCTCGACATGGCCGAGCGCGATGTCCGGGATATCGGTCGCCATCGGCACGAGGTAGTCCGCCAGCGTGCCCGACAGGAACTGCCCGCTCTCGGCATCGTAGCGGCAGGCTTCCAGCAGCGCCCCGCCGATGCCCGTGACGATGCCGCCGCGATACTGGCCATCGACCAGCAGCGGATTCAGCACGCGGCCGCAATCGCCCACCATCCAGTAGCGCAACAGGCGCACCAGGCCGGTCTCGCTGTCCAGCTCCACCAGCGCGGCATGCACGCCGTTGTTCGCGAGCGTCGCATCGCGCTCGCGACGGTAGTGGAAGGCGGCCGAGAGGCCGGGCGTCACGCCCTTCGGCATCTCGTGGCCACGGAACAGCATGAGGCGACCAAGCTCGGCCAGCGTCATCCGCGCCGTGCCATCGGAGTCCGTCACGGCGCCGGCGCGGACATCCAGCGTGTCGGGCGCGGCCTGGAGCAGCGCGCCCGCCGCCTCCAGCAGTTGCGCGCGCAGGGCGCGGCCGGCGCCCCAGGCTGCCTCTCCGCCGATCGCTGCGCCGCGGCTGGCCCAGGCGCCGCCGCCATGCGGC
>NZ_JAPSMD010000786.1 GCF_027856955.1 Falsiroseomonas oryzae | reverse complement strand
GGCGCGATCGGGCGGCACGGGCAGCGGCGGCTGGCGGCCGGCGCGCGCCACCTCCTCGGCCAGGATCGACAGGCCGCTGCGCGCGGTCCAGGTGCCGAGCGCGGCGGTCAGCTCGATCACCTGCAGCACCTCGGCCGGCGTGGCGCCGGCTTCGAGCGCGAATTCCATGTGCCGCTTCGCCCCGCGCTCGTAGAGATGCGCGCAGGAGAGGTCGGCGGCGATGTAGACGAACTCCCGCACCTTCGGATCGAGCGCGCCGGACCGCCAGGGGCCGTGCAGAAAGGCGAGATAGGCCTCGAGGAAGGCGGGGTCGTGCTGCAGCAGGCCTTCGTGGAACGGCGCCCAGTAGCGCCGCGCCGCGATCACCTCCGCCTTCAGCCGGTCCTTCTCCGCCGGGTCCACCGCCCCGGGCCTAGATCGGGGAGCGCCACATGACCGGCACGAAGGCGAAGCCCTCGCTGCGGCGGGCGACGTTGCCGATGCCAGGGAAAGCCAGGTGGGAGCCGGCGACGACGATGCGGTCGGTCGCCGCCATGTCGAAGATGCGCGCGCGCGTCTGGGCCGCCAGGCCGGGATCCGAATCGAAGGAGATCGACCAGTCCGGCCGCGCGAACTGCAGCGCCTGGGCGTGCACCACGTCGCTCCACATCAGGAACTGCGCGCCGCCGGAGGCGACATGCACGCCGAGATGGCCGGGCGTGTGGCCGGGGATCGCCACGGTGCGGATGCCGGGCGCCACCTCGGTCTCCGTCGCGATGCGGCGCGTGCGGCCGGCATAGGCCGCCAGCGCGGCGCTCGCCGGGGCGAAGAAGGGGCGCAGCGGCGCCGGCGCGCGGCTCTCCTCCGCGGCATCGGTCCAATAGGCGGCCTCGGCTTCCGCCACCAGCAGCTCGGCGCGCGGGAACAGCGCGGCGCCGTCGGCCGTCATCAGCCCGGCCGAGTGGTCGCGGTGCAGGTGGGTCAGCACGATGGTGTCGATGTCGCCGGGCTGCACGCCGGCGGCGCGCAGGTTGCGCGGCATCTGGCCGAGCGTCGGGCCGAGCGCCGCCGCCGCGCCGGCATCCACGAGGACCAGCCGCGACCCCGTGTTGACGAGGTAGGCATTGACTGCGAGCGGGACGCCGCCGGCCGGCGCGAAGGCTTCGGCGCGCAGGCGGTTGCCCACGGCCGCGTCGTAGCCGGCGAAGAGGTTGGGCAGGGCGGCCTCGGGGAAGGCCAGGTTGCCGTCCAGCAGGGCCGTCACCTCGATCTCGCCGACGCGGTGGCGGTAGAAGCCGGGCGCCTGCTCCGTGGCGCGCGCCACCTGCGCCGCGGCGTCGCGGGCGGCCAGCGCGAGCGCTGCGCCGGCG
>NZ_JAPSMD010000785.1 GCF_027856955.1 Falsiroseomonas oryzae | reverse complement strand
CATTCCGGCAGGGCGCCCGGCGGGCGCTGCACGGCCTGCAGCGCCGGCAGCCACTCGGTGGCCGAAGCATCGATCTGCGCCACCGGCCCGCGCCAGCCGCCGCGGCGGCGGTCATAGTCCAGCAGGCCGCGGCGCAACGCGCGCTCCGCCTCGGCCTGCAGCGGCGGCTCCAGCGAGGTGCGGACGACCAGGCCGCCCATGGTGGTCTGGTCCGCGCCGAAGCGGGCGACCAGCTCGCGCCGCACTTCCTCGGTGAAGTGCTGGCCGACGGCGACCATGTCGGGCGGGCGGCGCGTCGGGCGCGGCACGATCGGCTCGGCGCGGGCGCGCTCGGCCTCCTCGGCGGTGATGTGGCCGTCCTCGGCCATGCGGCCCAGCACCCAGTCGCGCCGGATCTTGGCGGCTTCGGGGAAGCGCACGGGGTTGTAGTTGTTCGGCGCCTTGGGCAGCGCGGCCAGGAAGGCGGCCTCCGCCAGGGTCAGCTCGTCCAGCGACTTGTTGAAGTAGCCCTGCGCCGCGGCGGCCACGCCATAGGCCTGCTGCCCGAGGAAGATCTCGTTGAGGTAGATCTCCAGGATGCGGGCCTTGGGCATCGCCTGCTCGATGCGCAGCGCCAGGATCGCCTCCCGCACCTTGCGGGCCAGGGTGCGGTCGTTGCCGACCAGCATGTTCTTGGCGACCTGCTGGGTGATGGTGGAGGCGCCGAAGGGCCGCCGCCCGCTGCCAATCTGCTCGACATTCACCATGACGGCGCGGGCGATGGCGATCGGGTCCACGCCCGGATGCGACCAGAAGTTCTGGTCCTCGGCGGAGACGAAGGCCTGCTGCACGCGGCGGGGGATCGCCTCGATCGGCACGAAGACCCGGCGTTCCTGCGCCAGCTCGGCCATCAGGCGGCTGTCGGCGGCGTAGATCCGGCTCATCTGCGGCGGCTGGTAGTCGGCCAGCCAGGAATAGTCGGGCAGGTCCGCGCCGGCGGAGCGGTACAGCGCCCAGCCCGCCCCGGCGGCGGCCAGCCCGCCGGCCACGGCCAGGACGAGGCCGAGCTTGAGCAGAAAGGCCAGGCCGCGGAACGGGCCACGGCGCTTGCGGCGCGGCTTGTCCTTCTCGGGGGGCGGCGAAGCGGCGGGGGGGGCCGGCCGGGCGCCGACCATCCGCTCCTCGGCGCGGAGCTCGGGGGTGTCCATCGGGTGGTCCATACACCGTTCGCAATCGCAGCACACTTGTCGGCCGCGCGAGGCGGGGCGCGCGCCCGCCAGGACGGGCGCCGCGGCCTGCCGCTCAGCCCGGCCCGACGGCCAGCGCCTCCGGCATATGGGCCCGCGCCAGCCAGCCCGTCACCGCCCGGGAC
>NZ_JAPSMD010000784.1 GCF_027856955.1 Falsiroseomonas oryzae | reverse complement strand
GAGTTCCGCCGCGGCGCGCCGGCGCAGCGCGGCTGGCAGGCCCGGCAGCAGCCCGGCGGCGCCGGCCACCAGCGAGAACCGTAGCCCCGCCGGCGCCAGTCGCACGGAGAGGGCCAGCACCATCTCGGTTCCTGCCGCGCCGGCGCCGACGACGGCGAGGGTCATGCCTGCGCGCGCCGCGCCATACAGCGCCTCCAGCCGCGGCAGCAGCGCATCGATCGGCTTCAGCGGCAGCGCATGCTCCGCCGCGCCAGGCACGGCGGCCAGGTCCGGCGTGGCGCCGGTGTCGAGCGACAGCAGGTCATAGGGCAGGGGCTCGCCACCTTCCCGCAGCACGCGGCGGGAAGCCGGATCGAGGCCGACCACGCTGTCCACCAGCAGCACCGCGCCGGCGCGCGCCGCCAGCGCGCCGACCTCGATCAGCGCCTGCCCCGGCCGATAGAGGCCGGCCGCGACGCCAGGCAGCATCCCTGAATAGGGCGAGTGCCGTTCGCGCGTCAGCAGCGTGACTCGCCAGCCGGGCAGGGGCTGGCGCCCCAGCCGGCGCAGCACCTCCACATGCGCATGCCCGCCGCCCGCCAGCACCAGATTCCGCTCCGCCATCCATCCTCTCATCCGACCGCTGCGCGGGACATGGCGCGGAGGGCGCCGATGCGCGAGACTGCGGCCATGGAACCCTACCGCTTCGACCATATCCACCTGCGCAGCCCCGATCCTGAGGCCGCCGCCCGCGTCTGGACCGCCGCCTTCGGGGCGGAGGTCAAGGGCCGCACCACCGCCGGGCCCTGGCTGCGTATCGTCCTCGACCTTGCCGGGGTTACGCTGTTCCTCGAGCAGGTGCCGCCCGAGACGCATGCGCCGCCCGCGCCGCCCTTCCTGGGGATGGAGCATCTGGGCCTGGCCGTGGCCGACCTGGACGCCGCCATCGCCGACCTGGCCGCGAAGGGCGTGCCGCTTGTGCGCGGCCCGTCCGTGCCGCGGCCGGGCGTGCGCATCGCCTTCTTCGGCATGCCGGACGGCGTGCAGGTGGAACTGATCGAACGACGATAGTGCAGCAGCCCGCGACGCGCTGGCCCGCCATCGGGGCCGTCGTGCTCGCCGGCGTGGCGGCCGCGGCGCAAATCGGCAAGGTGCCGGCGGCGATGACGACCATCGCGGCGGAGTTCGGCCTCGGCCTTTCTGCGGCCGCGCTGCTGGTCTCGCTGTTCGGGCTGATGGCGGGGCTCGGCGGGCTGGCGATCGGGCTGGCGGCGTCGCGTATCGGCGCGCGGGCCGGTCTGCTGGCCGGCCTCGGGCTCGGCGCCGTCGCGGCCGGGCTGGCCGTTCTGGCCGAGAGCCCGGCTGCGCTGCTGGCGGCGCGGGT
>NZ_JAPSMD010000783.1 GCF_027856955.1 Falsiroseomonas oryzae | reverse complement strand
CGCCGGCCCGAGCGGCACCCAGGCCGCGCCCGCCGCCCCCGCGCCGGCCTCCGCCCCCGCCGCACCGCCGGGCGCCACCGGCTTCCAGGAGATCCGCCTGAACCAGCACCTGGTGAATGCGGATGGCAGCTACCGCCACCTTGATATCGGCGTCTCCGGGCTGGTCTCCGGCGGCGGGCTGTGGCGGCAGATCCGGCTCAAGATGTTCGACCGCCGCGGGACGGTGGGGCTGGAGTTCCGGGAGATGGCAGGCTGGCCGCAGATGTTCGATTCCTGGCCGGCCGGCCGCAGCGACAGCTACGGCCCGTTCTGGCGGCTGGAGAACGACGGCGCGGAGGAGGCGCTGGCGGCCCTGGTCACGCCGCATGACCGCGCCCTGGTCGCCGCCCTGCTCGAGGTGCTGCCCGAACTCGCCAGCCGCGCCGCCGGAAGCGCCGGTCTCGCCAGCGCAGAGGCCGAAGCCTGGACCGCCCGTGCCCGACGCCTGGTCGCCGCCGTGGCGACCGCGCGCGGAACACGACCGCTGAGCTGATCGACCGCGCCCGGAACGCTGGGCGCGACCCGCCGTTGTGGTCGCGACGTCGCCGCCCCCTTCCGGGCGGCGCGCCCGGCAATGCGAGGAGCGGGAAGCAGCATGAGCGATCCCACGGACAGGACCACGGCGCAGCCACGGCTGGATCCGAGCGGCCCGACGGGGCTGCGCGAGGCGCGGGAGGATCTGCGCGCCAGCGGCAGCGAGGCGAAGCGGGATCTCCGCCAGGCGGGCGAGGACCTGCGCAGCACGGCTGAGGGGGCACGTCAGGCAGCCAGCGAAGCCGCCTCCACCGTCGCCGCCGAGGCCCGCGCGGCAGCCGAGACGGTGAAGCGCGAGGGTGCGGCCGTCCTGGACACGGCGCGCAGCCGCGCCGAGGAGATGGCGCAGGAGGGCGTGCGCACCGGCGTGCAGCAGGCCAGCGGCATCGCGCGCGCCATCCATCGCGCGGCCGACGAGTTGCAGGGCGACAGCCCGCAGCTCGCCCGCACCGTGCACGATGCCGCCGGCGCCATCGATCGCCTGGCGCAGTCGCTGCGCGACCGCAGCCCTGGCGAGATGCTGCGCGGCGTGGAGGACATGGCGCGGCGACAGCCTCTGGCCTTCTTCGGCGCCGCCGCCCTGACCGGCTTCGCGCTGGCGCGCTTCGCCCGTTCCTCTGCGACGCACCGGCCCGGCACGGGGTTCGCCACCGCCGGGCAGGATGGCCGCGCCGGCGTGCCGCATGCCGCCGCGTATGCGGCGACGCGGCGCGACACGATGCACGACATGCGCACGGCCGGCACCGGCGCGACCGGCAGCATCGCCGGCGACCCGATGTCCGACCAGGGCGCCAT
>NZ_JAPSMD010000782.1 GCF_027856955.1 Falsiroseomonas oryzae | reverse complement strand
GACCATGTCTGGACGGTCCCCGCCCTGCAAGCATGATCGTCTCGGCTGGCTTGGGCGGCGCGCGTGCGGTCATGTCTGCGGCCTTTGATTGCCACCATGTGGTAGCTGGCCTCGATGGGTTCCGCGGATCGGGTCCCAAACAAACGTGCGCTCTCCAAGGAGCGGTGGTCGAAACGGGCTGGTCCGATCCTGGTCGCGTCGACCGTCTTTGCCATCCTCCTTGATCACGCCCGCAAGCTCACCGCCCTCGCGATGCCGTTGGTCAGGCTGGCACCGCGGAGCTCGTCTTGAAGGTCCCGCCACGAGCCATCAGGGCCCAGGCGATCCGTGCGGTCTTGTTCGCCAGCGCCGTCGCGACGACGTTCCAGGGCCGCCGCTCGATCATCGCTGCAAGCCAGGCCGGCCGCTTTCCAGGCTTGGCTTGCGTCCAGCGCAGCACCGACTGAGCGCCGGTCACCAGCAAGCGCCGGAGATAGCGATCGCCGCGCTTGCTGATTGGCCCAAGGCGTTCCTTTCCGCCGCTCGAGTGCTGCCGCGGCACGAGCCCGATCCATGCCGCGAAGTGACGCCCCGAGGCGAATTGCGCCGCGTCCGGTGCTGTAGCCGCGATAGCAGACGCGGTGATGGGGCCGATGCCTGGGATCGTTGCCAGTCGCCGACTGAGATCGCTCGTCCGATGCCAGGCCAGGATTCGTGCTTCAAGAGCATCTTCGCGCGCCTCCGTCTCGGCGAGCTGCTCCCGCAGTGAGACAATGACGTCGCGGGCTAAGTCTGGCAGCACGCTGTTGTCCGCTGCCAGTGCCTGGTCGAGCAGCCGTTGAAGGCCTGCGCGGCCCTGTGGCCCGATCAAGCCGAATTCGGCGAGGTGCGCGCGGATCGCGTTGCTGAGCGAGCGGCGCTGCGCAATCACCAGGCTGCGTGCGCGATGGAGCATCAGCAGCGCCTGCTGCTCACGACCCTTCACCGGCACGAAGCGCATGGTTGGTCGCATCACGGCCTCGCAGATCGCCTCGGCATCGGCGGCGTCGTTCTTGTTCCGCTTCACATAGGCCTTGACGTAGCTCGGTGGCACCAGCCTGACCTCATGTCCGAGCGCCTGCAGCTCGCGCGCCCAGTGATGTGCCGTGGCGCAGGCCTCGATGCCGACCACGCAGCGGTCGAGCGCGCGAAAGAAGTCGAGCACCTGGCCGCGGCGGATGCGCTGGCGCAGCACAGGCTTGCCGCTTTCGTCAGCGCCGTGGACCTGGAACACCTGCTTGGCGATGTCGAGGCCAATGGTCGTCACCTGCATGATCGCTCCTCCTCCGCTAAGTGGCACCGAAGGCCAGCCTCGCACATCGGCGCAGAGAAGCGGGGACCGCCCATCCCATCA
>NZ_JAPSMD010000781.1 GCF_027856955.1 Falsiroseomonas oryzae | reverse complement strand
GCGCGCTGGACGGCGCGCTGCGTGCCGCCGGCCAGGCGCCCGGCGCGGTGCCGGCCCAGCCGGAGGCCGACGAGACGCCCGAGAGCCTCGACGCGGCCTGGGCCGAAGCCCCCGTCGTCTTCGGACCCGGCGCCGATCCCGCCGCGGAATGCGGCCCCGAGGTGATGGCCGCGAAGCTCCGCGCGGCGCGCCGCGCCCCCAACCCGACCCCCCGCCGTCCGGTCATCCGGCACGTCGCGGCCACCCAAGGGTGAACGTCATGTCCGACTTCCTCGACCACCTGGCCTTCGGCATCTACCCCTACATCGCCGTCGCCATCTTCCTGCTCGGCAGCCTGGTCCGCTTCGAGCGCGAGCAGTACTCGTGGCGCAGCGGCTCCTCCCAGCTGCTGCGGCGCAAGCAGCTGATGGTGGGCAGCGTGCTGTTCCATGTCGGCATCCTGTTCCTGCTGGTCGGCCACACCGTCGGCCTGCTGACGCCGTCCGCCATCTACGGCTTGGTGATCACCGCGCCGCAGAAGCAGCTGCTGGCCATCGTCTCGGGCGGCGCGGCCGGGCTGCTCTGCTTCGTCGGCCTGACCATGCTGCTGCACCGCCGCCTCTACGACCCGCGCATCCGCGCCACCTCCTCCGCCGCGGACATCGCCATCCTGGCGCTGCTCTGGGTGCAGCTGGTCCTCGGCCTGCTGACCATTCCCTTCTCGCTCGGCCATCTGGACGGGTCGGTGATGATCCGGCTCAGCCACTGGGCGCAGCACGTCGTGACCTTCCAGGGCGACGCGGCCAGCCACCTCGACGGTGTCGGCTTCGTGTTCAAGGCCCACATCCTGCTCGGCCTGACGCTGTTCGTGGCCTTCCCCTTCTCCCGCCTGGTGCATGTCTGGTCGGCGCCGGTCACCTATGCCTTCAGGCCCTACCAGCTGGTGCGCCGCCGCGGCCGCAACGCGCGGGTGGCCTGAGCCATGCACGCGCACACGCACGCGCACCGGCCGGCGCCCTTCGCGCCGCCGGCCGTCCTTCTCGACGGCGTGGAGATCCCCCCCGTCGAGATCGCCGCGGAGATGCAGCACCATCCCGCCGAGACCGCGGAGGGCGCCTGGCACGCCGCGGCCGAGGCCCTGGTGATCCGCCGCCTGCTGCTGAACGAGGCCGCGCGCCGCGGCCTGGACGCGACGCCGGAGGCCGACGAGACCACCGACGACGCGCAGGTCCGCCGCCTCCTGGATGCCGAGCTCCGCATCCCCGAGGCGGACGAGGCCACGTGCCGCCGCTGGTACGAGGCGAACCGCGCGCGCTTCCGCACGCCGGCCGCCTGGCACGCGGTGCACCTGCTGGTCGCGGCCGATCCCGCCGACGTGCCGGCGCGCGCCGCCGCCC
>NZ_JAPSMD010000780.1 GCF_027856955.1 Falsiroseomonas oryzae | reverse complement strand
CGTTCCGGCGCGCGATGGCGAAGGTGGACGCTGCACTCGGGCCGCTGCTCGGCTGGTCGCCGCGCGCACGCCTGGCGGCGGGCGTCACGGCGGAGGAGCTGGCGGCGACCGATGTCGCGCAGCCGCTGCTGTTCGCCGTGCAGGTCGCCATGCTGCCCGCGCTGGCGGCGCAGGGACTGCGTCCCGCCATGGTGCTCGGCCATTCGGTCGGCGAGGTCGCGGCCGCGCATGCGGCGGGGCTGCTGACGCTGGACGAGGCAGCGCGCCTGGTGGTGGTGCGCAGCCGCCACCAGCAGGCGCGGCGGGGTGTCGGCCGCATGGCCGCGCTGAACGCCACGGCCGAGGAGGCGGCGGCGATCCTGGACGGCACGCCGGTCGAGATCGCCGCCTTCAACGCCCCGGCCGCCCTGACCCTGGCCGGCCCCGAGGACGCGCTGGAAGCGGTGCGGATCGCCGCCGAGGCGCGCCGCCTGCCCTTCGTCCCGCTCGATCTGGACTACGCCTTCCACAGCGCCGCGATGGATCCGGTGCGGCCGGCGCTGCTGGCCGACCTCGCGGAGCTGCGCTGCGGCGCGCCGGCCCTGCCGATGCTCTCCACCGTGACGGGCGAGGCGCTCGGCGCCGGCGCGACCGATGCGGCCTACTGGTGGCGCAACCTGCGCGAGCCCGTGCGCCTCGACGCCGCGCTGCGCGCGGCCATCGCGGGCGGCGCCAGGCTGTTCCTGGAGATCGGCCCGAACCCGGTCCTGCAATCCTACATCCGGGAGACGGCGCGCGCGGCGCAGGTGGAGGCGGCGAACCTGGCCAGCCTGTCGAAGCGCGACGTCGCCGGCGCCGACCCCTTCCCGGCCATCGCCGACCGCGCCTTCGCCGCCGGCGCCGACCCGCGCGAGGGCCCAGCCTTCCACGGCCCGGCCGAGCGCCGGCTGCCGCCGACGCCCTTCGACCGCCGCCGCTTGCTGCATGCCCATACCGAAGAGAGCCTGCGGCTGACCGATCCGATCGAGGACCATCCGCTGCTCGGCGTGCGCCGCGGCGCGGAGCCCGGCCTCTGGACCCGGTCGCTCGACACGGAGGTGGCGCCCTGGCTCGGCGACCACCGACTCGGCGCCGATGCGGTGCTCCCGGCGGCGGCGATGCTCGACATGGCGCTCGCCGCCGGCCGCGCGCGCCACCCCGAGGCCGCGATGCTGGAGGTATCGGAGCTCCGCATCTTGCGGCCGCTGCTGCTGGAAGCGGGACGCGGGCGCGAGATCCGCTGCACGCTCGACCCGGATGGAGCCTTCCGGCTGGAAAGCCGGCGCCGGCTGGCCGGCGAGCCCTGGACGCTGCACGCCGCCGGCGAGGTGCGCCCGACCGCGCCGGCCGCGCTGGCGG
>NZ_JAPSMD010000779.1 GCF_027856955.1 Falsiroseomonas oryzae | reverse complement strand
AGCTCGGCCAGCGCGGCGAAGAGATCGGTCGTCAGGCTCTCCACCGTGGGCGGCGGCGGATCGTGGTCGCTGTCGGCGGAGAAGCCCTGCGCCGTGTTCGCGTCCAGCTCCAGCACGGCGGCGCCGCGGTCGAGCAGCGCGCCGAGCAGCGCGTCGCGCAGCCCCGGCGCGCCGGGCGGGTCGAACAGCAGCACTGCCGCCGCGTCGCCTGGCCGCCAGGCCGCCGGCAGGTTCAGCAGCGCCGGTAGCGGCCGCAGCGCATCGGGGCGGACCGGCTCCACCCACAGCGCCTCGAAGCGCGTGTGCTCGAAGGCCGCGGCGGGCGTCGCCGCCAGCGGCAGGGCGAGCGGCAAGGCGAGCGCGACGGCGGCACAGAGCCGCCGGACGGGACAGGTCATGGCGCGGTCCTCCTCGCGGCGCGCGTCACGGAAAGCCCCAGAAGCTCGGCACCGGCGAAAGCTCCGCGACGGCGAGGTCGGTGCCGGGCGCCGCCGTGGCGGCCGGGGGTGCGATGCGGCCGCCGGCGTAGAGCAGCGCGGCGGCGGCGAGCAGCAGGGCGGCGAAGCTCGCCAGACGGGGATCGGTGCGGGGCATGACGGGTCTCTCCTGGCTTCCGCGCCCGGGATCGGGACGCCCCCGCATGCTCGGCGTGGCGGCCCGCCGGCCGCATCCTCCGTTCGGATGATGGCGCGCGTCCCGGCGCCCGAAGCTTTGCGCCTCGCGATTTCGTGGATTCTTCGGATCGGCGGCGGGCGTGAGGATGCTACCCCCGGGGTGAAGCACACGGAGGCACGCGCCATGTCGCACGCCCGGCTGCTCGCCCTGACCGAGGACATCTACGACGCCGCCGCCGGCGGCACGCCCTGGACCGCCGTCGGCCATGGCCTGGCGGCGCTGGTGCATGCGCGCAGCGCGTCGCTGATGGTGAGCGACGCCGCCGGCGAGGGCGCGGAGCTGCTCTGCCACGCGAACATTCCGGGCGAGGCGGTGGCTGCCTATGCCGCGCATTACCGCGCGCACGACCTCTGGACGCATCGCGCCGCCGCCGCGCTCCGCTCCGGCGGCGCGGCGCCGCGGGTCTGGACCAGCGGACATCTGGTGCCGGAAGCCGAGTTCCTGCGCAGCGAGTTCTGGAACGGCTTCGGCCGGCGCTACGGCCTGCGCTACGTCGTCGGCACCGTCGTGCCGCTCGGCGCCGCGGGCACCATGCCCCTCGGCCTGCACCGCCCGCCGGGCACCGCGCCCTTCGACGAGCCGGAGAAGCGCCTGGTGGAAGCCGCGCTGCCGCACCTCCGCCGCGCGCTGCAGCTGCGCCACCGGCTCTCGGCCGTGGCCACCGCCGCCGCGCCGGCGATCGGGCTGGCCGCGCTGGACGGGC
>NZ_JAPSMD010000778.1 GCF_027856955.1 Falsiroseomonas oryzae | reverse complement strand
GCGCCGCGGCGCACCGCGGCGCCCGGTCCTGAGGTCGGGCGGCACGGCCTGATGCGCGGCGCAGCACGCCGGGCTCGCCCGCCCGCCCAGGGCGTTCCCGGTCCCGTTCCCGTCGCCATCGTCGGCGCGGCCTGCCGGCTGCCCGGCGCGCCGGACCTCGACGCCTATTGGCGCCTGCTCGAAAGCGGGACCGACGCGGTCTCCACCCTGCCGGCCGACCGCTTCCCCCAGGCGGCCTTCTTCCACCCACGGCCGGGCGAGCCGGGGCGGTCCTACACCTTCGCGGCCGGCCATATCGGCGACCCATACGGCTTCGACGCGGCGGCCTTCGGCATATCCCCGCGCGAGGCGACGGAGATGGACCCGCAGCAGCGCCTGCTGCTGGAGGTCACGCTCGGCGCCATCGAGGATGCGGGCTGGCGGCCCTCCGCACTGGCCGGGCAGGAGGTCGGGGTCTTCGTCGGCGGCTCCTCCACCGACTATGCGGAGATGCGGCTGACCGACCCGGCCGGTGCGGACCGCTACTTCATGACCGGCAACGCGCTGTCGATCCTGTCGAACCGCCTGACCAACGTCTTCGACCTGCGCGGCCCGGCGGAAACCATCGACACCGCCTGCTCCTCCTCCCTGGTCGCGCTGCACGCGGCCTGCCGCGCGCTGGCGGAGGGCCAGGTGCCGGCGGCGATCGCGGCCGGGGTGCAGCTGCTGCTCTCGCCCTATGCCTTCGGCGGCTTCTCCCGCGCCGGGATGCTCTCGCCCAGCGGGCGTTGCCGGGCCTTCGACGCCGCGGCGGACGGCTATGTGCGCGCGGAAGGGGCGGGCGTGGTGCTGCTCAAGCGCCTGGACGACGCGCTGCGCGACGGCGACGTGGTGCGCGGGGTGATCCTGGCCAGCGGCGTGAACAGCGCCGGCCGCACCATCGGCCTCGCTCTGCCGAACCGCGCAGCGCAGGCGCGGCTCATCGGCCGGGTGATGGCCGAGGCCGGCATCGGCCCGGCGCGGCTGGCCTATTTCGAGGCGCATGGCACCGGGACGCTGGCCGGCGACCCCGCGGAGGCCTGGGCGATCGGCACCGCCGCCGCCGCGGCAGGCGGCCGCGCGGCGCCGCTGCCGGTCGGCTCGGCCAAGACGAATATCGGCCACCTGGAACCGGCCTCCGGCATCGCCGGGCTGCTCAAGGCGATGCTGGTGCTGGAACGCGGCATCATCCCCGCCACGCTGCACCAGCAGGCCCCCAATCCGCGGATCGACTTCGCGGCGCTGAACATCCGCGTGCCCGCCGCTGCGGAGCCGCTGCCGGATGTCGAGGCGCCGGTGGCGGGCGTGAACTCCTTCGGCTTCGGCGGCACCAATGCCTGCGTGCTGCTGGGCGCGGCAC
>NZ_JAPSMD010000777.1 GCF_027856955.1 Falsiroseomonas oryzae | reverse complement strand
CTTCCTGGTGCTGGCCGGTGGCGCCGCCTGGCTGGCGCGCGAGCAGTGGCGCGCCGAGAAACGCCGCGAGGCGGAGGCCGCCGCGCCGCCGCCCGCCCCCTCGGAGCCGCCGCCGGCCGAGGCGCTGAAGATGGACCTGCTGCGGCTCGAGCTCGGCTACGGGCTGCTGAGCCTGGCGGCCGGCGATGCGCCGCGCCTGACGGAGCAGATCCGCGCGCTGCGCCGCACCACCGCGCAGGAGATGGGCTTCGTCCTGCCCAGCGTGCGCATCCAGGACAACCTGCAGCTGCCGCCCGACACCTACGTGGTCCGCGTGAAGGAGATCGAGGCCGGGCGCGGCGTGCTGAAGCCGCCGCTGCACCTGGCGATCGACCCCTCCGGCAATCCGCCCGCCATTCCCGGCGAGCGCGTGACCGAACCCAGCTTCGGCCTGCCCGCCGCCTGGATCGAGGAATCCCGGCGAGAGGAAGCGCTGGCGCTGGGCTGCACCGTGGTGGATTCCGCCGGCGTGCTGGCGACGCACCTGACCGAGATCGTGCGCGACACCATGCCGGAGCTGCTCTCCTTCGCGGAGACGCAGAAGCTGCTGGACGAACTGCCGCCCGAGCATCGCCGCCTGGTCGGCGACCTCATCCCATCGCAGGCCGGCCTCGGCACCGTGCAGCGCGTGCTGCAGGCGCTGCTGGCGGAGCGCGTCTCCATCCGGGACCTGCCGACCATCCTGGAAGGCATCCAGGAAGCCGCGGCCGCCGGCACGCGCAGCCTGCCCGGCATCGTCGCGACCGTGCGCGTGCGCCTGGCGCGGCAGCTCAGCGAGGCGGCGCGCGCGCCGCACGGCGCCATCGCGATCGTCGCGCTCTCCCCGGAATGGGAGCGCGACTTCGCCGAGGCGCTGGTCGGACCGGGCGAGGAGAAGCAGCTGGCGATGGCACCCTCCCGCCTCTCAGCCTTCATGGCAGCGGTGCGGGAGGCCTTCGATGCGGCCAGCGCCGCCGGCGAGCCCGCGGTGCTGGTGTGCTCCGGCGGCATCCGCGCGCATGTCCGCGCGGTGGTGGAGCGCTTCCGCCCGCAGACCACCGTGCTGGCGCATGCCGAGATCCACCCGCGCGCCCGGCTGCGGACGGTGGGCAACGTCGCCGCATGAGGCTGCGCACCATCCGCGCCGCGCGCATGGCGGACGCCATGGCGACGCTGCGCAGCGAGCTGGGCGAGGATGCGGTGATCCTTGCGACGCGCCGCATCGCCGGCGGCGTGGAGGTGACCGCCGCGCAGGAAGCCGGCGACGAGCCGCTGGTGATCGCGCCGGACGCGACGCAGGCGCTGGCGATCCCCGCCGCGCTGCGCCGGCACAACCTGCCCGCCGCGCTGGCGCAGCGCCTGGCCGGCAGCCCGC
>NZ_JAPSMD010000776.1 GCF_027856955.1 Falsiroseomonas oryzae | reverse complement strand
CGCCTGCGCCTGCTCCTGCGGCGGGATCACCCGGCGGGCCTGGGCCTGGCGCTGCTGCGGCGCCGCACGGCGCGCCGGGGCGGCGGATGCCTGGCGCGGCTGGGCGGGCTGGCCCTGGACCTGGTTGCGGGCCTGACGTTCGCCGCCTGTCGCCTGGGCAGCCGCGTCGTTCGCGATGGTGCCGAAGAGGACACAGATGACGGCCAACGTGCTTCCTGCCCGCATTCGGTAGCCCCCTGCTGAAGTTCCCCTGCTGCCCTGACGGGCCCGTGGCACAGGCGGTAGCCGCGGCTTCACGGCGCTGCCAACCCGGTAGCAGCGTTACACGGCGTAATGAGGCGTGATTCGTCGGCAGGGGGGGCGGCAGGGAGGCGCGTTTCCGCAAATCATCCTATCGCGAAACACTCACCGCCCGGATGACACAGTGTTGCGGCCTGGATGCAACACGCGACACACGAGAAACAGAGTCGTCGCGCGGCCAATGCATGACCGATATGAGAAACCGTAATGATTCTCTCAGAATAATCGCCGGAGCCGCGAGGCCCCGGCGAGATTCCGCAACCGGAACTAGCGGCAGGCGGTGATCATGATCTCCACGAGATGCCGCGGGTCCGCCATGTTCGCCTGCACGCAGGCGCGCGCCGGGCGGCCGGCATCGCCCAGCCATTCCACCCACACCTTGTTCATGGCGTCGCGGTCGCGGATGTCCTTCAGCCAGATCTGAGCCTGCAGCAGCCGCGTCTTGTCGGTGCCGTTGGCCTCCAGCGCGGCGTCGATCTTGGCGATCACCTCGCGGGTCTGGCCGGTGACGTCCTTGGACAGGTCGTCGGCGGTCAGGCCGGCAAGGTAGACGAAGTTATGGTACTCGACCGAGGTCGAGAGGATCTGGTTGCTGCCCTGGCGGGTGATCTTGGACACGTCGCGAGCCTCCTTGTGACGGCGCGCGCGGCTTCTAGGCTTCGCCCGACAGCGCGGCAAGCCGGCCCGAGGGCGATGCCATGCGGATCAAGGTGATGGCCGATGACGGCTCTCATGGCCTGTGGTGGGACCGCGAATCCGGACGCATCGGCAACATCGACCCGGCTGACCTCGGCCTCGCCCCCGGCCGCGCTGCCGCTCCCGGCGCATGGACCGCGCGCCTCGATGCGTCGCTGAACCAGGAGGATCCGGCCGAGCGCTGTCCCCCCTCGGCGGAGGAGGCGGCTGCCTTCCGGGCCGAGGGCGAGGCGCTGGTGTCGCGGGATAGCGGCGCCGGTCAGCCCGGCGCCGGCCGCGCCTCGCCGTGATCGGTCGCGCCGGCCACGCTGCAGCCGCAGAACGGGCAGCGCGCCAGGGCGGTCAGCGGCGGCGGGACCGGGCGGCCATCCACCAGCCGCTCGAGCTCCATGCGGATCGCGTC
>NZ_JAPSMD010000775.1 GCF_027856955.1 Falsiroseomonas oryzae | reverse complement strand
GGCCTGCTGCTGGCCGCCGCGGCGGCGCTGGGCCTGGCGCAGGGCTGGCGGATGGCGGCGCTGCTGTTGCTGGGCGCCGCGCTCGGCCTGACGCTGTTCCACGCCGCCTTCGGCTTCGCCGGCGCCTTCCGCCGCCTGCTGGCGGAGCGGCGCGGCGTGGGGCTGCGCGCGCAGATGGTCATGCTGGCCGTGGCGCTCTGCCTGTTCCTGCCGGCGCTGGAGGCCGGCGCGATCCTGGGCCAGCCGGTGCGCGGCTTCGTCTTCCCGGTCGGCGTCGCGCTGCTGGTGGGCGCCTTCCTGTTCGGCGTGGGGATGCAGCTCGGCGGCGGCTGCGCCTCCGGCACGCTCTACACGGCGGCGGGCGGGCAGGGGCTGCGCATGTGGATCACCCTCGCCGCCTTCATCGCCGGCGCCACCTTTGCCGCCTGGGACGCCGAGCGCTGGACGGCCTGGCCTGCCCTGCCGCCGGTCTCGCTGCCCGCCGCGCTCGGCACGTGGACCGCGATGATCTGCAGCCTCGCCGTGCTCGCCCTGGTCTGGGCCGGCTCCGTCGCGCTGGAGCGGCGCCGGCACGGCGCGGCGGAGCCTCTGGCCTGGCGCGGCGGCGACCTGCTGCGCGGGCCGTGGCCGCTGGTCTGGGGCGCTGTGGGCCTGGCGCTGCTGAACTTCGCGACGCTCTGGCTGGCCGGGCGTCCCTGGGCGATCACCGCCGCCTTCCCGCTCTGGGGCTCTCGCCTGGTCGAGGCGACGGGCTGGGACGACCCCGCCTTCTGGCCCTATTGGGAGGACCCGACGCGTACCGAGGCGCTGCTGCGCCCGATGCTGGCCGAGCGCACCACCATCATGGATCTGGGCCTGATGGCCGGCGCCGCGCTGGCGGCGGCGCTGGCCGGGCGCGGCGCGGATTGGCGCCTGCCGGCGCCGCGCGAGGCGCTGGCCTCCGTGCTCGGTGGGCTGCTGCTGGGCTACGGGGCGGTGATCGCCTTCGGCTGCAATATCAGCGCCTATTTCGGCGGGATCGCGAGCGGCAGCCTGCATGGCTGGCTGTGGATCCTGCCCGCGCTGGCCGGCAACTGGATAGGGCTGCGGCTGCGGCCGCTCTTCGGCCTTGGCGGGGCGCGGGCGCGCCTGGCGGAAGCGCCGGCCTGACCTTTTCAGTTTGACAGGCGCGCCCGCGGGATTCTACTCGTTTCCCGGAACGGATCGTAAATTGCACGATCGATTATCGGAGAATTGGATGCGCCGTCCCGAGCCCCCGGTCCTCGCCCTGCTGGCCGCCGCTGCCGCCGCGCCGCTGCTTGGTGCGGCACCCGCCCGCGCGCAGGCGCCGCTGGCCGCGGAAGGCTGCTATGGCTGCCACGGCCCCGGGGGCACGGGCGCCGGCGGCATCCCGGCCCTGG
>NZ_JAPSMD010000774.1 GCF_027856955.1 Falsiroseomonas oryzae | reverse complement strand
GCTCGGCCTGGACCTCGCCGCGCGGCTGCTCACCGTGCTGGAATCGCCGGCGCTGCCGGTGCCGCCGCTGGTCGCGCGGGCCGCGGCCGCGCTGCGGCTCGATCCCGGCCTGCCGGCCGAGCTGGAACGCGCGCTGTCCGAGAAGCTGCCGGCGCGGCTGGAGGATGGCGGGATCATCGCCACCGGCTACGACGGGGAGCTGGACGCGCTGCGGCGCCTGCGCGACGGCGGGCGGGAGGCGATCGCGGCGCTGCAGCTCGACCTCGCGCAGGCCTGGGGCGTGGCCAGCCTGAAGATCCGGCACCACCAGCAATTCGGCTTCCTGGCCGAGCTGCCCGCCGCCCCGGCCGAGAAGCTGCTGCGCGAGCCGCCCCGGGGCATCGCGGCGGAGCATGCGCCGATCCACCGCCAGACCATGGCCAACGCCGTGCGCTTCACCTGCCCGGCGCTGGCGGAGCTGGACCGCAAGGTGGCCGAAGCCGGCGACCGCGCCGCGGCCCGGGAACGCGCCTGCGTGGCCCATCTGCGCCGGCGGCTGCTGGAGGCGGGCGACGCCATCTCGGCCGCCGCCCAGGCCATGGCGGAGCTGGACCTGCACGCCGCCGCCGCGACCCTGGCCGCGGAGGGCGGCTGGTGCCGGCCGGAGATCACGGAGCGCCCGGACTTCGCCATCGCCGCCGGCCGCCACCCGGTGGTGGAGGCGGCGCTGCGCAAGGCCAAGGGGCCGGCCTTCGTGCCGAACGACTGCGACCTGTCGCCGGGCCGGCGGCTGTGCCTGCTGACAGGGCCCAACATGGCCGGCAAGTCCACCTGGCTGCGGCAGAACGCGCTGCTGGTGGTGCTGGCGCAGGCCGGGTTCTTCGTGCCCGCCGCCTCCGCCCGGATCGGGCTGGTGGACCGGCTGTTCAGCCGGGTCGGCGGCGGCGACGACATCGCCGGCGGCCGTTCCACCTTCATGGTCGAGATGGCGGAGACCGCCGCCATCCTGAACGGCGCCACCGCCCGGTCCCTGGTGGTGCTGGACGAGGTCGGGCGCGGCACCGCCACCTGGGACGGGCTGGCCATCGCCTGGGCGGTGCTGGAGGCGCTGCACGACCGCATCCGCTGCCGCGCCATCTTCGCCACCCATTTCCACGAACTGACCGCGCTGGCCGGCCGCCTGCCGGAACTGCGCCTTTCCGCCATGAAGGTGCGGGAATGGCGGGGCGAGGTGGTGTTCCAGCACCTGGTGGGCGAAGGCGCCGCCGAGAAGTCCTGGGGCGTGCACGTCGCCCGGCTGGCCGGCGTGCCGCGCGGCGTGCTGGCCCGCGCCAGCCAGGTTCTGGCCGCGCTGGAGGCGCGCGCCCGGGCCGGCGGGCCGGATGCGC
This sequence comes from Falsiroseomonas oryzae, assembly GCF_027856955.1. Taxonomy (GTDB): domain Bacteria; phylum Pseudomonadota; class Alphaproteobacteria; order Acetobacterales; family Acetobacteraceae; genus Falsiroseomonas; species Falsiroseomonas oryzae. Next base: position 35 of record NZ_JAPSMD010000774.1, on the reverse strand, counting down.
TGGCCGAGGAGCTGCCGCTGTTCGCACGGCCGGCC
>NZ_JAPSMD010000773.1 GCF_027856955.1 Falsiroseomonas oryzae | reverse complement strand
CGGGGCTGGCGCGCGCCAGGTCGCGGGCCGACTGCTCCAGCAGCGCCAGCGTGCGGTCGGCGCGCCCAAGCACGGAGGGCAGGCTGCCCTCCGGCGCGCCGTTGCGGCCGCCGCGCCCGTTCGTGCTGCCGGTCGCCTCCGCGCCGGAGAGCGAGGCGGTCACCACCCGCACCTCCCGGCTCGCCTGTTCCAGCGTGCCCAGGATGGAGCTCAGGCGCTGCGCCGCCTCCTCCGCCTCCCGCGCGATGGTCTCGTCCACCAGAAGTCTGCCGACGGTGCCCTCGCCGCGGTTCAGCCGCTCGGCCGCCTCGGCGAAGGACCGCATGCCGCGCTGCAGGTCGTCCAGCACGGGGAAGACGCGGCGGCGCAGGTCCTCCAGCAGCGCGCCCGCGGTCTCGGTCGCCGCCGCCTCCACCCGCGCCTCGATCACCGGCGGCGTTGCGGCCTCCCAGTCGAGCGGTGCGCCCTCCCCGCGCGCGATGTCGAGATAGGCGGGGCCCGCCACGCCGAAGCGGCGGCGCACCGTCGCCTCGCTGTCGCTGCGGATGAACACCTTGGCCTGGTCCTCGATGCGCAGCTCCGCGCGGATGCGCCCTTCCGGCGCGATGACGATGCGCCGGACGGAGCCCGCGCGGGTGCCGAGCACCTCCGCCTCCGACCCTGCCGCCAGGCCCGCCACGCCTTCCTCCGGCAGCAGCACGACCAGCTCGCTGCCGGTGGCGAACCACTGGCTGATGACGCTGCGCTGGAGCAGCGCGAAGCCGAAGGCCGCGAGCGCGAGCAGAACCAGCGCGCCGACGAAGCGGTCCGTGTGGCGCAGCCTGACGCGGTCCTCTTCCGTCATGCCGGCACCAGCCCCTCACTCCCCAGGCGGAATCGCTGAGTCGCGGGGAAGTCCGGATCCTCCCAGGCGTGGCGGGAGCGCGTCGCCCAGATCGCCGCGGCGCCATCCGCCAGCGCGCGCTCCAGCGCGGCGCGCAGCGGCGCGACCAGCGCATCCGCCGCTTCCATGTCCAGCGGGCTCTCCAGCAGCAGCAGGCGCGGCCGGATCAGGAAGGCGCGGGCGCATCCGGCTCGCGCCAGGTCCAGCCGGGTCATCTCGTGCGGCGTCGTCTGGGGGATGCCGTCGAGCCCGAAATGCCGCGCCAGCGCCTCCGCATCGCCCCGCAGCTCGGCTTGCGTGGCGCCGCCATGGTGGCGCGGCGCCAGCAGGATGTTGTCTTCCACCGACAGGTGGGGGATCCAGCCGCCATCGCCGGGCGCCAGCCCGATGCGCCCGCGCAGCGCCTCCGCCTCCCGCCGCTTGAGCGTGTGCCAGGCGCGGCCGAGGAAGCGCACCACGCCCTGCGCCAGCGCCGGCAGCCCCGCGCAGAGCTCGGCCAGCGCGCGCGCCATGCCGGGGTCC
>NZ_JAPSMD010000772.1 GCF_027856955.1 Falsiroseomonas oryzae | reverse complement strand
CCCGCGCCCACCAGCACCGCGCCGCCGGCGCGGTTCAGCGCGCGGCGCAGCCCGGGCCGGCGCACCGCGCCGGAGAGCCGCGCGGCAAGCAGCGCATAGGCCGCGGCATTCATGGCGGCCAGGGTCACGAAGGTGGCCACCAGGATCGCCGCCTGCGTCGCGAAGGGCCGCGCGGGGTCCAGGAACTGCGGCACGAAGGCCACGAAGAACACGATGCCCTTGGGATTCAGCGCGGTCACCACATAGGCCTCGCGGAAGGCGCGGCGGGGCGGCAGGGGCGGGGCGGCATCGGCGGCGACCGGGGCGCGCCACATCTTCACGCCGAGCCACACCAGATAGGCCGCGCCCGCCCATTTCAGCGCGGTGAAGGCCGCCGCGGAGGCGGCGAGCAGAGCGCCGAGGCCGGCCAGCGAGAGCGTCATGGCCGTGAGGTCGCCGAGCGCCACGCCGGCGGCCAGCGGCAGCGCGTTGCGCACCCCGCCGCCCAGCGACTGGCCGATGACCAGCAGGATGGTGGGGCCGGGGATCAGCAGCATCGCGATCGCCGCGGCGACGAAGGCGAGCCAGAGGGTGGGGTCCATGCGGCGTGCTCCTGCCTGGGCATGTAGCAGCTTCGCGCGACTCCCGCGCGCCGTCCCATCGGCGTCCCGCAGACCCTCCCACGCGCTGTCCGCAAACCTTCCCACGCGCTCCCCGCAAACCTTCCCACGCGCTCCCCGCGCGATCATGTGACGCAGGCGGGCCTCGCCCCGCGGGCGGTTGTTGCGACGCGCGGGAACGCAATGCCGTGGTCGTGCATTGAGGTATCGGGCACCCCCGACGGAAGCTTCAACGGACCGGGGGCGCGGCACGACCGCGCCCGGTCCGCGGCACAACCGCCGCGGCTGCATGGAGGAAGGTCCGCATGCACCTCGATCTCCGGCTCGAGCGGGCACTCGAGCGCGTGGAACTGGTCACCGGCGTCGGCACGCGCGACGCCGGACGTATGTGCGTCATGTCGCTGGTCGCCTGCCTGGCGGGCGAGGAACACACCGACAGCCCGAGCTGCGCGTCGCAGCTGATCCGCGCCTTCGCGATTCCGCTGAACGACAACATGCCGCATGCCGTGCGGCAGCGCCTGAAGCCGTTCGCGCCGCGGATCCTGGGCACGCAGGACGGGCAGGACACGGTGCGCGCCGAACTGCTGCGCCGCGCCCTGGCCGAGGAGATCCTGCCGCGGCTGGGCGGGCAGAAGCAGCCGCAGGCGCGCCGCTTCGGCGGGCCGCTGTGGCGGCTGTGGTCGCTGCTCGGCATGCGCCGGCTGGAGCGCGAGGCGGAATGGATGATGGACCGCGCCGTGGCCCTGGCCGACGGCGCCGACCTGGCCCGCGCGATCGCCGCGGCCGGCGCGGTCGGGCGCCTGCTGG
>NZ_JAPSMD010000771.1 GCF_027856955.1 Falsiroseomonas oryzae | reverse complement strand
GCCCCTGTGCCGGCCGGCGCCGCCCTGCCGAGGCCGGCGCGCGTGCTGCGCCAGCCCGCGGGCACGCCGCCGGGGTGACGGGCTGGGCGGCCAGGTGGATCAGAAGGGCGGGTTCTCCGCCGTCGCATTCTCGACGCGGCTGACGCGGAGTCCCGCATTCTTGTGGCAGAGCAGCGTAAAGCCGTTGTAGCCCGGGGCGGCCTTCTCCACGGCGGCATAGAAGTCCGGTGCGCCGAGGGCGGCGGTGGCCGGCGTGAAGGTCGCGGCGATGGCCGCGTCGGTGAGGTTGGTCTTCGAGGTCGGGTTGAAGCTGTAGAGGATATTGGACGCGCCGATCTTCCCCTTGAGCCCGGCCCAGGCCGTCTTGGCCGCGATGCTCTGCTCGCTGTCCGGCAGGTTGTAGGTGCCGATATGCGCGACCATCACGGGGAAGGTTGCCGGCGCCGCGGGATCCTTGAAGACGACGATGTAGCAGCCCGACATCGGCCCGGTGATCAGGCCGTTCTCGGTGAAGGCCGTGACGCTCACCTGGCCGGGAAGCCAGGGCAGCCAGTTGTAGTTGGTGCCGCCGGCGACGACGATCTGCACACCGCACATGATGACGCGGCCGTATGGCGCCTTGTTCGGCGGCGCCGTCGGCGGCTGGAAGGTGGCGTTCAGCAGCGGCATGGCGACGTGTCCTCAACGGGCTGAGCGCGGCAACCTTGTCGCGAACAGGCCGGCACGACAATCTCCTTCCGGGAAGGTTGCGCTGCGGTTTACGGCGTGGGCGGCGCGGCCGCCGCATCGCCCGCGGGCGCGCGCAGCACGACCAGCCGCGCGGCGCTGTGCTCGCGCTCGGCCAGGACGCTATAGCCCGGCAAGTCCAGCGTCTCGTCCCGGCCCACCTCGGCCACCACCAGCGCGCCGGGCGCGACCCAGCCACCGGCGGCGAGCGCGGCCAGCGCGCGCGGCACCAGGTCCTTGGCATAGGGCGGGTCGAGGAAGAGCAGGCTGCAGGGCGCCTCGGCCCGCGGCGGGCGTGTGGCGTCGCCCGGGATCACGCGTGTCGCGGGCTGCTCGCGCAGCGCCTCGATGTTGCGGCGCAGGGCGGCGAGCGCGGCGCGGTCCTGCTCGATGAAGGTGGCATAGGTGGCGCCGCGCGACAGCGCCTCCAGCCCCAGCGCGCCGGTGCCGGCGAAGGCGTCGAGCACGCGCGCGCCCTCCACCGCTTCCCGTCCTGCCCAGGGGGCGTGCCACAGCATGTCGAACAGCGCCTGGCGGACGCGCTCGGCGGTGGGGCGGGTGGTCGCGCCCTCCGGCGCGAGCAGCCTACGGCCGCGATGGCGGCCGGCGACGATTCGCAGCACGGCCGGGCCGGCGGGGTTCGGCGTTGCGGGCGCGCGGGATGGTGCGGCCACGGCCCGGCG
>NZ_JAPSMD010000770.1 GCF_027856955.1 Falsiroseomonas oryzae | reverse complement strand
CGCACCGCCACGGCGGGCGCCGCGGGCGCGGCGGGCAGGCGCCAGCGCGTGAAGCCGAACACGTCCGCGAAGCCGAGCCGGCGATACACCGCGCGCCCGTCCGGCGTCGCGTCCAGCGCGACGCAGCGCGTGCCGTCCAGCCGCGCGATCGCCCAGCGCATCAGCTCGCTCGCCAGCCCCTGCCGCCGCCGGTCCGGCCGCACCAGCACCATCGAGATCCAGGCGAGGTCCGGCCCGAAAGGCAGCACCGCCGCGGTGGCTGCCAGGCAATCCTGATCGCCGTCGTCCAGCGCGCGCACCGCGCCGTCCTGCAGGAAGACGCGCCAATCCGTCTCGGCCTGGTTCCATCCCGCCAGGCGGGACAGCGCGGCGGCGCGCGGCAGGTCGGCCTCGGTCAGCGGTCTCGGCTGCATCGCGCCGAGCGTCCCGCGTGGGTTGCGCGCGGTCAACCGCACCGGCTCCGCCTTGACCGCGCGTGCCACAGGCCCTTCGCTGGCGGACATGGCGCGGATCCTGCTGGTCGGTTGCGGTGCCTTCGGCCGCGTGCATGCGGCGGCGCTCGCCCGGCTCGGCGTGCCCGCCGCGGGCTTCGACCCGTCGCCCGCCGCGCGCGCCGCCCTGCCGGGGCTTCGCTTCGTGGACAGGCTGGAGGACGGGCTCGGCTGGTGCGATGCTGCCATCGTCGCCACGCCGCCGGCGACCCATGCGCCGCTGGCGGCGGCTGTGTTGCGCGCGGGACGCGACCTGTTCCTCGAGAAGCCGGCGACGGAGACGGCGGCGGAAAGCCGCATGCTGGCGGAGCTGGCCGCGGCACGGGGACGGATCGCGCAGGTCGGCCTCTATTTCCGCTTCCACCCGAAGGCGCAGGCGCTGCACGCCCTGCTGCGCGGCGGTGCCTTCGGCGCGCTGCACCACCTCTCCGCCCGGATGTCCGGGCTGAAGCGCGCACGCGGCGATTCCGGCGCGCTGCTCAACGACGCCGTGCATTTCGCCGAACTGATCCCCTGGCTGGCCGGCGAGGCGCCGATGCGCGTCTTCGCCACCCTCGCCGATCCGCTCGGCCGCGGGCGGGAGGACCTGGCGCTGATCCAGCTGCTGTTTCCTTCCGGCGCGACCGGCTTCATCGAGGCCGGCTGCGTGCTGCCGGGCGAGCATGCGGATGCGGTCGTGCCCGGCGCGGAGACACGCAAGCTCCTCGCGGTTGCCGGCCGCGACGCGCTGGCGGAGCTCGACTTCGCGGCGGAACGCCTTGTGCTGCGCCGCGGCCGGCACGAGCAGGCGGAGGGCGGGGCCTGGCTGCCCCGCCACGCCGCGCGGGAGGAGGTCGCGGCGCCCGCGCTGGACCCGCTCGGCGTCGTGACCGCGCAACTGGAGGCCTTCCTGCACGCCGTGGCGACGCGCGCGCCGCAG
>NZ_JAPSMD010000769.1 GCF_027856955.1 Falsiroseomonas oryzae | reverse complement strand
CAGCACCCCGCCCGCCACGCCGGCCAGCGCCCGCCAGGCCAGCAGCCAGGCCAGCCCGCCCTGCCAGGCGCAGGCCGCGAAGGCGACGAGCGCCAGCGCCATCCCGGCATCCAGCGCGCGCGGCACGCCGAGCCGCCCGCCGATCCACCGCCCGGCCAACACGCCGGCCAGGTAGCCCGCGAAGTTGCCGGCGCCGAGCAGCCCAGCGCCGCCGCCGTCCACCCAGCCCGCGGCGACCATGGCCGGGAACAGCGGCACATAGGCGAAGCGGGCCAGCCCCACCCCGGCCAGGATGGCCCCCGCGCCCGCCCAGGCGGTGCGCATGCCGCCGCGCCTCATGCGGCCCGCGTGATCGGGTGCCCGGTTGAACCACCGCGGTCACTTGTCCATGCTGGCGCCGTTTCACGCAGGGCTCCGATGCCGCCCCTGTCCGGCCCATTTGCCCGCCGAGGATCCATGTCCCATCCCACCGGCCGCCCCATCGGGCGGAGATCGCTTGCCGCGCTCGCGCTCGTGCCCATCGCCGGCTGCGGCTCCGTGCCGCCGGCGCAGGCGCAGCGCGGCGCGCTGGCCAGCCTGCCCGACTTCGCCGACCTCGCCGAGCGGGTGCTGCCTGCCGTCGTCAACATCGCCGTCACCTCCGAGCAGCGGGCGGAGGTTCCGCCGGAGCTGCGCGGCACGCCCTTCGAACGCTACTTCCGGGAACGCCGCGGCCGCGGGCAGCAGACGCAGGGCGCCGGCTCGGGGTTCATCCTGGACCCGGCCGGGCTGGTCGTCACCGCGAACCACGTCATCGGCAATGCGACCCGCGTCATCGTCTCGCTGCAGAGCGGGCAGGAATACGCAGCACGCGTGGTCGGCTCCGACGAGCTGACCGACCTCGCCCTGCTGCGGGTGGAGGCGCGCGCCCCGCTGCCTTCCGTGCCCTGGGGCAATTCCTCCGCCATGCGGGTCGGGCAATGGGTGCTGGCCGCGGGCAACCCCTTCGGCCTTGGCGGCACCGTGACCTCAGGCATCATCTCGGCGCGCGGGCGCGACATCGGCTCCGGGCCCTTCGACGACTTCATCCAGACCGATGCGCCGATCAATCCCGGCAATTCCGGCGGGCCGCTGTTCAACGTCGCGGGCGAGGTGATCGGCATCAACACGGCGATCTACTCGCCCTCCGGCGCCTCCGCCGGCATCGGCTTCTCGGTGCCGTCCGACCTGGCGCGGCCGGTGATCGAGCAGCTGCGCAACGGCGGCCGGGTGGAGCGCGGCTGGCTGGGCGTGGCGGTGCAGGACCTGCCACAGGAGGAGCCGGGCCGGCGCGGCGCGGCGCCGGTCCGCGGCGTGCTGGTGGCGGGCGTGGAGCGCGGCAGCCCCGCAGCCCGCGCCGGGATCCGCCAGGGCGACCAGGTCACCGCCATC
>NZ_JAPSMD010000768.1 GCF_027856955.1 Falsiroseomonas oryzae | reverse complement strand
CCAGGCTCGGCCCGTCCTCGCCGAAGCGCCGCGCCGCCTCGCGCGGGTCCAGCGCGGCAACCTGGCCGAGCCGGGTGAAGCCAGCCGCGTTCAGCTTGCGGGCCAGCGCGGGCCCGACGCCGGGCAGCAGCGTCACCGGCTGGTCCGCCAGCCAGGCCGCCGCCTCCGCCCCCAGCACGGCGAAGCCGCGCGGCTTGTCCCGCTCCGCCGCCAGCTTCGCCAGCAGCCGGTTGCGCGCCAGCCCGATCGAGACGGTGATGCGCAGCTGCTGTTCCACGTCACGGGCGAAGCGCGCCAGCACCACGGCGGGCGGCGCCTTGTGCAGCGCCTCCGTGCCGCTCAGGTCCAGCACGGCCTCGTCGATCGAGAGCGGCTGCACCAGTGGCGTCAGCGCCTCCATCAGCACGCGCACCTCGCGCGCCACGGCGACGTATTTCGCCATGTCGGGCTTGATGACCACGGCGTCCGGACAGGCGGCGAGCGCCTTGAACATCGGCATCGCGCTACGCACGCCGCGGGTGCGCGCGACGTAGCAGGCCGCCGAGACCACGCCGCGCCGCCCGCCGCCGACGATCACCGGCCTGGTCAGCAGCTCCGGCCGGTCGCGCTTCTCGACGCTGGCATAGAAGGCATCGCAGTCCACATGCGCGACGGCCAGCGCGAACAGCTCTGCATGCGCGACCACGCGGCGCGACCCGCAGGCGGGGCAGGCGGCGAAGGCGGCCTGCGCGCGATGGTCGCAGTCGCGGCAGAGCGCGGGCATGTCAGGCGTGCCGGCGTAGCCAGGGCATGACGAGGAACAGCAGCAGAAGCAGCAGGTAGACGCGCCCGTCCCAGGTGGCGGGGCGGTCGAGCAGCGCATCCAGGCCGCGGCCGAACAGCAACCAGCCCAGCAGCGTGTCCGCCACCAGCAGCAGGAGCAGGCCGGCGCCGCCCATGCCGAGCCGCGCGCGCGCCGTCGGCGGCAGTTCGAAGAGCCGCGCCACCCAGGGGGCGAGCACGACCATCGCCGCGATCATCGGCACCGCCTCGATCAGCACCGCCAACGTCGCGCCGAAGCGCGGTTCGAGCACGAGGATGCGGACCGGGCCCAGCAGGAAGCCCAGGCCGAACATCACCGCGAACCAGAGCAGCCCGGCGGCGAGGATCATCCCCACAGCCTCGCCGCCCCCAGCACGCCGGAGCTGTCGCCGTGCATGGCCGGCACCACGGGGGTGGAGAAGGCGTCCGAGAAGACATGGCGCGGGATCAGCCCCGGCAGCGCCGCATAGAGATGCGCCATGTTGGACAGCCCGCCGCCCAGCACGATGACGTCCGGGTCCAGGATATTGACCGCGCCCGCCAGGGCGCGCGCGAGGCGCTCCGCATGGCGGTCCAGCGCCGCCTGCGCGCGCGCATCGCCGGCTGCCGCGCGGGCCG
>NZ_JAPSMD010000767.1 GCF_027856955.1 Falsiroseomonas oryzae | reverse complement strand
CCTGGGTGGATACGGCGGTCGCCGGGGCGGCGCGCGCGGCCGGCGCCTGCGCGCTGCTCGGCGCCATGACGCCGACGGAGGTCCGCGCCGCGCTGGCGGCCGGGGCCGATGTGGTGAAGGTCTTCCCGGCCTCCTCCGCCGGCGGGCCGGCGCACATCAAGGCGCTGCGCAGCGTGTTCCCCGATGTCGCCTTCTGCCCGACCGGCGGCGTGGATGCGCGCAACGCGCCGGACTACCTGGCGGCCGGCGCGGCCTTCGTCGGCATCGGCGGCAGGCTGGTGGACGAGGCGCTGCTGGCGCGTGGCGACCGCGCCGCGGTGGAGCAGGCCGCGCGCGACGTGCTGGGGATCATGCAGGCATGACCGGGCTCATCTGCTTCGGCGAGCCGATGCTGGAATTCAACCAGCTGCCTGATGCCGGCGACGGGCGCCGCCTCTACCTGGAAGGCTTCGGCGGCGACGCCTCCAACGCCGCCATCGCCGCGGCGCGCAGCGGTGCAAAGGTGGCCATGCTGACCGCGCTGGGCGAGGACCGCGCCGGCGCCGCCTTCCGCGCGCTGTGGCAGGCGGAAGGCGTGGACGACAGCGCCGTGCGCACCGACCGCGACGCGCCGACCGGCATCTACTTCGTCACTCATGACGCACAGGGCCACCACTTCACCTTCCACCGCAAGGGCAGCGCCGCCGCCCGGCTCCGCCCGGCCGACCTGCCGGAGGCGGCGATCCGCGACGTCCGCGCGCTGCACCTCTCGGGCATCACGCTCGGCATCTCCGACGCATCCTGCGACGCGGCCTTCCGCGCCATGCAGCTTGCGCGGGAAGCCGGGGCAACGGTGTCCTTCGACACTAACCTTCGCCTGCGGCTCTGGCCGCTCGACCGGGCGCGCGCCTGCATCCATGCCGCGGTGGCAATGAGCGACATCGCCTTCCCCTCGCTTGAGGACGCGCGCGCCCTGACCGGGCTGGAGGACGCCGAAGCCATCGCCGAGTTCTACCTGCGGCTCTGCCCCCTGGTGCTGCTGAAGCTGGGACCGGAAGGCGTGCTGGTCGCGGATGCGACCGGCCGCAGCCGCGTGCCGGGCTTTCCGGTCCAGGCAATCGACGCCACCGGCGCCGGCGACACCTTCGCCGGCGCCTTCCTGGCGCGTCGCCTGGCCGGCGACGCGCTGCCGGATGCCGCGCGCTACGCCAACGCCGCCGCCGCGCTCTCGACGCTGGGCTACGGCGCCGTCGCGCCGATCCCGCGCGAGGCGGAGGTCATGGCCTTCCTGGCGTCAGCACCATGACATGCGTCGCCGACGCCTCGCCCACCGTGCGCAGGAGGCCGCACGCTTCGTAGAAGGCGAAGGCCGCCGCGGGCGCGCGCACGCGCAGCCGCGGCCACCCGGCCTCCCGCGCCGCCGCCGCGATGGCGGCCAGCAGCGCCCG
>NZ_JAPSMD010000766.1 GCF_027856955.1 Falsiroseomonas oryzae | reverse complement strand
CGCGCGCGAGGCCGCGTTGGCAATCGCGGCGACCGCCGGGCCAAGCGCCGTCTCGCCCGCGCCGCCGAAGCCTGCGCCGGCCGGCGGCTCCACCAACGCGACCTCCAGCTGGCGCGGGACGTCGGCCAGCGTCGGCAGGCGGTAGTCGGCGAAGCCCGCCGCGGCGACGGCGCCGGCTTCGAGGGTCAGTTCCTCGGTCAGCGCCGAGCCGATCGCCCAGACCAGGTTGCCCTCGATCTGCGCCCGCACGCGATCCGCATCGAGCACGCGCCCGCTGTCCTGCGCGCACCAGAGCCCGTGCACCGCGATGCCCCCGCGCCCATCGGCCTCCACCTCCGCCACCACCGCCGCCCAGGCGGCCTCCTTGTAGGGTGCGCAGCCGATGCCGAGCGAGCGGCCCGGCGGCAGCGCACGGCCCCAGCTAGCCATGTCGGCGGCGCGCCGGAGGCAGGCGGCGAGCCGCGGCTCTGCGTCCAGGTGGTCCAGCCGGAAGGCGAGCGGGTCCCGCCCCGCCCGCAGCGCCAACTCGTCCATCGCGCTCTCCACCGCGAAGGCGTTGGGCGCCGCGCCAAGCCCGCGCCAGGGCCCGGTCGGCACCGGCAGCGGCACGGCGTCGAACTCCACCCGCGCGCGGCCGGCAGCGTAGGGTGGACGTGCGCCGCGCGCGATGCCCGTGTCTCCCGTCACGGCGTTCGCCGCGCGCTGCAGCCACTCGGGCAGCACGGCGGCGGTGAAGATCACATGCCCCGAGACAAAGGCGTGCCACCACGACGCGACGCGCCCGTCCGGCCCGAGCCGCGCGCGGATGCGGTGTGAGGAGGGCGGGCGGTGGAAGGCCTCCCGGAACTCGTCCTCCCGCGTCCACTGCACCAGCACGGGGCGCGGTGCGACGGCGCGGGCGAGGCGCGCGGCCTCGAGCTCGACATTCGGCACGGTGCGCCCGCCGAAGGCGCCCCCCAGGCGGCAGGAGCGGACCACGACATCGGCCTTGCGCAGCCCAAGCCGGCAGGCGAGCACGGCGCGGACGAAGAAGGCGTCCTGCGTGCCGGTCCAGACCTCGAGCCGCCGCCGGTCGGCGGACCAGCGCGCCGTCGCGGCGCGCGGCTCGATCTGCGCATGGGCGGCCATCGGGACGTCGAGCCGAAGGTCGAGGTCCGACGGCCCATTGCGCTCGATCGGCGCATCGAGCAGGCGGTGCGGCAGGGAAGCGCCGCCCCGCGCGGCCAGGCGGGCATCCACGTCGGTGGCGCGGGCAAGATCGGCCGCGTTCCAATCCGACCCGCCCTCCCACCGCGCTTCCGCCGCGGCGATGGCCCGCGCCAAGGCGCCCGGCCGTTCGGCGAGCACGCCGGCCCAGCCCTCCCCCGCCGCGAAGGCGACGAAGCCCGGCACCCCCGGGGCGGCGCTCGCCGTCGCCCCGGCCAGCCG
>NZ_JAPSMD010000765.1 GCF_027856955.1 Falsiroseomonas oryzae | reverse complement strand
CCTCCGCCTCCACCCGCGCGGCGGCGCGGCCGGTCAGCACGAGCATGGCGCTGGGGTCCGCGCAGTCGCCGGCGAACCACGCGCCGCGCAGCGGTTCCGGCACGCCGGCGCCGCCCCCCTGTGCGGCGGCGGGCGTGGCGAGCAGCGCGAAGGCCAGGACGAGAAGCTTCCTCATCGCACGTCCATCTCCTCGCCGGCGCAGAGATCCACGCCCGGTCGCACGACCTCCCGCCCGTCGCGGAACACCACGACCAGGTCGGCGGCGCAGCTGTCCGGGTCCTCGGGCTCGATCTCGATCACCGCGCCGACGGGCAGCGTGTCGGCGCCCAGCCGGTCCTCGCCACGCGGGCCACCCGGCGGGCCGGTGTAGATCTCGACGATCGGCAGGCGGCCGGCATTGCGCAGCCGCAGCGCGCCGGGGTCGGGCTCCGGCTCCGTCATCTGGCCGGGCACGGCGCCTTCCTCGTCCAGCCGCTCCGCCAGCACCCAGCCCGGGCGCAGCACGATGCGCGTCGATTCGCAGACATTCACGGCGCGGCGCTCCTCCGCGCCGCCATTGGGGAAGACGATGCGCAGGTCGGCCTCGCAGCCGCCCTGCATCTCCACCGCGATGTCCTCGCCGGGCTCAAGCGTGGCGGCGCCGAGGCGATCCGGGCCCCAGTCGGTCTCCGTGCTTGGCGAGAGATAGACCTGCTGCACCGTCGCCAGGTGCCGGTTCGCCAGCAGGATGCTGCGCGTCGGCCGGTCCGGCACGGTGCTGCGGTCGAAGGCGACGCTGCGCGTGGCGCAGAGGTCGAGGTTGCGCAGCACCTCCTCCCTCTCGTCCACATAGACGCCGCGCAGGTCGAAGCGGCAGTCGCGGGTGCGCAGCCGCATCGCGAAGCTGCCGCCGGCCTCCACCATCGATGTGCCGAGCCGATCCGGCCCCCAGTTGCGCGCGGCGGCATCGCCGGGCGGCGCGGCCGGCAGCGCATAGAGCTCGCGCAGCGTGACGCGGCTGCGGTTGGCCACCGCGACCTCCAGCGTCGGCATGGCGGGATCGCCGAACACCAGGCGCGGGGCGCGGCAGATGTCCACGCGCTGGCGCTGCTCCTCCGACCCGTCCAGGAACACCGCGGTCACGTTGAACACGCAGTCGCGCGTGCGCCCCAACCGGACGCGGTACAGCGCACCCGGCGCCACCATGTCCGCGCCCAGGCGGTCCGGCCCGCGATCCGTTGCATTCGGCGCCGCGAGATAGAGCTCGCGCAGCGTCAGGTCGGTCTCGTTCTGGACCGTGACCTCGCGGTTCGGCAGCTGCTGCGCCGGCGGCTGGCCCTGCTGCGCGGCGGCCGGGCCGGCCGCCAGCAGCGCGGCCAGGGCGAAGGCGGCCAGCTTGCCGCGCGCCCGTGGGGCCCGGATCGGACTCATGTGTCGGTGCTGCTCCCCTCTCCG
>NZ_JAPSMD010000764.1 GCF_027856955.1 Falsiroseomonas oryzae | reverse complement strand
CCGAGCGCCGGCGACCTGCTGCTCAACGTCGCCGGCGCCATCGGCGGCGCGGTGACGGCCGCCTTCGTCGCGCCGCGGCGGGCACGCGGCGCGCTCGACCTCCGCCCGCGCATCGCGGAGGCGTTTCCCGCCGTCCTGCTCGGCTGCTGGCTGGCCTATCGGCTCTATCCCTATGTCCCCTCGATCGACCTGGCCGAGTGGAAGAACAGCCTGAAGCCGCTGCTGCCGCCCTGGGATCCCGACCCGCTGCGCACCCTGCGGATCGCCCTGATGTGGCTGGTCGCGGCGCGGCTGCTGGATGCCGCGCGGCCAGGCGGGGAGCGGGGCCTGGTCTTCGCCGCGCTGCTGCTCGCCGTGACCGGCGCCGCCGTGCCGATCGTCGGCCGCAACCTGACGGCGGAGGAAGTCATCGCCGCCGGCCTTGCCCTGCCGGCCTGGCTGCTGCTGGGCCGCCGGCGCTGGACCGACCCCGTCCTGCTTGCCGTCCTGCTCGCCGCCGTGGTGCTGGAGGGCGCGCGCCCCTATCGCCTGCTGGACGCGCCGAGGCCCTTCGGCTGGATCCCGCTGCGCTCCCTGATGGCAGGCCAATGGGGGAACGGCCTGCAGGCCATGCTGTACAAGACCTTCATGTATGGCGGCGTCGCCTGGCTGGGGCTGAAGGCCGGGCTGCGCCTGCCGCTGGCCGGCGCCCTGGCGCTGCTGCTCGCCGCCGGGATCAGCGTGCTGCAGACCTGGCTGCCGGGCCGCTCCGCCGAGATCACCGATGCCGCCCTGGCGGCGGGTGCCGTCTTCGCCCTGGCCCTGCTGGCCCGCCGGCCGCCGGAGTCGCCACGCTCGGAAGCCTGATACCGGGCTCATGAAGTGCTGACGCACTTCATGCTTCAGACGCCAGCGCGCCTCCGGCGCTCGGCTTCGCGGCACCTGCCGCGGGCCGCATTCGCGGCCTCGGCCGGCTAACGCCGGCCGCCGGTCAGGACTCAACGAGGCGGGTATGAGCCGGCATCGCCGCGGAGCCTTCCGCCGGCGGCGCCGGGGTGCCAATCCTGCGCCGGATGACTCGCCCCCCGCCTGCCCGCCTGGTGCCAGCCGACCGCACCGGCCTGCCCGGCTGGTGCGACCGCTTCCTGCATCCGCCGGGCGAAGGCGAGTTCTTCGCCAGCCGGGCCTGGTACGAGACGCTGCTGGCACATGCCCTGCCGGCCGGGGCCGAGCCGGTGCTCGCGGTCTGCGGTACGGAGGAGGCCGCGTTGCTGCCGCTGATGCGCCGGCATGGCCGGCTCTTCGCCCTTGCCTCGCCCTACACGCTGGATTGGCGGCCGCTGCCGGCGCCCGGGGCGGAGGCGGCGGCGCTGCAGGATGCCGGCCGGTCGCTCGGCCGCGCCCTGGCCTTCCGCCCGCCGCTCCGCCTCGACACGCTGGACCCCGCGGCGCCCGGCCT
>NZ_JAPSMD010000763.1 GCF_027856955.1 Falsiroseomonas oryzae | reverse complement strand
CAGGCGCTGCGCAACGCCGGGCCCGATCCGCTGGCGCCCTGGGCCGAGGCACCGGCCGCCGCCGCCCATCCCGATCCGCGCGTGCGCGCCGCCGCCTGGGCCGTCCTCGCCCCCAACCCTCACAACCGCCAGCCCTGGATCGCCGAGCTTCCCGCCGCCGAGCCCGACACGATGGTCCTGCGCTGTGACCTGGATCGGCGCCTGCCGGTCACCGACCCCTTCGACCGCCAGATCACCATCGGCCTCGGCGCCTTCGTGGAGCTGTTCCGGCTGGCCGCGATGGAGGCGGGGCGCGCCGTGACCGTCATTCCCTTCCCGGAAGGCGAGCCGCAGCCCCGGCTGGATGCGCGCCCGGTGGCGCTGCTCCGCCTCGGGGCACCCGGCAGCGCGCAGCCGGACCCGCTCTTCGCCCAGGCCGGCGCACGCCGCTCCACCAAGCGGCCCTTCGACATGGCGCGGCCCGTGCCGGCCGAGGCGATGCAGGCGCTGGCGGCCGCCACCGCCGCGCCGGTGCGCTTCGGCGGAACCGCGCAGCCCGACCAGGTGGTTGCGATCCGCGACATCGCCTGGCGATCCTGGCAGATCGAGGCCGCGACCGAAGCGGCGCACCTCGAATCCGTCAACCTGATGCGCCTCGGCCGCGCCGCCGTCGCCGCGAACCCGGACGGCATCAGCCTCTGGGGCCCCGGGCTGGAGGAGGCGATCGCCGCCGGCCAGGTCACGCGGGAGAGCATGCTGCCGGGCGGCGCCGGCTACCGCGTGATGATGGAGCGCTACGCGCCGATGCTGGCCGCCACCCCGGCCTATGTCTGGCTCGCCACGCCCGGCAACGGCCGTGCGGAGCAGCTCGCGGCCGGGCGGGACTGGCTGCGCCTGAACCTCGCCGCCACCGCCGCCGGCCTCGCCCTGCACCCGATCAGCCAGGCGCTACAGGAATTCCCCGAGGTCGCCGGGCCGTTCCGCGAGATGCACGCCCTGCTCGCCGCATCCGGGGGCACGCTGCAGATGCTCGGCCGCCTCGGCTATGCTGACCCGGTGCCGCCGACCCCGCGCTGGCGCGCCGAGACCAGGATCCGTGCCACCTGACCCGCCGATCTTCGCCGTCCTCAACGAGATCTCGATCATCGAGCACCTCGCCCGCAACCGGCTGGAGCGCGTGCTGCCGGAAGGGCTGCGCGCCAGCCACTTCGTGGTGCTGAACCACCTCGTCCGGCTCGGCGACGGGCGCAGCCTGGCGCGCATCGCGCGCGCGGTGCAGGTGGAGCGGCCGGCCATGACCAACACCATCCAGCGGCTGGAGGCCCGCGGCCTCGTGCGGGTCGGCCCCGACCCGCGCGACGGCCGCGGCAAGCTGGTCTACCTGACGGAGGCCGGCCGCGCGGCGCGCGAAGCCGCGGTGGCGGCGGCGACGGGCGCCATCGCCCCGATCGCCGGCGGCATC
>NZ_JAPSMD010000762.1 GCF_027856955.1 Falsiroseomonas oryzae | reverse complement strand
TGCGGGGCGGCGACTGGCCGGCGGCGTCACGCCGCCGCGCGCCGCGCCGCCACCCCATACACCCCGCGCTCGCCCGGCAGCGGCGCCAGCCGCTCGGTCAGCCCGATCACCGTCTCCGCCGCGCCGAGATACAGCACGCCCTCGCCGGCCAGCTGCCGCGCCAGCATGTCCAGCACCTGCGTCTTGGTCGGCGCGTCGAAGTAGATCAGCACGTTGCGGCAGAAGATCACGTCGAACCGCCCCAGCGCCGCGCAATCCGCCAGCAGGTTCCGCTCCTCGAAGCGCGTCAGCGCGCGCAGCGCCGCGTTCACCCGCCAGCGCGGGCCGTCCTGCACGAAATGCTGCATCAGCGACCGGATCGGCAGGCCGCGCTGCACCTCGAACTGCGTGAAGGCCCCCTCCCGCGCGCGCGCCACCACCTCGCCGGAGATATCCGTGCCCAGGATCTCCACGCGCTGCGCCGCAGCCGGACCGAAGGCCTCGGCCGCCAGCATGGCGACGGAATAGGCCTCCTGCCCGGTGGAGCAGGCGGCCGACCAGATCCGCAGCCGCTCGCCCGCCGGCTTGCCGGCTGCCAGGCGTGGCAGCAGCGCGCGCAGATGCTCGAAGGGGCGTCCGTCCCG
Organism: Falsiroseomonas oryzae; assembly: GCF_027856955.1. Taxonomy (GTDB): domain Bacteria; phylum Pseudomonadota; class Alphaproteobacteria; order Acetobacterales; family Acetobacteraceae; genus Falsiroseomonas; species Falsiroseomonas oryzae. The sequence continues at coordinate 826 of NZ_JAPSMD010000762.1, read as the reverse complement.
GAAGAAGCTGGACTCATGGGTGGTCAGCGCCTCCACCACCGCTCGCTCCAGCGCCTCGCCCGGCAGGGCGCGCAGCCGCTCGCCCAGCGCCCGCAGCGAGGCCAGGCCGAAGCGCGTCAGCACCGGGCCCAGCCGCGTCTCCAGCAGATAGGCCTTGTCCTCCGTCAGGACGATGCCGGCGCGCCGCCGCAGCAGCGCGGCCACCTCCGCGAATCCGGGCTGCATCAGGCAACTCCCTCCATGCAGGCGGCCAGCAGGCGCGCCGCGATCTCCTCCGGGGGCGCGAGCGTCTCCGCCACCCCCGCCCGCGCCACCGCGCCGGGCATGCCCCACACGACGGAACTTGCCTCGTCCTGCGCCAGCACCGTGCCGCCGGCCTGCCGCAACGCGCGGCAGCCTTCCAGCCCGTCATGACCCATCCCTGTCAGGATGGCCGCGACGACGCGCCCCCCGCAGGCGGCGACCAGGCTGCGCAGCAGCGGGTCGACGGCCGGGCGGCAGAAATTCTCGGGCGGACCGTCCGACAGCTTCGCCAGCAGCCCGCCCGCCGCCTCCCGCACCAGCAGGTGGCGGTCGCCCGGCGCGAGGTAGAGCCGCCCGGGCAGCAACGGCGTGCCCTCCGTCGCCTCGGCGCAGGGCAGCCGGCCCAGCCGGTGCAGATGGTCGGCCAGCAGCGTCGTGAAGCCGGCCGGCATGTGCTGCACGACCAGCACCGGCACCGGCGGCGGCCGCGTCAGCGCGCCGACCAGGGCGGCCAGCGCCTGCGGTCCGCCGGTAGAACTGCCGATGGCGATGGCGCGCGGCGCCGCGGCACGCCGCCCAGGCG
>NZ_JAPSMD010000761.1 GCF_027856955.1 Falsiroseomonas oryzae | reverse complement strand
GTGGACGCGCTGGGCGCCGCGAGGCGCGTGGACGCGCTGGACGCCGCGAGGCGCGTGGACGCGCTGGACGCGCCACGCGACGCACGCAGCGTCAGCGGCCTCGCGTGAGGATCGCCTTCCTCGCCGCGGCGACCGAGGTGGCGCGCGCGGCGCAGGATGCGCTGGCGGCGCGCTATGGCGCCGCGTCGCTCGACCGGGCGGAGGTGGTGGTCGCACTGGGCGGCGACGGGATGATGCTGGAGACGCAGCACCGCCTGCTCGGCCGCAACCTGCCGGTCTACGGGATGAACTGCGGCAGCGTCGGCTTCCTGATGAACGACTTCCGCGAGGACGGCCTGGCGGAACGGCTGGCGGCGGCGCAGGCCGCCACGCTGCACCCCCTGCGTATGCGCGCCTTCACCGGCGCGGCCGAGCCGTCCGAGGCGTTGGCGATCAACGAGGTGTCACTGCTGCGGGAGACGCGGCAGGCCGCCAAGATCCGGGTGATGGTGGACGGCACGGTGCGGCTGCAGGAGCTGATCTGCGACGGCATCCTGGTGAGCACGCCGGCAGGGAGCACGGCGTACAACCTCTCTGCGCACGGGCCGATCATCCCGCTTGGCGCCAACCTGCTGCCGCTGACGCCGATCAGCGCCTTCCGCCCCCGCCGCTGGCGCGGCGCGCTGCTGCCGGCCGAGGCGGAGGTGGTCTTCGAGGTGCTGGAGCACGAGAAGCGCCCGGTCTCCGCCACCGCCGACTACACCGAGGTGCGCGACGTGCGCCGGGTGGAGGTGCGGGAGGACCGCGGCGTGGCGCTGACCATGCTGTTCGACCCGGACCACGGGCTGAGCGAGCGGATCATCGCGGAGCAGTTCACGGTCTGATGCGGTGAACGAAGCGCGCCTGATCTGGGGCGTCTCGATCCACCAGCTGATCTGCTGGGGCACGCTGCACGCCTCGGTCCCCGCCTTCGTCGCGCCGATGGAAGCCGAGCTCGGCTGGTCGCGGGCGGAGATCTCGGGCGCGGTGACGTGCGGGCTGCTCGCGGCCGGCATCGCCGCCATCCCGGTCGGGCGCTACGTCGATCGCCATGGCAGCCGCTGGGTGATGACGCTGGGCGCGGCGCTGGGCGTCGCGATGCTGCTGGGCTGGGCGGCGGTGCCCTCCCTAGCGGCCTTCTACGCGCTCTGGATCGCCATCGGGATCGTCCAGGCGATGGCCTTCGCGGAGCCGGCCTATGCCGCGATCACCGCGAACAGCCGCGACCCGCGGCGGGCGGTGATCATCTCCACCTTCGTCACCGGCCTGACCAGCACGATCTTCCTGCCCCTGGCCGCGACGCTGGTGGAGCTGGCGGGCTGGCGGGCGACGCTGCTGGGCTTCGCCGCGCTGCAACTCGTGCCGGCGGTCGTCGCGGCGGTGCTGATGCGCGGGGCGCGCGGCAGCCTGGCCGGCGCGACGGCGGAGGCGAC
>NZ_JAPSMD010000760.1 GCF_027856955.1 Falsiroseomonas oryzae | reverse complement strand
CGGCCGGCGAGCTGGCGCCGGGCGCCGACCCCGCGTCCATCGCATGGCGGCCGATCCGCGCGCGGCCCCGCCCGGCGGCGGGCCTGGTCGCGGTGGCCAGCCGGTCGCACATCGACCCGGCGACCGAGGCCTTCCTGGCCGGGCTTCAGGTGGCCGACCGGCGCTCCATCGGCTCCTCCCTCAAGTTCTGCCTGGTGGCGGAGGGCGAGGCCGACGTCTATCCGCGCCTGGCGCCGACCATGGAATGGGACACCGCCGCCGGCCAGGCGGTGCTGGAAGCCGCAGGCGGGAAGGTGACCGCGCCGGACGGCAGCCCCTTCCTCTACGGCAAGGCCGCATCCGGCTTCCGCAACGGTCCCTTCGTCGCCTGGGGGGCAGGGTGAGAAACCCAGGGCGGAACGACATGCCGGAACGGTCGCGGCGAGGTTGACACGGCGGGCCAAGCCGCCCTTTGTCGCGGCGGGCACGCCGCGGCCGGGACGGGGGCCGCGCGGGCGGGGCGGAGGTTCGGGTGTTCGTCTATCTGGATGAAACGCTGCAACTCGCGCTCGACTGCGTGACCATGGTCACGCCGCGCCGCGGCATCGCTTATGGCTGGGCGATGACGCCGCGCGGGGTCGGCACCGAGCTCTCGGTCTCCGCCGGCCCGGATGGCGACTGCCCCATCGAGCATTGCAGCTTCCACCCGCGCAGCGACGTCGTTCCCTCCGACCCGCGCCGCGCCGCGGTGAACGGCTTCACCCTGGTTTTCGAGCTGCCCGAGGATCCGCGCGAGCTGATCCTGACGCTCGCCGCCGGGGAGGCGCTGCTGCGCGCCGACCTCCGCGACCCCGGCATCGAGGCCAACCTGTTCAAGGCAACGGCCGACCGCAGCTGGCGCGTGACCTTCGGGCTGCTGCAGGAGAGCGCCGGCAACCCCGCCGTCGGCAGCCTGCTGCGCTACCAGGGCCGTCCCTTCGGCGCCTTCGCGGACTGGATGTCCCGCCTGCCCGTCGTGCGCGGCCGCACCGAGAACTTCGGCCAGATGGCCGAGGTGGAGGCGCTCGCCGCGCCGTCGGGCGAGGTGCTGGTGATGCTGCGCGCCGGCGGTGCGTTGCCGCGCGAGGCGGCGCTCTCCGCCGCCGTCATCGGCTGGCTCCGCGGCGAGGCCGCCGGCCTCGCCGAGCCCGTCCTGCTGCCTCTCGCCGACTGGCACGCCGCCCGCCTGCCCGCCTCCCTCGGCGGCTATGGGCGGCTGGAGCCGGCGCTGCTGGACCGCCTGCAATCCCTCGAGCTGATCGTCCACGCCGAGCCGCAGCCGGGCGAGGAGGTCTGGCTGCGCTGCCAGCCGGTCTCCGTCACCGTGCCGGAGCTGCTCGACGCCGCATGCCGCACCACGGCCGCCGCGCTCGCCCTGCCCGTGGAGGCCGCGGCCTCCGCCGGGCTCGACCTGCTGCGCCAGGTGACGGCCCGGCGGGAAGCCGC
>NZ_JAPSMD010000759.1 GCF_027856955.1 Falsiroseomonas oryzae | reverse complement strand
TGACCGTCGGCCCGCGCGGAGGCGAGGCCGCGCGGGACGGGCAGCAGCCCGCCATTGGCGAACGCCGCATAGGCGGCGGTCAGGTCCAGCAGCGTCACCTCCCCGGTGCCTAGCGCCAGGGTGGCATCGTTCGGGAAGGGGCCGGGCAGGCCGAAGCGCCGCGCCACCGCGGCCGCCTCCCGCGCGCCGCCGCCCCGGGCCAGCACCCGCACCGCGGCGGTGTTCACCGAATGCGCCAGCGCGTCCTCCAGGCTGATCTCGCCGCGGCTGCGCCACTCGCCATTGCCGGGCGACCAGCCGCCGAGCGTCAGCGGGCCGTCGGCGACCGGGTCGGCCGGGGTCGCCCCGCGCTCCAGCGCGGCGAGGAACACGAAGGGCTTGAAGGCGGAGCCCGGCTGCCGCCGCGCCTGCACGGCGCGGTTGAACTGCGTGGCCCGGTAGTCCCGCCCGCCCGCCATGGCGCGGACATTGCCCGTCGCCGCCTCCATGACCACGACCGCTCCCTGCCCGACGCGCGCCCGCGCGCCTGGCCCAGCCAGCAGCGCCTCCAGCCGCTGCTCCACCACGGCCTGCATGCGCAGGTCGAGCGTGGTGCGCAGGACCAGGTCGGCATTGCCGGGGAAGCGGTCCGAGAGGTCGTCCATCACCCAATCCGCGAACCAGCCGGAATCGCGGGATGGGCGCGGCGGGAAGCGGATCTGCTCGGCCGCCAGCGTCGCCTGCCGGCGGGTGATGGCACCGGTCTCGGCCATCGCCTCCAGCACCTCCACCGCGCGCCCCGCCGCCGCATCGGGCGCGCTGCGGGGGTTGAGGCGGGAGGGCGCCTTGGGCAGCCCGGCCAGCACCGCCGCCTGCCACAGGCTGACCCGGGTGGCGGGGATGCCGAAGAACAGCCGGGCGGCGGCATCCACCCCATAGGCGCCGGCGCCGAGATAGACGCGGTTCAGGTAGATCTCGAGCAGCTCGTCCTTGCTGAACTTCCATTCGAGCCACATCGCGAGCACCGCCTCCTGCGCCTTGCGCCGCAGGCTGCGCTCCGGGGTCAGGAACAGGTTCTTGGCCAGCTGCTGCGTCAGGGTGGAGCCGCCCTGCACCACGCGGCCGGTGGTCCAGTTCACCCAGGCCGCGCGCGCGATGCCGATGGGATCCAGCCCGAAGTGGTCGCGGAAGCGCCGGTCCTCGATCGCGACGATGGCCGCCGGCAGGTGCGGCGGCAGGTCGCGCAGACGGACGATCTGGCCATGCACGTCGCCCGAGGTCGCGATCACCCGCCCGTCCGCCGCTTCCAGCGTCACGCCGGGGCGGCGCGTGGTGCTCAGCGCGATGTCGGTGCGCGGCAGGTCCCAGGTGAGCACCAGCAGCAGCGCGCCGAGCGCCACGCCGCCCCAGATGCCCAGCAGCAGCAGGCCGCGCAGCAGCCGCCAGCCCAGGCGCCGGCGCGGCGCGGCCGCGCTCCGTCCGGGC
>NZ_JAPSMD010000758.1 GCF_027856955.1 Falsiroseomonas oryzae | reverse complement strand
GGGGGCGGAAGCCGCGCTCGGCGGCCCGGCGGAGACGGTCGCGATCGCCGGCGGCGCCGCCGCGCCCGCGCTGCCGGGCGCCACGCCTGAGAGTACCGCCGTCGATCCCGACCAGATGGTCAGCGTGGCGCGCGTGGACGGCCAGCTGAAGGCCTCCGCCCTGCAGGCGCTGGCGCAGCTGGTGGACGAGAATCCGGAGCAGAGCGCCAACGTACTGCGCCGCTGGCTGACGCCCGAGGACGAACCCGCATGAGCAAGGGGCTGACAGGGCCGCAGAAGGCCGCGACGCTGATGCTGGCGCTGGCCGAGGAGCAGGCGGCGAAGATCTTCGCGCTGCTCCATGAGGACGAGATCCGCGACCTGTCCCTGGCCATGGCCGCGCTGGGCACCGTGCCCGCCGGCCAGGTCGAGGAGGTGGCGCGCGACTTCCGCGCCGCGCTGGGCCAGACCGGTCACCTCGTCGGGTCGTACGAGGTCACCGAGCGCCTGCTGCTCAAGACACTGCCGAAGGAGCGCGTCTCCCAGATCATGGAGGAGATCCGCGGCCCCGCGGGTCGCACCATGTGGGACAAGCTGGGCAACGTGAACGAGGCGGTGCTGGCGAACTACCTGAAGAACGAATACCCGCAGACCGTTGCCGTCGTGCTCTCCAAGGTGAAGCCGGACCACGCGGCGCGCGTGCTGTCCCTGCTGCCGGAGGGCTTCGCGATGGAGGTGGTGATGCGCATGCTGCGCATGGAGACCGTCCAGAAGGAGGCGCTGGAGGGGCTGGAGCGCACGCTGCGCCTGGAATTCATGTCCAACCTCGCGCGCAGCTCGCGCCGCGACGCGCATGAGGTGATGGCGGAGATCTTCAACAACCTCGACCGCGCAGCGGAGGCGCGCATCCTCTCCGCGCTGGAGGAGCGCAACAAGGAGAGCGCGGAGCGCATCCGCGCACTGATGTTCACCTTCGACGACCTGCAGCGCCTGGACGGCGCCGGCATCCAGGTGCTGCTGCGTGCCGTGCCGAAGGACAAGCTGGTGCTCGCGCTGAAGGGAGCCTCGGAAAGCATGCGGGAGATGTTCTTCCGCAACCTGTCGGAACGCGCCGCCAAGCTGCTGCGCGACGACCTGGCCGCGCTGGGCCCGGTGCGACTGCGCGAGGTGGACGAGGCGCAGGCCACCATCGTCGCCCAGGCCAAGGACCTGGCCGCCCAGGGCCAGATCCAGCTGGCCGACGGGCGCGAGGACGAGATGATCTCATGAGATTCGCGCTGCCTCTGCCCGACCTGTCACGGCCGCCGCCCGCCAAGGCGCCGCCGCCGCCCGACCCAGCCCTGCTCGAGGCCGCGCGTGCCGAGGGCGAGGCGGACGGCCACGCGCGCGGCTTCGCCGAGGGGATGGAGGAAGGGCTGCGCCGGCAAGCCGCCGCGCAGCAGGCGGCGATCGCGCGCAGCCTGGCGGAGATCGCCGCCGCGCTCGA
>NZ_JAPSMD010000757.1 GCF_027856955.1 Falsiroseomonas oryzae | reverse complement strand
GACGTCCGGCTCGACGCCGCGGCGAATGCCGTACAGGCCGTGCGCGGCAGCGCGGCGGGGCGCTTCGCGCTGCGCACCGGCACGGCGCTGACGGTGGACGGCGCGCTTGCCGCGCCGAGCATCGCGCTGACCGCGACGGGCCCGGTCGGGCAGGCAGCGGGCGCGACGATCACCACGGGCGCCACGACGCTCTCCGTCGTCTCCGGCGGCGACGTGCTGCTGGAGGACCCGTCCAACCTGATCCAGGCGCTGGCGGACAGCTCCGCCGGCGGCAGCTTCGCGCTGTTCACCGGCACGCCGCTGGCGCTGCGCGGCACCATCGAGGCGGGCGACACGCTGACGCTCCGCGCCACCGGCACGATGGCGCTGGACGGGGTGCGGCTCATCGTCCGCAACGCCGCGCTGCTGGCTTCGCCGGCTGGCTTTTCTGCGCCGGCGCCGAGCAGCTTCGCGGGCAACGACCCGACACGGCGGCCGGTGCTGGTGCTGGACAGCCGGCTGGCCGGCCTCGGCGCCCTGCCGGGCTTCGTGCAGGCGGACGACCCGACGCTGGCCGATGCGGCGCAGGCCACGCAGCTTCCGGGCTTCGGCAGCCCGACCGCGGGCGGCGCCGGCCCGATGGCGCTGTCGCTGGATGCGGGAAGCCAGCCGGTGTTCCTGCTGATGGATGGCGGCACCGCGACGGGTGACCTCGTCGCCGGCCGGCTCGGCCTGCGCGCCAGCGGCGGCAGCGCGGACCTCGCCGGCGCGATCGCGGGCGTGGCGGATGGCAGCGCGTCCCAGCTCGCCGCCATCGAGACGGTGCAGGCGACCTACCTGTTCAATGCCTGCGTGATCGGCCAGGCCTGCGGCGCGCCGCCACCGCCCCCGCCACCGCCACCACCGGTGCCGCCGACGACACCGCCAACGACGCCGCCGACGACATCGCCCGCCACGCCGCCCGCGCCACCGGCGCCGGGCCCAGTGGTGACGCCGGACGCCACCCCGGTGGCGCCCGCCCCGACGCCCGTGGCCACGCCCGATCCGGCCCCCTCTCCCGCGCCGACCCCGGGCCTCATCGCCGAGACGATCCTGCCGCTGCTGGTGCAGGAGATGCAGGTGGTCTCCGCCGCGACGGCGGCAATCAACACGACCGAAGAGGATGCCGAGACCGCCGCCGCGCGGCGCGGCGCCAGCCAGCTGCGCCCGCTCGGCTTCGTGCCGCCGGAGATCCCGAACACGCCGGTCCGTCCGCCGCCGGCGACGGTCGCCACCGATGTCGTGCTGCCCAACGCCGTCGCGCAGGATTTCTGAGATGCGCCGCGCCGCCCTCGCCCTGCTGGCCCTGCTGGTCGCCGCGTGCGATCCGGCACCACGCGAGGCCTATCTCGGCGGCACGCCGACGGGCGCCACCGTGCCCGAGCCCGCCGGCACCAATGCGCGGGGCGAGGCCTGCTTCGCCCGCCCCGGCACGCCGCCCGCGCTCTG
>NZ_JAPSMD010000756.1 GCF_027856955.1 Falsiroseomonas oryzae | reverse complement strand
GCAAGGGCCTCCGCGGCACGGCCGGCGGCCAGCAGCTCCGCCGTCTCGCGCAGCCGCTCCGGCGGGCGGAGCGGCGGCGGCAGCTTCACCCGAGGGCCGCCTGCAGCCAGCGCGCCCAGCCCAGCACTGCCGCGTCCTCGCCCAGGCGGCCGACCAGCTGCACGCCCATCGGCAGGCCCTTCGGCCCGGTGCCCGCGGGCACCGTGATGTTGGGGCCCAGCAGCATGGTCCAGAGCAGGTTGAAGGCCGGGTCGCCGGTCCAGCCCAGCCCTTCCGGCGCCTCGCCGGGGGCGCTCGGCGTCAGCAGCGCGTCGAGGCCGCCCATCAGGCCATAGAGCGCCGCCACCGCCGTGGTCTGCGCCTGCCGCGCCTGGGCCAGCAGCATCGCCGGCTGGGCCCGCGCCCAGTCCATCTTCTCGACCAGCACGGGCGAGAGCTGCGCGCGCGCCGTCTCCAGCTCCCACCGGATCGCCTGCGCGCTCTCCATGTTCATCAGCGCGGGGTGCAGCTCCGCCGCGCGCATCAGGATGGGCGGCAGGGGGAACTCCACCACCTCCGCGCCGGCCTTGCGGGCGGCCTCCGCGGCGCGGTGCAGCAGCGCGACGGTCTCGGGCGCCGCCTTGTCCGGCTCCGGCCCCAGCGTCAGGCCGAAGCGCGGCGCGCGGCCCGGCTTCGCCTCGGGATCGCCGAAGTCGCGGCCGCTCATCGCCGCCATCGCCAGCGCGCAGTCGGCCACGGAGCGCGCCAGCACGCCGATCGTGTCCAGGCTCTCGCTCATCACCTTCATGCCGGCGCGGTGCAGCGTGCCGAAGCTGGGCTTGAAGCCGACCACGCCGCAGAAGGCGGCCGGCCGCACGATGCTGCCGGCGGTCTGCGTCCCGAAGGCCAGAGGCACCATGCCATCCGCCACCGCCGCCGCCGAGCCGGAGGAGGACCCGCCCGGCGTATGCGCCGGGTTGGCCGGGTTCGCCGTTGCGCCGGGGTGTCGTGTCGCGAACTCCGTGGTGACCGTCTTGCCCATCACCACGCCGCCCGCGGCACGCGCCGCGGCCACCGCCGCCGAATCGGCACGCGGGCGCCAGCCCGCCCAGATCGGGGAACCGTAGCCGCTCGGCATGTCGGCGGTGTCCAGCACGTCCTTCACCCCGATCGGGATGCCGTGCAGCGGGCCGGGGCGAGCCGCCGTGGCGGCGCGCCGGGCCAGGGCCGGGTCGAGATGGACGAAGGCGCGCACCTTCGGCTCGCGGTAGGCCGCCCGCGCCAGGCAGGCCTCCATCAGCGCGGCGGGCGTCAGGCGGCCGGCGGCGATGGCGCGGGCGGCCTCGGTGGCGGTCAGGCGGTTCGGCTCCATGCCGGCATCACGCCACGTCTCGTGCCGGCACGGAAGCCGGGCCGGATGTTCCGCGGGCGATCGCGGGCTGGCCGGGTCGCCCGCCCCGCCCCACATTCCCGCCATGCCCGACACCGCG
>NZ_JAPSMD010000755.1 GCF_027856955.1 Falsiroseomonas oryzae | reverse complement strand
GCGCCGGCGCAGCTGGAGCTGACCGCGCGGCTCGGCCCGGATGGCGGGCTGGAGAGCGTCGGGGCGGGTCTCGCCGCGCGGGCCGGGGCGATCGACCTCGGCCAGGGCCGGCGCATCCCGATCGCCGCGCTGGACGCCACGCTGACCTGGAGCGAGGCGGGTGCCAGCCTGCAACGGGCGACGCTGCGCCTGGACGGCCCTGGCACGCCCACCCTGACGGCGCACGGCAGCGCGCAGCGTGCGGAGGGGCGGTGGCGCGCCACCGCCGAACTCGGCCTTGACTCCCTGCCGCTGGTCGAGCTGCGGCGCTGGTGGCCGCCCGGCCTCGGCACCGGGGAGCGCGACTGGCTGCTGGCCAACCTCACCGCCGGCACGGCGCGCGACGGCAGCTGGCGGATCGAGGCGGAGGCGGCAGAGGACCTTTCGGGGCTGAGCGTGACGGCCTTCTCCGGCACGCTCGGCGTGGCGGATGCGACGGTGCATTGGCTTCGCCCAATCCCGCCGGTGGAGGGTGCCTCCGGCCAGGTCGCCTTCGGGCTGGATGCGGTGACCGTGCGCGTCGCCTCGGCGCGGCAGCAGGGGCGCGCGGTGCAGGCGCGCGACGCGACGCTGCGCTTCGCCTTCCCGCCCGGGGCCACGCCGACGGCGGACCTGGCCATCGGGCTTTCCGGTCCGGTGCCGGACGTGCTGGCCGTGCTGCAGCATCCGCGTCTCGGCCTGTTCGAACGCCGGCCCCTGCCGCTGACCGACCCGCAGGGCGCGCTGGACGGGCGCGTGACGCTCGCCTTCCCGCTGCTGGACGACCTGGCGGTGGAGCAGCTGCGCGTGCGGGGCCAGGCCCAGCTGCGCGGCGTGCGGCTCGGCGACGTGCTGCTCGGGAAGCCGCTGGAGCGCGGGCAGTTCGAGCTGACGGTGGACAATGACGGGCTGCGCGTGAACGGCACGGCGACGATGGCCGAGATCGCCGCGCGGCTGGGCGTGGAGATGGATTTCCGCGGCGGGCCGCCGACCCAGGTGACGATGCGCGAGAGCGTGCAGGCCCGCGCCGACGCGCGCCAGTTGGCGGCGCTGGGCCTGGCGAGCGAGGAGGTCGTGCGCGGCCCCGTCGGGCTAGAGGTGCGCACAGAGCGGCGGCGCAACGGCAGCGGCCGCGTCCAGCTGCGCGCCGACCTGCGCGAGGCCGCGCTGGCGCTGGAGCTGGCGGGCTGGAGCAAGCCCGCCGGCCAGAATGCCGGCGCCGACGCCGTGCTGCGCCTGGCCGGCGACAGCCTGGAGGCGATCGAGAGCTTCCGCATCGAGGCGCCGTCCCTGCTGCTGCGCGGCAATGCCACCTTCGGCCGCGGCACCCGGCTGGAGCGCGTGACGATCAGCGAGGCGCAGGTGGAGGGCAGCCGCCTGGCGGGCGAGGCGCGGCCGCCGGCGCAGTCCGGCGGTCCCTGGCGCGTCGCGCTGCGCGGCCAGGTGCTCGACCT
>NZ_JAPSMD010000754.1 GCF_027856955.1 Falsiroseomonas oryzae | reverse complement strand
TCTCCCCCCAACAGGGGGGAGAGGGTCGGGGTGAGGGGGGCGCCCCCGCCGCCGCTACGCCGCCTTCCGCCGCCCCGCCGCACGACGCCCGCCCGCACGCCCGGCCTCCGCCGCCGCCTCCTCGCCCTCCAGCGCCGCGAGGAATTGCTTGCACCAGCTGGTCGCGGTGGTCGCACGCACCGCCGCCTCCATCGTCGTCCAGCGCGCCAGCCGCTCCTCCGCCGGCATGGTCAGCGCGACGTCCAGCGCCTCCGCGATGTCGTCGGGATCGAGCGGGTTCACCAGCACCGCGCCCTGCAGCTCGCCCGCCGCGCCGGCGAAGCGCGACAGCACCAGCACGCCCGGCGCCTCGGGGTCCTGCGCGGCGACGTACTCCTTCGCCACCAGGTTCATCCCGTCGCGCAGCGGCGTCACCAGCCCGATCTTCGCCAGCCGCATGTAGCCCGCGAGCGTCGGCCGCGCGACGGCGCGCGTGATGTAGCGGATCGGGCCCCAGTCCGGCTCGGCATACTGGCCGTTGATGCGCCCCACGCTCTCGTCCAGTTCGCGGCGCAGGGCGCGGTACTGCGCCACGTCGCCGCGGCTGACCGGGGCGACCTGCAGGAAGGTGATCTTGGCGCGGTGGCGCGGGAAGCGTTCCAGCAGCTTGCCGAAGCCCGCGATGCGTTGCGGCAGGCCCTTGGTGTAGTCCAGCCGGTCCACGCCGATCGCCAGCGCGCGGCCGGCCAGCGAGGCGCGCAGCTGGTCGACCTCCTTCGTGCGGTAGCGCCGCGCGGCCAGGGCGGCGAAACCCGCCGTGTCGATGCCGATGGGGAAGGCGCCGACGCGCGGCGCCACCGCTGCCTCTCCCGCCGCGATCAGTGCGCCGCGCAGGTTCTCCGCATCGTCCTCGGTCTGCACGCCGATCGTATCGACCGCCGCAAGCCCGGCCAGGATCGCCTGCGCGTTCGGCAGGCCCAGGAAGACCTGGCGCGGCGGGAAGGGCACGTGCAGGAAGAAGCCGATCCTCTGCCGGCAGCCCAGCGCGCGCAGCTCCGCCGCCAGCAGGAACAAATGGAAGTCGTGCACCCAGATCACGTCGTCCGGGCGCAGCAGCGGCGCCAGCGCGGCGGCGAAGGCGGCGTTCACGCGGCGATAGCCGATCCAGTCCTCGCGCGCGAAGCGCGCCACACCTAGCCGGTAGTGCAGCACCGGCCATAGCGCCGCGTTGGAGAAGCCCTGGTAGTAGTGGCGGTAGTCGGCCTCCCCCAGGTCGAGCGTCGCGTAGGTGGTGCGGCCCTGGCGCAGCTCGCGCGGCGTGGTGGCGGTCTCGGCCGCGGTGCCGCCGGACCAGCCGAACCACACGGCCTCGCGCCGCGTCAGCGCGTCCTTGAGCGCCACCGCCAGCCCGCCGGCGCTGGCGCCGCGCTCGCGCGGGTCGGGCACGCGGTTGGCCACGATCACCAGGCGGCTCATCGCGGCGCGTCCTCCGCG
>NZ_JAPSMD010000753.1 GCF_027856955.1 Falsiroseomonas oryzae | reverse complement strand
GTCAGCGCGGTGGCGCGCAGCAGGTCGGTGGCGACGGCGCCGCCCGCGCCCTGCAGCAGGCTGCCGCCGGCCAGCAGCACGACCTCCGGCGCGGCGACGCGGCCGGTGAGCGTCAGCGTGCCCAGCGTGGCCAGCGCGAAGCCGGTGTCGCCGCCCGACTCGCCCAGCCGCGCCACCTCGTTCAACGGATCCTGCAGCAGCACCGCGCCGCCGGTGGCCTGCGCCCGCAGCGTGCCGGCCAGAACCAGCGCATCGGTCAGCTGCTCCAGGTTGCCCGTGGCGGCCAGCGTCACCTCCGGTGCCTGCACCACGCCGTCCAGCAGCAGGCTGCGCCCGGCATCCAGCACCAGCGCGTCGCGCGCCGAGCCGGCCAGCCGCGTCACCTCGTTCCCCGCTCCGCCGAGCCGCACCGACCCGCCGGGTGCCGCGACCACGAGAGTCCCGGCGATCACCCGCCCGCCGCCGGCCTGCGTCAGGTCGCCGGCATCGAGCGTCAGCCGCACCGTGGCGTCGCTGCCGTTCAGCGTGCCGGCCAGGTCCAGCGCGCCGCCGTTGCGCAGCGCCAGGCCGCCCGTGGCGGTGGTGTCGCCCAGCGCATCGATCGCGTTGCCCGCGCCCTCCAGCGCGACCGGCGCGAAGGGCGATTCCAGCAGCAGCGTCCCGGCCGCGATCCCGGCACCCGATCCGGCCTGCGTGATCCCCTCGGCGCCCAGCGCCACCAGTTCCACGGTGCCCGCGGCGAGCGGCGCGAAGAGCGCGATGCCCTCGCGCGAGGTCAGCCGGATCGCGGCGGCCTCCACCCGCGCATCCACCGACAGCCGCTCGGTGGTGGCGATATCGAAGCGGCCGGCCGCGAAGCCGCCATCCAGCGCGCGGATCGCGTTGCCGCTGGCCTCCAGCCGCACCGCGCCGGCGCGGCTTTCGGCGAAGAGCGTGGTCGCCGCGATGCGTCCGGCCTCGGTCTGGCCGATGTCGCCGGCGGTGGTCAGGCGCAGGTCGCCCAGCACCGAAAGCGGCGCCTCCACCGAGATGCCGTCGCCGGGCGCCGCGGTGGCGTTGGTGGTTGCCAGCGTCAGCGGCCCGACGCTGCGGTCCACCGCCGCCAGCACGCGGATGCCGCGCTCCGCCTCCACGGTGAAGTGGCCCTCCGTCTCGCTGACGAGGCTCGCCGCGATCTCGCCATCGGCGCCCGGCGTCTCGACGATGCGGACTTCCTCCGGGTCCAGCAGCACGCGGCCGCCGGGCCCGGTCTCGATCGTGCCATCGACCAGCAGCGCGCGCTTCGCGGAGACCTCGACCTCGCCGCCCGGGCCGGCGCCCGCGCCGCGGACGGAGATTCGGCCGCGCATCTCCGTGCGGTCCTGCGCGTGCACGATGACGCGCCCGCCCGGCCCGGCCCGCGTGGCATCCGCGCGGATCGTCGCGCCCTGCGCCACGGTGGTGCGCGCCGAGAGCGCCTGCGGCGCGCGCACCT
>NZ_JAPSMD010000752.1 GCF_027856955.1 Falsiroseomonas oryzae | reverse complement strand
CGCCGCTCGGCGCGGCCGCGCCGGCCGACGTCGCTGCCGGCTACGCGGTGCAGAAGGAGGTCGCGGCCGCGCTCGGCGCGGTGCCGCCGGCCGGCTTCAAGATCGGCGCGACGACGAAGCAGATGCAGGCCTATCTCGGACTCTCCGGCCCGGCCGCCGGCTTCGTGCCGGAAGCGGGCTTGCAGCGCACGCCGGCCAGCTTCCGATTCGCCGAGCTGATCACGCCAGGCGTGGAGTGCGAGGTCGGGCTGATGCTGGGCGACGATCTGGCGCCCGGCCCCTGCACGCGTGACCGCGCGGCCGCCGCCGTGGCGGAGGTCTTCGCCGCGATCGAGATCGTGGAGAAGCGCTACAATGACCTCGCCGCCCTCGGCACGCCGACGCTGATCGCCGACCAGGTGTTCCACCGCGCCGGCGTGCTGGGCGCGCCGGCTTCGGGCTGGCGCGGCGCCGATCTCGGCGCGATCCGCGGCCGCATCACGGTGGACGGCACGCTCCGCGGCGAGGGCGCTGGCGCCGACCTGCTGGGCCATCCCTTCGAGGCGCTGGCCTGGCTCGCCGCCTCCCCCGGCGCGGCCGTCTTCGGCGGGCTCAGGGCGGGGCAGGTGGTGTTCCTGGGTTCGGTGACGCCGCCGATCTGGCTGGACGGGCCGTGCCGGGTGACGGTGGAGTTCGACGTGCTGGGCAAGGCAGAGGCGCGGTTCGGATAGAGCCGCGCGGCGCAGGCTTCACCCTTCGGCAAGCACTCCGCGCGCAGGATGCATGCGCCGCGGCCTTCCGTGCGGCAGCCCGCCAGGATGGCGCCCCCGAGATCCGGAGCGCCATGCGAACCGCCCCCAGCTGGAACACCCTGCCCGAGGACCTTCAACTCGTGCTCTCGCGCGAGGCGCTGCGCCGGGCCGCCGAGACGCTTGCAGAACACGCCGAGCTGCTGGCCGAGGAGATGGAACGCGGCACGTTGGCCGATCGCGGCGGGCCGGATGCGCTACGGCTGTTCGCCGCGGTGGTGCGCGTCACGAATGCCGAGGCGTTCGGCCCGGTCGGCCATGCCTGAGCCGCCGTCCGACCGGAACACCGCGGCGAAGTAGCCGCGCCGCAGGTCGCGCCAGCCCTCCGGCAGCTCCGTCCAGCCGGGGTGGCCGTGGAGCACGGCGCGCGCCGCCTCGGCCTGCACCGCGCCGTCGCGATCGGTGATGCCGAGCAGCACCAGCCGCCGATAGCCGGCGACGCGCTCCGGCAACTGCGACGCATCCTCCGTGCGCAGCACCAGCAGCGCCTGGTCGCGCGGCGCCTCGGCCAGCACGGCGCCCACGATGCCGACCCCGTCATTCCCCTCCGGCACCAGCAGCAGCGAGCCGGGGCCGAGCGCGGGCGCCACGGCAGCAAGCGCGTCGCGATAGGTCTGCTGGGTCGCGGGGTGCAGCGCCATGCCGACCACGCCGGCGGCCTGCACCGCCAGCACGGAGGCGAGCGCGGCCGGCGCCAG
>NZ_JAPSMD010000751.1 GCF_027856955.1 Falsiroseomonas oryzae | reverse complement strand
GGTCGCGCGGGGCGAGGTGCCCGGGCAGCGCGTCCAACGCCTCCTCCAGCGGGCGGCGCCGCTGCATCACGGCCTCGAGCAGCGCGAGCGCGGCCTTGCGGGCGGGGGCGCCGGCGGTGGCCGGGGGTCTCGGCTGGGGTGGCATGGGCCGCGGTTTATGGCCCCCCGGGCGGGGGCGTGCTAGGGGCCGCCGCGATGCAGCGCGCCCTGGAGCTTCTGGACCGGCTGCCGGAGACGCGGCGGCCGCATCTCTGGCTCATGCTGCTGTGCCTGCTGCTCTGGCTGCCCGGCTTCAACACCATCCCGGCCGGGGACCGCGACGAGAGCCGCTTCGCCCAGGCATCCCGCCAGATGGTGGAAAGCGGCGACTATGTGCGCATCCGCTTCGGCGAGGTGGAGCGCAACAAGAAGCCGGCCGGCATCCACTGGGCGCAGGCGGCCAGCGTGCACGCGCTGGAGACGCTCGGCATCCATTCGGACGCGCGCAACCGGATCTGGGCCTATCGCATCCCCTCGCTGCTCGGTGCGCTGGCGGCGGTGCTGGCGACCTACCAGTTCGGCAAGGCGCTGGTCGGGCGGCGGGCGGCCTTCCTGGGCGCGGCGATGCTGGCCGGCAGCTTCGTGCTGGTCATCGAGACGCATATCGCCAAGACCGACGCGGCGCTGCTGGGCACGGTGGCGATCGCGATGGGGCTGATGGGCCGGGCCTACCTGAACGCGGCGGCCTTCGGCGCGGGGCAGGCGGCGGCCTTCTGGCTGGTGCTCGGCGCCTCGGTACTCCTGAAGGGGCCGATCGGGCCGGCGGTGCCGCTGCTGGCGGGCATCACCCTGGCGATCGCCGACCGTGCCTGGCGCAACCGCGCGCCCTGGCTGCGCGCGCTGCGCCCGGCCTGGGGCGTGCCGCTGATGCTGCTGGCCGCGGCGCCCTGGTTCGTCGCGGTGACCATCGCCACGGAAGGGCGCTTCCTGACGGACGCGATCGGCGGCGACATGCTGAGCAAGGTGGGCGGCGCGGACGAGAACCACTGGGGACCGCCGGGCTACTACGTCGCGACCTTCGGCGCCGCCGCCTTCCCCGCCGCCTTCCTGGTGCTGCGCGCCCTGGCCGGCGCCTGGGCGGACCGGCTTCAGCCCTCCACCCGCTTCCTGCTGGCCTGGGCGGTGCCGGTCTGGCTGATGTTCGAAGCGGTGACCACGAAGCTGCCGCACTACACACTGCCCGCCTTCCCCGCCCTGATGCTGCTGGCCGCGCATTGGGCGATGGACCCGCTGCGGCGGGAGCCGCCGCGCTGGCTGCACGCGCTCTCCCTGCTGGCATTGTTCGGCGTGGCGGCGGGGCTGGCGATCGCCGCGGTGGCCCTGCCCTTCCTGGCGGATGGGCGCATCTCTCCGGTGGCGATGCTGGCGGTGCCGGCGGCCGCGGCGCTGGCGGTGGTGGCGTGGCGCGCGCTGCGGGCCGGGCAGCCGGCGCGGGCCGGGCTGCTGGCG
>NZ_JAPSMD010000750.1 GCF_027856955.1 Falsiroseomonas oryzae | reverse complement strand
GGTCGGCGAGCGCCGGCGCGGCGCCCAGCACGAAGGCCAGGCGGTCCAGCAGCGCCGGGTTCTGCCGCAGCAGGCTGAGCGCCTGCACGCCGGCCTGCATCCGCCCCAGCGCCGCATCCAGCCGCATCAGCGCGGCATCGGGCTGCGGCTGCCGGCCGAAGGCGGCCAGCAGCGCGGGCATGATCTCGGTCAGCAGCTCGCGCGCGCGCTCGCTGCGCGTCGCGCGGGTGCGCCCGTGATGCCAGGCGCGCACCATGCCCGCGACGGCGGAGGGGTTCTGGAAGCCCATCCGCCGCAGCGTGTCGAGCGTCGCCGGATCGTCCTCCACCCCGGTGAAGACCAGGCTGCCCGCACCGCCATCCGGCGCGGCCAGGTCGGGGGCGGATTCGAACAGCCCGGCATAGCAGCGCTCGACGCGGGACAGGTGCCCGGTCAGCGCGCTGAAGAAGGCCTCCGGCTGGTCGAAGCCCATGAAGGAGCCGATGCGCGCCAGCCCCTCCGCATCCTCCGGCAGGCGGTGGGTCTGCCGGTCGGCGACCATCTGCAGGCGGTGCTCCACGTTGCGCAGGAAGACGTAGGCATCGGCCATGTCGGCCGCGCTGCGCCGGTCGATCCGCCCGGCCGCCGCCAGCGCCGCCAGCGCGCCGAGCGTGGTCGGGTCGCGCAGCGCCGGGTCGCGCCCGCCCCAGATCAGCTGCAGCACCTGGGTGGAGAACTCGATCTCGCGGATGCCGCCGCGGCCGAGCTTCACGTCGTGACCGGGCACCTGCACCTCGGCATGCGCACCCTTGGCCGCCTTGTGCGCGTGGATCTGGCGCTTGATGGAATGGATGTCGGCCACCGCCGCGAAATCCAGGTGGCGGCGCCAGACGAAGGGGCGGATCTCGCGCAGGAAGCTGTCGCCCAGCATACGGTCGCCAGCAACGGGCCGCGCCTTGATCATCGCCGCGCGTTCCCAGTTCTGCCCCATGCTTTCGTAGTAGGTGATCGCCGCCGGCAGGCTGACGGCCAGCGGCGTTGCCGCGGGGTCGGGGCGCAGGCGCAGGTCGGTGCGGAAGACGTAGCCGTCCTCCGTGCGTTCCTCCAGCAGCCTGACGAGGTCGCGCGCCAGGCGGACATAGATGGCGCCGGCCCGGTCGGCATCGTAGGCTGCCGCGACCGGATCGTAGAGCACCATGAGGTCGATATCCGAGGAGTAGTTCAGCTCGCGCCCGCCGAGCTTGCCCATGCCGAGCACCACCAGGCCCGATCCGCGCCCGGTCGCGCGCGGATCGTGCCGCGCCCCGCCGCCGGCCAGCTTGAGCTCGCCGCGCGCCTGCGCCTCCCGCAGCAGATGCGCGCAGGCGTAGTCGGTGCAGGTGTCGGCAAGCTCGGACAGCGCGCCGGTCACCCGGTCCAGCGGCCAGAGCCCGGCCAGGTCGGCCGCCGCGGCGATCAGCGCCGCCTGCCGCTTCGCCTGGCGCAGCAGCGCGGCGACCTGCTGGCGCCCG
>NZ_JAPSMD010000749.1 GCF_027856955.1 Falsiroseomonas oryzae | reverse complement strand
GCGACGCCGCGCTGCAGGCCCTGGCCACGGGCTGACGCGGGCCGGCCGCCTCAGCCCCGCTGCGTCGTGGCCTGGCGTTCCGTGCGCGGTGCCAGGCCGAAGCGCGCGCGGTAGGCGCGCGAGAAATGCGCGGCGCTGGTGAAGCCGCAAGCCAGCGACGTCTCCAGGACGGAGAGCGAGGTCTGCCGCAGCAGTCGGCGCGCATGCTCCAGCCGCAGACCCAGGTAGTGCGCGCCGATGCTGCGGCCGAGATGGGCGCGGAACAGCCGCTCCAGCTGCCGCACGGAAACACCGGCGTGACGCGCCAGGACGGCGCGCGGCAGCGGATCCTCCAGCGCCTCCTCCATCTCCGCCAGCACCTGCAGCAGGCCGGGATGGCCCACCTCGTAGCGCTCGCGCAGGCTCATCCGCTGCGGCTCGTCGGCCGCGCGCGGGCGCGTGTGGAGGAACCACTCGGCCACCGCATGCGCCAGCGGGCGCCCGTACTCCGCCTCGATCAGCGCCACCGCCATGTCCAGCGCGGCCGTGCCACCGGAGCAGGTGCAGCGGTCGCGGTCGATCTCGTACAGGGAGCGCGTCACCTGCAGCTCCGGGAAGCGCTCGCGCATCGCGGGGATGTACTCCCAATGCGCGGTGCAGCGGTGGTCGGAGAGCAGGCCGGCGCGCGCCAGGATCTCCGGCCCGCCGGCGACCCCGCCGATGCGGACGCCGCGCGTCGCCTGCGCACGCAGCCAGGCCAGCGTCGCCGGATCGTCGAAGGCGGTCGGGTTGCCGCCGGCGCAGACCAGCAGGTCGTCCACGTCGCAGGGCCGGTCGATGCCCTGGTCCGGCAGGATCGCGATGCCGTTGGAGGCCGCCACCGGCCGCCCATGCGGCGAGACGTGCCGCCAGGTGTAGAGCTGCTCCTCCGCCAGCTCGTTGGCGGCGCGATAGGGCTCCATCGCGCAGGCGTAGCTCAGCACGGCGAAGCCGGGGATCAGCAGGAAGGCGATGCGCCGCGGGCCGCGCCGCTGGCCGCGACGCAGCGGGATCCGCGCGCGCTGGGCGCGCCCGCGCGGATCAGGCGGGCCGGAGCCTGCGGTGTCCGTGCCGGCCGCTGCGCTGTGCTTCGCCATGCGCCGGATCCTGGACCGGTCCGGCGCCCGGCGTCACCCCGTCACCTCGCAGCCGAACTCCGCCGCCGCTTCCAGCACCGCATCCGCCAGGCTCCGGCCGAAGGATCGGTAGCAGGCGATGTCCCAGGCGCCCGATACCAGGGGCGGCCGCCACAGCGTGACGCCGATGTGCCCCGCCAGCGTCAGCGCCGCGGCGCCGGGCGGAAGCACGGCATCGTCGAGGTCGATCGGGACCAGCTTCGCCAGCGTGTCGCGGGCCGCGGGCCCGGCCAGGCGCAGCACCGCGCGCGCGCCCGTCAGGTCAGTCACTGAGGCCGCCCGGCCGACCAGCGCCGCCAGGTCGCGCGCGAAGCCGAAGCGCGCCACGCCAGCCCGCGCCTCGTCCAGCGCC
>NZ_JAPSMD010000748.1 GCF_027856955.1 Falsiroseomonas oryzae | reverse complement strand
TCCCGCCGCCATGCTGGACCGCCCCGCGCGCTGGCGCGCCGCCGGCACGATGGGCTGGGCGGAGGGCGGGGCCGCGGCGGTGCTGCGCACCGGACCGCTGCGCTTCCGCCCCGGCCAGTCCGACCTGCTGCACCTCTCGCTGCGCGACGGCACGGAGTGGGTGGTCCGCGACGGCGGGACCGGCAGCTACGATCCACCGGCTGCGTGGTGGCGCGCGGCGCTGTGGGATGCGGCCGCGCACAACGCCCCCGTCTTCGACGATGCCGAGCCGATGCCGCGGCTCTCCCGCTTCCTGCTCGCCCGCTGGCCGCGGCTGTCCGCCCTGCCCGACGGCGCGGCGTCGCGTGATTTTCGCGGCAACCGGCTCGCCCGCCACCTGCGTGTCTCGGATCGCGCCTGGACGGTGGAGGACCGCATCGCGGGGCCGTTCCGCCGCGTGGCCTGGCACTGGCGCCTCTGCCCCGGCGACTGGCGGCGGACGCCGGACGGGGTCGCGGGGCCGCGCGCCGTCATTGCGGTGCAGGCCGACGCACCGCTGCGTCTTGCCTTGGTCGCGGGCTGGGAGAGCGCGTCCTACGGGACGATCGCCCCCGCGCCGGTGCTGCGGGTGGAGGCGGCCGCGCCGGTGGCGAGGATCGTGACGCGAATTCGGCTGCCCTGATTGCATCTGCAGTTGCATCACGCGACCGCAATGAACCAAGCTTGCTGACGGAGGAAGGCTCGTGCCGATGGAGGAGCTGCTGGCGGGCGTCTGGGCGCGACGCGCACGCGTCGTGCTGGCCGCGCTGCTGCTCTTCGCCGCCGGCGCCGCCGTGATCCTGGCCTGGCCGCGCAGCTACGTCGCCGAGGCTGTGGTGGCGCCGGCCGAGACCACGGGCATCGCCACCTCCACCCTGCTGTCGCCGGCGCCCACCATCGGCGGCCTGCTCGATCCGCGCCCGACCGGCAATTTCGCGATCTATCTCGGCGCGCTCCGCTCCGCCGAGGCGGCCGCGATGCTGGCGGCGGAGACCGGGCTGCTCGCCTGGCTCACCGCGGAGCGCACCACGCCCCCGCGCGGTGCCATCCGGCGCGCGTTCGGCCTGCGCGAGGAGGCCGACCTCGACGACCTGCGCGACTGGCTGGAGCGGCGGCTGGCGGTGACGCAGACCCTCGGCGCCGTCACCTGGACGCTCTCCCTGGCGCATCCCGACCGCGACGCGGCGCTCGATGCGCTGCGGCGCCTGCACCGCTTCGCGGAAGCGAAGGTCCGCGCCGACCTCGAGGAGCTCGCCCGCCGCCGCGTCGCGGCGCTGGAGGCGCGGCTGAACCGCGAGCCCGACCTCTACATCCGCCAGTCGCTCTACGAGCTGCTCGCGCAGAGCCAGCGCGCCAGCGTGGTCGCGGCCGCGGACGAGGCGGTGGCGGCGCGGCTGGTCTCGGCGCCCAGCGTCGGCATCCGGCCGAGCCTGCCGAACCGGCCGCTGCTGCTGCTGCTGCTGGCCGCCGCCGCGCCGCTGGCCGCCATC
>NZ_JAPSMD010000747.1 GCF_027856955.1 Falsiroseomonas oryzae | reverse complement strand
CCGGTCCTTCGCCGCGAGGGTCGCGCCGATGCGCGTGCCGGCGGCGCGCGGCGCGGCGGCGGGGCCGCCGACGGCGGGGCCATAGCTCCTCGTCATCCAGACCGAGCCGAACTTCTTCGGCCAGCCCTGCAGCCAGCCGCGCACCAGCGCGACGTCCTGGTCCACGTAGATGAAGGGGCAGAAGACCGCGAGGCCCTCCGCCCGCTCCGCCTCCACGAGGAAGATCATCTCGCGGTACTGCGCCTGCACGGGATCAAGCAGTTCCGTGCCATCGGTCGTGGCCTGCCATTCGCAGGCATGGACGACGCAGCGCCCGGTCGCGCGGCCGAAGCCCGCGGGCAGGAGGGAGGCCGCGGCGGCAGGGTCGGCGGCCCCATAGGCCACCGACAGCACGGTCCCGGCATAGTGCCAGGGCGGCGGCGGCAGCAGGGTGCTGCGGCCGGAGGGGGTGTAGGGCGGGGCGAAGCCAGCAAGCACGGAAGCCTCCCGGTGCGGATCGAAGCGGGGCGCCGTGATGCCACCGTGGCGCGGAAAGGTGCTGCCAAAGACCGCGGCCGGGCCGGCCGATTTGGCAATGTCTTCGCAAAAGATGCGTGTCTGTGGCAGAGACTTCCCATGGCAAAGCTCGATCCGGCAGACCTGCGCATCCTGCGGCTGCTCCAGGCGGAGGGCCGTCTCACCAACCAGGAACTGGCGGAGCGCGCCGGCCTGTCGGCCTCGCATTGCTGGCGGCGCACCCGGGCGCTCGAGGAGGCCGGGCTCGTGCAGGGCTATGCGGCGCGGCTGGACCGGCGGGGGCTCGGCCTCGGCGTGCTGGCCTTCGTGCGCGTGGTGATCGAGAGCCACTCGGCCGCCGAGGCGCACGAGTTCAAGGCGGCGGTGGCGCGGCTTCCCGCCGTCGTCGCCTGCTACTCCGTCGCGGGGGATGCGGATTTCCTGCTGCAGGTCGTGGCGCGGAACCTGGACGACTACGCTGACTTCGCCATGGGCACGCTGCGGGCGCTGCCCCGCATCAAGGAGATGCAGACCACCTTCGTACTGAAGGAGCTGAAGCCGCCCGCCGGCTGGCCGGTGCCGGACTGACCGCCAGCAGGCGTTGAGAGCAAGGCGCCTGAGCGCGCCGTGCCTTGCCGCGCAACGGCCACCCACGTCGGATCGCCGTGAGCGCCCTGTCTCTGGCTGTCGCGATCGTTCAAGACGGGCCGGCCCCGCACCCCGTATCCGCCCGGCCATGCAACGACGGGGTGCGATGGCGATGGGCGTGGTCGAGGTGAACGGGCGGGCGACGACGATGCCGCCAGGGTGGGAGGAGGAGACGCTGCTCGCCTTCCTGCGCTTCCACCTCCGCCTCGCCGGTGTGCGCTTCGGCTGTGGCGCCGGGCTCTGCGGCGCCTGCACGGTGCTGCTGGACGGACGCGCGGAACGCGCCTGCGCCTTGCCGGCGACCGCCGCGCTCGGGCGCCGCGTGACTACGGCCGAGGGCTTCGGCGCCGCGGGCGGGGCGCCGGCTGCCGTGCTG
>NZ_JAPSMD010000746.1 GCF_027856955.1 Falsiroseomonas oryzae | reverse complement strand
CCGCGCGTGGCGAAGCTCGCGCGCCTGCTGCCGGGCGGCGGCGTCGCGCTGCTGCGCCGCGTGGCGCAGGGCCGGGCCGAGGCGATGCACGCCGCGACCCGCCGCCAGACCCTGCGCTCCGACACCGAGACCCGCAAGCAGCTCGGCTTCGCCGGCCTGCCGGAGTAGCGCCGTGCGCTCTCCCTCCCCCGCAAGGCGGGGGAGGGTCGGGGTGGGGGCGCGGCCGACCCGCGGCGAGCCGTCAGCCGCGGGGTTGGCGCTTATTCCGCGGAGGCAAGGCGCCTCAGTGCGCCATCAGCACGGGCACCGTCATCTGCCCCAGCAGCGTCCGCGTCGCGCCGCCCAGCACGAATTCGCGCAGCCGCGAATGGCCGTAGCCGCCCATCACCAGCAGGTCCGAGCCCAGGTCCGCCGCCTCGTTCAGCAACAGGTCGCCGGCGCTGATGTCGGCGCCGGTGATGCGCCGTACCGTCACCGGCAGGTCATGCCGCGCCAGGTGGCGCGCGATGTCGGCGCCCGGCTCCTGCCCATGCTCGGTGGAGCCCGGATCGGCGTTGATGGTCAGCACCGTCACGCTCTCGGCGCCGGCCAGCAGCGGCAGCGCGTCGTGCAGTGCACGGGACGCCTCCCGGCTCGCATTCCACCCCACCAGCACGCGGCGGCCGGGCAGCGCCGGGACGCCGGCATGGGGCACCACCAGCACGGGCCGCCCGGTCTCGAACAGCGCCGCCTCCACCGCGGCGCCGGCCGGGCTCTCGCCACCCGCGTCCGGCTGGCCCAGCACGACCAGGTCGGCATAGCGCCCGTGCAGCGCCACCTGCCCGGCCGTGGTGCCCTCGACCTGGCGCCACTCGCCGGCCAGCCCGTCGCGCGCCAGGCGGGCGCGGAACGTCGCCTCGATCTTCGTGCCTTCCTCCAGCGCGGCCTGGCGCATGCTCTCGATCATCTCGGCGATGAAGGCGCCGCCGCCCATCTCGCCGCCGGCCATGACAGGCAGCGCCACGTCCACCACGTATAGTCCGGCCAGATGCGCCGCGTGGCGCTGCGCCAACCCGGCCGCCAGGTCGAGCCGCGCCGCGCTCGCGGGCGTCGTATCGAGGTGAACCAGGATGTCCTTGATCGCCATCGCTTCCTCCTTGGCTGTCGTGCAGCCTAGCGCCTCTCCGGGCGTGCGCCTTGATTCGTATCACCTTCCGGCACCGGGGGGATCGCCATGAGCGACCGGCGCTTCGCCGACCGGGCCGAGGCCGGGCGGCTTCTGGGCGCGGCGCTCGCCACCCGAGGCCTGGTCCGGCCGGTGGTCTACGCCCTGCCACGCGGCGGCGTCCCGGTGGCCGCCGAGGTTGCCCGCGCACTGGCTGCGCCGCTCGACCTCGTGCTGGTCCGCAAGCTCGGCGCGCCGCACCAGCCGGAGCTGGCGGTGGGCGCCGTGGTGGACGGCGCGGCACCCGAGACCGTGCTGAACGAGGACATCGCCGCCGAGACCGGCGCCGACGCGCGCTACATCGCCGCGGCGCGCGACCGCGC
>NZ_JAPSMD010000745.1 GCF_027856955.1 Falsiroseomonas oryzae | reverse complement strand
ACAGCGCGCGCCGGCTCGCGGCGCGCCTGGCCGCGCATGGGCTGCCGGCCCGCGCGGTGGCGGAGCCCGATCCGCGCGGCTTCGACATCGTCTCCGCCGCCACCCTGTCGGAGACGCCGCTGGTGCGCGGCGCGGCGGTGGACCCCGGCACGCATGTGGACCTCGTCGGCGCCTTCCGCCCCGATATGCGGGAGAGCGACGGCGCCCTGCTGGCCCGCGCGACGGTGGTGGTGGACACCCGCGCCGGCGCCCTGGCGGAGGCCGGGGACGTGGTTCAGGCGATCGCCGAGGGCGCGATCGCCGAGGCCGATGTGGCGGTGGACCTCGCCGGTCTCTGCCGCGGCGCGCATCCTGGACGGAGGCGCGCCGAGGAGGTCACGGTGTTCAAGTCCGTCGGCTGGGCCGGGGAGGACCTGGCGGCCGCGGTGCTGGCCGCCGGGGGCTGACCATCTGCCGGATCATGCCGGCGAGCCCTTCTGGTGATCCGATCGCGGCCCGCCCACGTCGCGCGGGCCGCGCGGCCGAATGGCCGCCGGAAGTGCGGTGCAGCTGAGCGGCGCGGAGGCGCCGCGCTGGCGCCGGAAGGCGTTTTCGGGGCACCCAGGACGCAGGCGGGTATCAGCCGGCGCGGCTGGGCAGCATCCGCCGCGCCACGCCGTCGCGCCGTACCAGCGCATGCCACAGGGTGGCCGCGACATGCAGCGCCACCGCGCCGAGCATCAGGTTGGCCAGGACCTCGTGCATGCCTTCCAGCGGCTTGCGCATCCCGAAGCCGGCCAGCGCCGGCGGAATCTCGAACAGGCCCAGCACCGGCACCGGCGCCCGGCCCGACATGGCGATGGCTAGGCCGCTCAGCGGCACCGCCAGCATCAGCGCGTAGAGCAGCAGGTGGGCCGCCGCCGCGAGCCGCTGCTCCCATATGGGGCCGGCGGGGTCCGGGGCGCCGCCGGCCAGACGCGCCAGGATCCGCGGCAGCAGCAGCGCCACGACCGCCAGGCCGACCAGCGCATGCGCGCCGAGCGCCGTAGTCCGCCCTCCGCCGCGCGGGATCTCCTCCATCAACTGGCCGATCAGCCATGCGCCGGCGATCGCGGCGGCCATGGTCCAGTGCAGCAGGATGCTGGGGATGGGGTAGCGGCGCATCGCCATTCCTCCTTCGTGCGCGACGGCACGGAGGAGAACATGCGCATGTCACGCAACTACGTCCTTGACGCAACGCAATGTCACGCCCGGGGCCAGACCAGGGCCAGCCCGTCCGGCGTGCTCTCCAGGCGGCCGCCGGTCGCCGCGGCCGCCTCCGTCACCAGACGGGCGGTCTCGCCTTCCGGTGCCGCGCCCGCCGGCAGCGTCAGCCACAGGGCGACCTCCCCGGTCTCGGGCCGGTTCTCCGCCCGCGCCGCGATCCGGGTGCCGGGCGCCATCCGTGCGGCCGCGTCGCGCGCCAGGCTGAGCAGCGCCAGGTCCAGCCGCCCGCGATCGAGCCGCGCCGTCCATACGCCGTCCGCCGGCTCCAGCTCGAAGCCGAAGCGCCCG
>NZ_JAPSMD010000744.1 GCF_027856955.1 Falsiroseomonas oryzae | reverse complement strand
GCGCGTAGCTGGCGGAGGCGCGGCGCGATGGGGGGGATGGCGGCATCGAGGAGGCGCTGCGGCGCGAGGGCGGGGTGTAGCGCGGCGCCCGGACGCGCGGCGGGACTTGCGCCGGGGGCCGCCAACGCCTATCCGGCGCGCGCCCTTCGGACACCCGCCAGCGCGCCGACGCGCGACTGCAACAAGGACCGCCCCATGGCCATCGAGCGCACCTTCTCCATCATCAAGCCGGACGCGACCCGCCGGAACCTCACCGGCAAGATCAACGCGATCTTCGAGGAGAACGGCCTGCGCATCGTCGCCCAGAAGCGCATCTGGATGTCCCGGGCGCACGCCAAGGAGTTCTACAAGGTCCACGCCGCGCGCCCGTTCTACAACGACCTGGTGGACTTCATGGTCTCCGGCCCGGTCGTCGTGCAGGTGCTCGAGGGCGAGAACGCGGTGGCGAGGAACCGCGAGCTGATGGGCGCCACCAACCCCGCCAACGCGGCCGACGGCACGATCCGCAAGCTCTTCGCCGAGAGCATCGAGGCCAATTCCGTGCACGGCTCCGACAGCCCGGAGAACGCCGCGATCGAGATCGCCTACTTCTTCGCCGGCAACGAGATCGTCGGCTGATCCGGCGCCGGGCTGCGCCGCCGGCATGGCGGCGCCGCCGCGCTGGCTAACCTTACGTCAACCCGAAGCAGTCATCCTTCACGCAAGTTGCTTGAAGGAGGACGGTCATGCGGCGTTGGCGCGCCTCGATCGGTCTTCGCCTGGCCAGCGGTCTGCTGCTGCTCGGCGCCGTCGCGCTCGGCGCCGCCGGTGCCAGCCAGCTCGTACTGCAGCACCAGGCGGCCCGCTACGCGCAGGCGATGCGATATGCCGAGGCGGAGGCGCTGATCGAGCGCGTGCGCGTCGGCGTCTATGCCGTGGTGATGGAGAGCCGCGGCCTCTACCTCGCCGCCAATCGCGGGCAGGCGGAACGCTTCGCGCAGGGCCTCAACCGCCACCTGGACGAGATGCGCCAGGGCTGGGCCGCGCTGCGCTCCATGCTGCCGCCCGGCGAGGCGGAGCGCGCTGCCCGGCTCGAGACCGCCCTGGCGGAGTTCGTGCGGCTGCGCGCGGAACTCGCGCGGATCGGCGTGGAGCAGGGGCGGGAGGCGGCCGACCGCCTGGGCAACAACGACGCCAACCGGGCCAACCGCACCGCCTTCTCCGATGCGCTGGATGCGCTGGCGGTGTCGCTCTCCGGGGCGGTGGACCGGCTGCAGGCGGACGCCGCGGCGGAGGCGCGCGCCCTCGCGCTGCTCCTGCTCGCCGGCTCCGCCCTCGCCGTCGCGCTGCTGACCGGCGGCATGCTGTGGTTCGGCGTGCGCGACATCGCCCGTCCGCTGCGCAGCCTGTCCGGCGCGCTGCGCGACATGGCGGATGGCCGGCTGGACGGCACGAAGCTGCCACCCGCCGGGCCGGACGAGGTCGGCGCCATCGCCGCCGCCGTCGCGATCCTCCGCGGCCGCCTGGCCGAGAACGCCCGCCTCTCCGAGGCCGC
>NZ_JAPSMD010000743.1 GCF_027856955.1 Falsiroseomonas oryzae | reverse complement strand
CGGCAGCGGGGCGGCGGCGCGCGGGGCGAAGGCGGCGTCGAGCGCGGCGAGGAAGTCCTCTCGGCCGATCGTGTCGCGCACGGTCGCGCCGAAGGCCGCGCGGCGGGCCGGATCGGCGGCGTCGAGCAGGGCGCGCGCCAGGTCAACCGGGGAGGCGCGCTTGAAATGCAGCCCGTCCACGCCGGGCTCGGTCTTCTCGGCCATGCCGCCGATGTCGGCGACGATCAGCGGCGTGCCGGCGCGCTTCGCCTCCTGGATCACCACCGGCGAGTTCTCCCACCAGATGGAGGGCACGACGACCCAGCCGACGGAGCGCATCAGCTCCACCGCGTCCATCGGATCGTAGCGGCCGGCGAAGGAAAGGTTCTGGCCGACCGATTCGATCACCGGCTCCAGCACGGGGAATAGGCGCAGCACGTCGTCGCGCTCCGCGCCGAACACCGTCACCGTGATCGCCGGGTTGTCGCGCAGCGCCAGCGGCAGCGCGCGCAGGAGGATGTCCAGGCCCTTGAAGGGCGTGGGCTGGCCGAAGAAGCCGAAGCGCGGCGCCAGGCGCCCGGCATCGGCCGGCTCGCGCGGCACTGCCATCAGGTCGTCGCCCAGGTAGTTCTCCACCACGCTGCCCGGGCGGCTCGCCAGGCCCCAGGCGGCGTAGCGGTCGCGCACGAAGGCGCTGGGATAGATCAGGTGGTCGAAGCGGCGCAGCACGGCCAGCAGCGTCGCCTTGCGGAAGGCGAAGCGTTCCAGCGTCTGGTCCGGGAAGCAGGCCAGGCAGTTCAGCGGGCTCTCGCGCCGGCACAGCTCGCGCGAGCGGGTCTTGATCATCTGGCCGTGGTGCAGGCAGATCGCCAGCATCTCGTGCAGCGTCATCACGAAGGTCGCGTCGGGGCGCGCCTCCATCAGGTCGTGGATCATGTCCACGCCGAGCCGCCAGTAGTGGTGGAAGTGGTAGACGTCGCTGCCGAGGCCGGCGAGGAACTCCACCAGGATGCGCCGCTGGTAGGGATCGTCCCAGCCGAGCCGGTCCTCCGCCATGCCGGCGAAGGAGAAGACGTAGTCGTCCTCGCCATGGGCGATGATCTGCTCGATCGGGCGGGAAGCGGCGTATTGCGTGCCGACGTCGCAGGCGCCGACGAACACGGCGTCCCGCCCGGCGGCCCGCATGGCGTGGAACTGGCGGTAGGCCGCCATCTCGCCGCCGCCCTTCGAGAAGTCGGGATGCGAGTGCGCCAGGATGCAGACGCTGCGCCGCGACGGGTCGGCCCGGGTCTCAGGCATGGGCGAGCTCCGGGAGGCTGCGGGCAGGCGGCACGCTGCCGGCGACCCAGAGGCGCTGGAGATGCGCGTTCACCAGCTCCGCCGCGTGGCGGTTGCTCCAGGCGCGCTGCACCGGCGTGAAGCGGGCCTCGGCGCCGCCGGCGCGCCGCGCGCGCAGCAGGCGCTGCAGGCTGTCGGTCAGCGCCGGCGCGCAACCCGCCACCGCGTGCAGCGCCAGCAGCCGCGCCACCTCACCGGCATCCAGGGGGCGGGAGAAG
>NZ_JAPSMD010000742.1 GCF_027856955.1 Falsiroseomonas oryzae | reverse complement strand
CCCGCCATCGCCACCGATGTCGGCGGCACCGCGGACGCGGTGCTGCACGGCCGCACCGGCCTGCTGGTGCCGCCCGAGGACCCGGCGGCGCTGGCCGCCGCGCTGCGGCGCCTGCTGGACGATGCATCGGAACGCCGCGCGCTGGGCATCGCGGCGCGTCGGCACGCGCGCGAGGCCTTTGGCCTGGAAGCGATGGTGGCGGCCTTCGAGGCGCTCTATGCGGAACTGCTGGACGGCCCACGCAACCCGGCGCCGCGCCTCGGGCCGTATCGCAACCCGCTGCGTCGCGCACGCGGCAGCTGACGCGGCGGCTTTGCCGGCGGCGCGCAGTCGGGCAGAAGGGGCCGACCCATGTCCCGCCGCCTGCTCTTCATCGCCCACCGCATGCCCTACCCGCCCGACAAGGGCGAGAAGATCCGCGCATGGCACATCCTGGAACACCTGTCGCGCCGCTGGGATGTCGAGGCCGGCTTCCTGGTGGACGACCGCAACGACCTGGCGCACCTGCCGGTGCTGCAGCGCCACTGCGCCCATGTGGAATGGCGGCCCGCGCTGAGCCGGCGCCGCACCATGGCGCGCGCGCTGCTGCGCGTGCGGCCGGGACAGCCGCTCTCGCTCGGCTGGTTCCACGAGCCCGGGCTGTTCCGCTGGGCGCAGCAGGGCCTGGCGGAGGGGCGCTACGGCGCGGCCTTCGTCTATTCCTCGGCCATGGCGCCCTACGTCATGGGCCCGGCGGCGCGGCGCCCCGGCCTGGTCCGCGTGCTGGACATGGTGGATGTCGATTCCGAGAAGTGGCGCGCCTACGCCGCCAACGCGCGCACCCCGATGCGCCATGTCTGGGCGCGGGAGGCGCGGACGCTGCTGGCCTTCGAGCGCCGCGCTGCGCTGGAATTCGACCACGCCATCTTCGTCTCGGAGGATGAGGCGAAGCACTTCGCCGCCCTGGCGCCGGAGGCCGCCCCGCATGTCGGCTTCGTGGACAACGGCGTGGACCTGGCGCGCTTCGATCCGGCGCGCGATCACCCGAACCCCTACCAGGGCGACGCGCCCGCCATCGTCTTCACCGGCACGATGAACTACCGGCCGAACATCGAGGCCGTCGTCTGGTTCGCGGAGGAGGTGCTGCCGCGGCTGCGCGCCGCGCCGCCTGCCGGCGTCGCGCCGCCGGAGTTCCACATCGTCGGCACCAACCCGGCGCCTGCGGTGCAGGCCCTGGCGCAGCGTCCGGGCGTGCACGTGACCGGCGCGGTGCCGGACGTCCGGCCCTATGTCGCGCATGCGGCGGTCGCCGTCGCGCCGCTGCGCATCGCCCGCGGCATCCAGAACAAGGTGCTGGAGGCGATGGCGATGGCCCGCCCGGTGGTCGCCTCTCCCCAGGCTTTCGAGGGGGTGCGGGCGGAACCCGGGCGCGACCTGCTGGTGGCGGACGGCGCGGACGCGACCGCGACGCGGGTGGCGGAGGTGCTGGCCGGTGCGCATCCCGGTCTCGGCACGGCGGCGCGGGCGGCGGTAGCGGCGGGGCATGACTGGGACGCGAC
>NZ_JAPSMD010000741.1 GCF_027856955.1 Falsiroseomonas oryzae | reverse complement strand
CGGCGCTGTTCGCGGGCATTCCGGACCTTGTGGTGCCGCGCCTGGTGCGCGTGGCGCCGGCGGCCGACACCGCGGCGGCGGTGCGCGCCGCGCTGGACGAGGCCGGGCTCGACCTGCCGGTGATCGCCCGGCCGGCCGGCACCCATACCGGCCAGGGCATGGTGCTGCTGCGCGATGCCGCGGACTTCGCGGAGCTGCCGCCCATGACCGCGCTGTTCCTCAGTAGTTTCGTCGATTTCCGCGACGCCGACGGGGTGTACCGCAAGACGCGGATCATGGTGGTGGATGGCCGCCCGATGCCGGAGCACCTGGCCGCGGCCGACCACTGGAACATCCATCACCGCAACTCCCGCTCCTTCATGCGCGCCCACCCCGAGGCGCAGGCCGACGAGCAGGCCTACCTGGCGGATTTCGAACGCCGCTTCGGTCCGGCGCGGCTGGGGGCGGTGCGGGAGATCGGCGCGCGGCTCGGCCTGGACTTCTTCGGCATCGACTGCGCGATGCTGTCCGATGGGCGGCTGCTGGTGTTCGAGGCGAATCCCAGCATGCGCGCGATGTTCGCCGAGGCGCGGGAGGGCTTCGACTACCTGCTGCCCGGCCTGTCGCGGATCTCGGCGGCGTTCTGCGACCTCGTCCTGCGGAAGGCCGGGCGGGGCTGAGGGGCCTCAGGGCTTCGGCCGGCTGCCGAAGATCGCGGTGCCGATGCGGACATGGGTGGCGCCCTCGGCGATCGCCGCCTCGAAGTCGCCGCTCATGCCCATGGACAGGGTGCGCAGCCCGTGCCGGGCGGCGAGGCCCGCGAGCCAGGCGAAATGCGGGCGCGGGTCGCCTTCGACGGGCGGGATGCACATCAGGCCGGTAATCTCCAGGCCATGGTCGTCGCGGCAGGCGCGCAGGAAGGCGTCGGCCTCGGCGCGCGGCACGCCGGCCTTCTGCGGCTCGTCGCCGGTGTTGACCTGGACCAGCAGCGCGGGGCGGCGGCCTTCCTTCGCCATGGCATCGGCCAGCGCTGCGGCCAGCTTCGGGCGGTCCAGGCTCTCGATCACGTCGGCGACGCGCACCGCCTCCCGCGCCTTGTTGGTCTGCAGCGCGCCGATCAGGTGCAGGCGCAGCTGCGGATGGGCGGGGCGCAAGGGCGGGAACTTCGCCATCGCCTCCTGCACGCGGTTCTCGCCGAACACGGCCTGCCCAGCGGCCAGCGCCGCCAGCACCGCCTCCGCCGGATGGGTCTTGGAGACGGCGACGAGCGTGACCGTGCCCGGGTCGCGGCCGGCGCGGGCGCAGGCTTCCGCGATGCGGGCCTTTACGGCGGCCAGGTTGCGGGCGATGGCCTCGGGGTCGCTCGATGCGTCGGGCGCGGCGTCGGTCACGGAGGGGTCCGGGTCTTGGAAGGGCGGACGCTAGAGGGGTGGGCCCGGCGGCTCAAGCCGGCGGGCGGGCGCGCGAAGGGGCGCACCGCGCGGTGGCTGCCCCGGCTCTGGCTGCTGTCGGATCCCCGGCGCCTGCCCGATCCCTGCGCGGCGGCGGCGCGGCTGCCGCGCGGC
>NZ_JAPSMD010000740.1 GCF_027856955.1 Falsiroseomonas oryzae | reverse complement strand
CGGGCGGCCGGCTGCGGGGCGGAGATCCGGGCGGGCGAGGTGCCGCTCTCGCCGGCGGCGCGCGCGGCCGTGGCGGCCGATCCCGCGCTGCTGGCCCGGGTGCTGGGCGGTGGCGACGACTACGAGCTGCTCTTCGCGGCCGATCCCGGCGATGCCCCCCGCATCCTGGCCGCGGCCGCCGCAGCCCAGATCCCCGTGACGCGCATCGGCCGCTTCCTGGACGGGCAGGGGGTGCGCGTGCTGGATGCGTCGGGCGCGCCGATGGCGCTGCCCGCCGCCGGATGGAGCCATTTCACGTGACAGCCGAGACGCGCCTGATGAAGCGGGACGTGTTCCTGCTGTTCCTGTGCCAGGCGCTGATGAACGCCTCCATCGTCGGGCAGGTGGCGATGAGCGCGCTGGTCGGGCACAGCCTGGCGGAGGACAAGTCGCTCGCCACCCTGCCGATGGCACTGCAGATGGTGGCGACCATGGCCGCTTCGATTCCGGCCGGGATCGTCTTCGCGCGGCTCGGACGGCGGGCCGGGTTCAGCCTGGGCGCGGTGGCCTCCATCCTGGGTTCGCTGATCTTCGCGCTGGGCATCTGGGAAGCCGATTTCTGGCTCTACACGGCGGGCGCGCTGCCGGCGGGCATCGGCTTCGGCATCGCCCAGCACTACCGCTTCGCCGCGGCCGAGGTCGCGACCCCCGCCTATCGCCCGCGCGCCATCTCGCTGGTGATGGCCGGCGGCGTGCTGGCGGCCGTGTTCGGGCCGGAACTGGTGAAGCACAGCAAGGACATGGTCGCGCCCTTCCTGTTCCTGGGCACCTACCTGATCTTCGCCGCCCTGCCCGTGGCCTGCCTGGTACTGCTGACCGTGGTGCGGCTGCCGCCGGCGCCGCCACGCCAGGCGAGCCCGACCCCGGTGGGCGAGATCATCCGGCGACCCGCTTTCGTCACCGCCGCGGTCACCGGCGCGATCGCCTATGGCACGATGAACCTGGTGATGACCTCGACGCCGCTCGAGATGATGGCCTGCGGCTTCGCCGTGGCGGCAAGCGCCACGGTGATCCAGGCGCATGCGGTGGCGATGTTCGCGCCGGGCTTCGTCACCGGCCGGATCATCGCGCGCTTCGGCGTGCGCCGCGTGATCGTCGCGGGCGCGCTGCTGAATGCGCTCTGCGTCGCGGTCGCGCTGATGGGCGTCAGCTTCGGCCATTTCACGGTGGCGCTCGTGCTGCTCGGCATCGGCTGGAACTTCATGTTCACGGGCGCCACCACCCTGCTGTCCGAGGCGCATCGGCCGGAGGAGCGGGTGCGCGCCCAGGCGGCGAACGACTTCATCGTGTTCGGCACGGTGGCCTGCACGGCGCTCGCCTCCGGTGCGGTGCATGCGGGCTTCGGCTGGAACGCGCTGAACCTGGCGCTGCTGCCGGCGCTCGCCCTGGCGCTGGTGATGGTGCTGCGGGTGCGCCCGCGCGCGGTCCCCCGGGCGGCCTGAACCGCCGCGCGCGGCTACCGGGCGCCGGGCGCGCCGGGCATGGCGTTCTGCTGCGCGCCCAGGCCC
>NZ_JAPSMD010000739.1 GCF_027856955.1 Falsiroseomonas oryzae | reverse complement strand
CCCCGCTCTCCGCCGAGGCCGAGGCGCGCTGGTTCGCCGCGATGCGCCGCTGGGGACACCTGCCCGACGCCGCCACGCAGGCCGCAGCGCTCGCGCCCTGGCGTCCGGACCTCTGGCAGCGCGCCGCCGCGCTGCATCCCGCCCTCGACACGCCGAAGGAGCCCATCCCATGACCGGCTTTGCCCCGACCCGCCGCCAGGCGATCGCCGCCACCGCGGCCCTGCTGGCCGCCGCGCGCGCAGCGACCCCGCGCGGCGCCTTTGCGCAATCCGGCACCACGCCGGAGGTGCGCAAGGCGACGCTCGGCTTCATCGCGCTGACCGACAGCGCGCCGCTGATCATCGCGCGGGAGAAGGGCTTCTTCGCGAAGCACGGCATGACGGAGGTGGAGGTGGCGCGCCAGGCCAGCTGGGGCGCCACGCGCGACAACCTGGTGCTGGGCGGCGGCCGCGGCGGCATCGACGGCGCCCACCTGCTGACGCCGATGGCCTACCACATCCACACAGGCCGCATCGTGCAGAACAACCAGCCCGTGCCGATGGCGCTGCTGGCGCGGCTGAACACCAACGGCCAGGCGATCAGCGTCGCGGCGAAGCACATGCCGCTCGGCGCGCGGCTGGACGCTGCGCCGCTGCGGCGCGCGCTGAACAGCGACAGCAAGGTCGCCATGACCTTCCGCGGCGGCACGCACGACATGTTCATCCGCTACTGGCTGGCCGCCGGCGGCATCGACCCGGAGCGCGACGTCTCCACCATCGTCGTCCCGCCGCCGCAGATGGTCGCCAACATGCGCGTCGGCACCATGGACGCCTTCTGCGTGGGCGAGCCCTGGAACGCGCAGCTGGTGAACCAGCGCCTGGGCTACACCGCCATCGTCACCGGCGAGTTCTGGAAGGACCATCCGGAGAAGTGCTTCGCGCTGCGCAGCGACTTCGTGGCCCAGAATCCGCGCGCGACGGAGGCACTGACCGCCGCGGTGATCGAGGCGGCGCGCTGGTGCGACACGCCGGCGAACCTGCAGGAGATGTGCGACATCCTGGGCCGCCGCGCCTGGTTCAACGTGCCGGTGAACGACATCATCGGTCGGATGCGCGGCGAAGTGGACTACGGCGACGGCCGCACGCTGCGCAACACCGACATCACCATGAAGTTCTGGCGCGACCATGCGAGCTACCCGTTCCGCTCGCACGACCTGTGGTTCCTCACCGAGAACATCCGCTGGGGCATCCTGCCGGAAGGCCTCGACACCGCGCCGCTGCTGCAGCAGGTCAACCGGGAGGACATCTGGCGCGCCGCCGCCGCACGCGCGGGCGTGCCGAACGCGGAGACGCCGTCCGGCACGTCGCGCGGGCGGGAGACCTTCTTCGACGGCAAGGTCTTCGACCCGGAGAACCCGGCCGCCTACCTGAACTCGCTCGCCATCAAGAAGCTGACGGCGGCCTGAGCCCATGAACGCGATCGCCCCCCCGCCGGCCCCCGCCGCCGTCGCGGCGACCCCGGCCGCCACGCCGGCCGCGCGGCCATCGCCGCTGGCGCGGCTGCTGCCGAGGCT
>NZ_JAPSMD010000738.1 GCF_027856955.1 Falsiroseomonas oryzae | reverse complement strand
GCGGCGCTGCGCGCCCGCGCGGCGGCGCCCAGCGCGCGCAAGCCCTCCAGCGTATCGGCCACCCGCAGCAGCGGCGCATCGGCGGCGACGCCCGGCGGGTCCCGGTCCACCAGCGCGGCTGCGGCGCCCTTCGCCAGCGCCTCCGCGACAAAGTCGTGCCCGTCGCGGGCGTCGCGCAGCGCGACGAACAGGTCGCCGGGCACGATGCTGCGGGTGTCGATCGAGACGCCCGTCGCAACGATGCCGTCCGGCAGCGTGCCGCCGGTCGCCGCGCGCAACTCGGCCGACGTCCAGAGCGCGCTCATGCGGCCGCCCCGTTCAGCAGGCCGCGTACCACCGCCACATCGTCGAAGGGATGCGTCACGCCGCCGATGGTCTGGCCGCTCTCATGCCCCTTGCCTGCCACGGCCAGCACGTCGCCTGGGCCGAGTTCGGCCAGCGCGCGCGCGATGGCGCCGGCCCGGTCGCCGGCATCGATGCCGCCGGGGCAGCCGGCCAGCACCGCGGCGCGGATCGTGGCCGGGTCCTCGCTGCGCGGATTGTCGTCGGTCACCCAGCAGAGATCGGCGCCGCGCGCCGCCGCCTCGCCCATCAGGGGGCGCTTGCCGGGGTCGCGGTCGCCGCCGGCGCCGAACAGCACATGCAGCTTCGCGCCGGGCGCGACATGTGGCCGCAACGCGGCCAGCAGCCGTTCCAGCGCGTCCGGGGTGTGGGCGTAGTCCACATAGGCGGCCGCACCGTTCGGCAGCCGCGCCGCCAGCTCCATCCGTCCGCGCACGCCGGTCAGGCGCGGCAGCAGCGCCAGCACGCGCCCGGGCTCCATGCCCGTCGCGACCGCCAGCCCCGCGGCCAGCAGCGCGTTGTCGGCCTGGAAGCGGCCGGGCAGGGGCAGGTGCAGCACGGCGCGCCGGCCGAAGGCATCCAGCTCCAGCTCCTGCCCGTCGGGCCGCGGCGCCTGGCGCAGCAGGCGCAGCTCGTCGCCGGCCTCGCCGACGGCCAGCAGGCGAAGGCCACGCGCGGCGGCGATGCCGCGCAGCGCCGCCAGGCTTTCGGACTCCATCTCGGCATTCGCCACCGCCGCCGCGCCGGTGGGCAGCAGCGTGTCGAACAGCCGCAGCTTGGCGGCGCGGTAGGCCGCCATGTCGCCGTGGTAGTCCAGGTGGTCGCGCGTCAGGTTGCTGAACCCCGCCGCCGCCAGCCGCACGCCGTCCAGCCGCCGCTGGTCCAGCCCGTGCGAGGAGGCCTCCATCGCGGCATGCGTCACGCCGCGCCGCGCCAGCATGGCCAGCATCGCGTGCAGGGCGACCGGGTCCGGCGTGGTGAGCGAGGGGCCGGGCGGCACGCCCTCCGCCACCAGCCCCAGCGTGCCGAGCGAGGCGGCGCGCTGCCCGTCCAGCGCCCAGATCTGGCGCAGGAAGTCCACGGTGCTGGTCTTGCCGTTGGTGCCGGTGACGGCGACGACCGTCGCGGGCTGCGCACCCTCCATCGCGGCGGCGAGCAGCGCCAGCGCGCGGCGCGGATCGGCGCTGGGGAGCAGCGGCCGCGGCGGCACGCC